>NZ_RCNR01000057.1 GCF_009725985.1 Zobellia amurskyensis
TTCCTTTTGAACCTAGGTTTTTCGCTAATTCAATGTCCGTTAAACGATCACCGATTACAAACGAATTTTTTAAATCGTAGTCTTCCGAAAAATACTCCATTAACAAACCTGTACCTGGTTTTCTTGTATTTGCATTTTCATGCGGAAATGTGCGGTCTAAAAAGACCTTGTCAAAAACGACTCCTTCGTTTTCAAAAGACTTCAATATAAAATTATGTACTGGCCAAAACGTATCTTCAGGAAAAACGTCTGTACCAAGTCCATCTTGATTGGTAATCATCACCAATTCATAATCCAATTCTTTGGCTATTTTACCTAAAAACGTAAATGCCTTAGGATAGAAAATCATCTTTTCAAATGCATCTATCTGCTCATCTACGGTTTCTTTTATAATTGTACCGTCTCTATCTATAAATAAAACTTTCTTCGCCATGGTATTGGTTTCTTGAGCTATAGGTTTAGGCTAGCTTTTTTAATACTTCTATTAATGTTTTGTTCTCATTTGGTGTGCCCACCGTAAAACGTAAGGTGTTCTCACAAAGTGGCTGGGTGGTTCTGTTACGCACAACCACACCTTCTCCCAACAATTGGCTGTAACGTTTATTGGCATCATCTACTTTGGCCAACACAAAATTGGCATCCGAAGCATATATTTTTTCTACAAACGACACTTCACGCAAGACTTTAAGTAATACCTCCCTTTCATTTAATATGTTGGTTACTTCGTTTTTAATAGAAGCCAAATCCAGAACTCTTTTAAGCGCTTTTTGTTGCGTAAGTTCATTGACGTTGTACGGTGGCTTTATTTTATTAATTGCGGCTATTATCTCTTTGGAAGCGATGCAGATTCCTAAACGAATTCCAGCCATTCCGTACGCCTTGGAAAGTGTTTGCGTAACCACTAAATTTGAAAAATCGGACAATCTTGACACCCAACTTTCGCTATCTGAAAAATCGATATATGCTTCATCAACAATAACCAATCCGTTGAATTTACTCAACAAATCAACCATGATTTCTTCACTAAAAACATTTCCTGTAGGGTTGTTAGGCGAACAAAGAAACAACAGTTTTGAGTGCTCATCAATAGCATTTAAGATAGCCTCTACATCTGGCTGAAAATTATTTGTCAACAAAACCTCTCTATTCTCTACCGTATTAATTCCGGACAGCACCTTGTACATGCCATAGGTTGGAGGCAAAGAGATAATATTATCTATTTTAGGTTCGCAGAAAGTTCTAAAAATCAAGTCCAGCACTTCATCACTCCCATTCCCTAAAAGTATATTTTCCGCAAGAATACCTTTCTGCTCTGCCAAAACCGACTTTAAACCTCTTTGCTGCGGATCAGGATATCTGTTTACCCCATTTTCAAACGGATTCTCATTGGCGTCCAAAAACACCATATCAGAGCCATCAGAAACGTACTCGTCACGAGCGGAACTGTAAGGGCTCAATCCCTTTACATTTTCCCTAATGAGATTTTGTATATTGAATTGCTTATTCATTCTTTAAACTGTTGAGTCTTAGCGTTACCGCATTTTTGTGGGCATATAGTCCCTCGGCCTCGGCCATGATTTCTATTGCTGCTCCAATTTCTTTAATTCCAGTTTCATTGATTTTCTGAAAAGTCATACTCTTCATAAAACTATCTAGGTTTACACCACTGTATTGCTTAGCGTACCCATTTGTTGGCAATGTATGATTGGTTCCAGAAGCGTAATCACCCGCACTTTCTGGAGTATAATTTCCAATAAAAACAGAACCGGCATTCTTAATGTTGTTCACAAAGAAATCTTCGTTTTCTACACAAACAATATAATGCTCAGGCCCATAGGCATTGATTAAATCATTAGCTGTTTGGTCATCCGCTACGTAAATCAATTTACTATTAGCTATGGCTTTTTCTGCAATATCTTTTCTTGGTAGTTCAAGTAGTTGCTTTTCAACTTCCTTTTCCACCGCATCAATCATGTCTTTTGAAGTGGAAACTAGAATAACCTGACTATCCACGCCATGTTCCGCCTGACTCAACAAATCCGAAGCCACAAAAGCAGCGTTGGCAGAGTCATCAGCAAGAACCAATAATTCACTTGGGCCAGCAGGCATGTCTATTGAAATACCGTATTTAGTCGCAATCTGTTTCGCCACAGTGACAAATTGATTGCCCGGCCCGAAGATTTTATATACCTCTGGAATACTTTCCGTACCAAAAGTCATGGATGCAATAGCTTGAATACCGCCCACTTTAAAAATTTTCTTTACTCCGCATAAGTTAGCAGTGTAAAGAATAGCAGGGTTTATCTTCCCTTCTTTATTAGGAGGTGAACACAATACCAATTCCTCACAACCAGCAATCGTAGCCGGTACCGCAAGCATTAAGATAGTAGAAAACAAAGGCGCTGTACCACCCGGAATATAAAGCCCTACCTTTTGGATGGGTCTTTTTTCTTGCCAGCATTGTACCCCTTTAGCCGTTTCAACTAATACTTTACTAGTTTTTTGAGCCTTGTGAAAAACTTCTATGTTATTTTTTGCCAACTGAATAGCGTCCTTAAGCTCTTGAGAAACTAAAGTTGATGCCTCTTCTATTTCATCCTTGGATACTACAAAGTTTTCAAGAACAACACCGTCAAATTTTTCAGTGTACTTTTTTAAAGTCTCATCACCATTGCTCTGCACCTCTTTGAAAATAGCCTCTACGGTCTGTTCTATATCTGCTACGGTCTGCGTTGGGCGCTTTAAAACAGTGCTCCACTCCGCCTTATCAGGGTTATATATTTTGTTCATTTTCTTTACTCTAAATTCTTTATCATATGGTATCCTAAAGGCTCAAAACCATGACGTTGCCAAAACTTGATTCCCTTTTCATTATGCAGGTAGCAGTTACATTCCAAACTGGCACAATCCATACTTTTACCATATTCCGAAAGCCAATCCATCATTAAATTTCCCACACCTTTACTGCGATATTCTTCGTTTACAAATACATTGTCCAACTCCAAATGTTTGCCCTTATACAATTTTTGTAAAAGCCAAACTCCACAACAAGCAATCAATTTTTGATTATCATAGACGCCTAAACATTGGTATCCGCCCATGGCCAACATAGACTGTAATCGACTTTTCAACACCTCTTTAGAAAGCTTACCTTGATTCAACTCAAAAATCAAAGGTAAAATAGATTCCATTTCATCATACGGAATCAATTCTAGTTTTAAGTCGCCCTTCATCCTAATTATTTAAAGTACCATTTTTTCAATAGGACAAACTAAAATACCCTCAGCTCCCGCTTTTTTCAACTCATCTATTACTTCCCAAAAAGAATCCTTATTAATTACCGTATGAACAGAACTCCAACCTTCTTCTGCCAACGGAAGTACAGTTGGACTTCTCATGCCCGGCAATAGACTTAAGACTTCTTCTAGTTTGTCGTTTGGAGCATTCAACAACACATATTTAGAACCTCTGGCCCGCAATACAGATTGAATACGAAATTGTAATTTTGCCAATAACTCTTTTCTTTCTTCTGAAATCTTTGGAGAAACAGCCAAGACCGCTTCACTTGTAAGCATGACTTCCACTTCTTTAAGATTGTTCTTAAACAAGGTGCTTCCACTAGAAACAATATCACAAATGGCATCGGCCAAACCAATATTTGGAGCAATCTCTACAGAGCCGCTAATAATGTGCAAGTCAGCTTCAACTCCTTTTTCCTTTAGGTAATTTATAACCGTATTCGGATATGAGGTGGCTATTCGCTTACCTTCAAAATCCTTTACTGAATTATATTTAAAAGATTTTGGTACTGCTAGAGAAACTTTACATTTAGAGAAACCAAGCTTTTCCGCAATTGAAATATCCTCACCTTTTTCAATTAAAACATTCTCTCCGATAATCGCAATATCTACAACACCATCTCTAAGGTATTGCGGAATATCTCCGTTTCTAAGATAGAACACCTCCATTGGGAAATTTCTTGACGAAGCTTTAAGTTGGTCCTTTCCATTATCAATAGAAATTCCACAATCTTTTAAAATTTGAAGGGATTCCTCATTTAGTCTTCCCGATTTCTGAATAGCAATTCTAATTTTAGTCATTTTCTTAATTTAATGCTTGGCAACCAAAACAGAGTTAAATACAAAACCCGTTTGATTGCTCAAACGGGTTTTTAAATATGTTGTACTACTACAATACATTCCTACCTCGCCTGAGCGTGAGTATGAATATGATGATGTGTAGTTCTGTTTTTCATTATGATGTAAAAGTAAAAGGTATTTTCCATTTCACAAAACAAAAGTTTAAAATGAAACAAAAATAATTAACTACGTGTATTAGTTATTCCCTAAAATTAATGGAAGACCATCACTACCACCAACGATCACCACCTTTGTATTTGGTGATTCAGATAATTTTAATGTAGCATCTATACCCTTATCCTTTAAGATCTGATCATTTAGAGAAGCACTTAAAATACGGTTAGCATCTGCTTTACCCTGAGCTTCAATAGTTACTTTTTCAGCCTCCTTTTTAGCGGTAACCAGTCTAAACTCATACTCCAAAGACTCCTGCTCTTGCTTCAACTTTCTCTCGATAGCGTCTTTAATAGTTGGAGGCAAAGTAACATCTCTAACCAAAATTTCATTCAACTGAATATACTGTCCTGATACGATTTTCTGAGTCTCATCAAAAATCTCTTGCTGAATAGCATCTCTTTTACTGGAGTACAGTTGCTCAGGTGTATAACGCCCTACCACAGAACGCGCAGCTGATCTAATTGTTGGCAATAAAACCCTTTGTATATAATCCTGTCCTTTTTCTTGGTGCAACTTTCCTAAATCTCTACGTATTGGCTCAAACCATGCAGATGCTTCCAGTTTAATATCAAGACCATTGCTAGACAGCACATTCATTTTTTCCATGACTTCTTGTTGTCTTACTTCATAAATAGTAACTCTATTCCATGGTGCTACTAGATGAAACCCTTCACCCATTGGAGGCTGATCGGTTACTACACCTCCCCCAAATGTTTTGTATAAAACCCCTGCCTGACCCGAATCAATGGTGACAGTAGACTTAGAAAATAAAATAACTACTAAAATCAATCCGAATATTACTGGTAATGCAATCTTTGGTAATTTGTCCATCTATATTTGTTTAAGTTAATCCGTTATATTTTCTTAAAAACCACTCTGTAGCGAGCGCAATGACCATGAGCCCTAACAGTAGTCTGTAATCTATCAAAGATACGACATTTTGCTTGTTTTTCTGGGTAGGAAGGTACCTATCATCACTTAATAAGTCCTGTATTAAATCCTGATTTTGGTTAGGGTAAAACAAACGTCCACTTGTGTTCTGTGCCAAGCGCTGTAGCTTTTCATAATTAGTGGATAGAAACTGTTTTTCAACGTCAAAATCAAGTATGGTAAAACTTCCGGATTTTGATAAGTTTTCTTTTTTTACAGCAACTGAAAAATCATATTTCCCTGCTGACAGATTACTTAAGTCTGCCTCATAATAACTACCTCTCAACAACATAGGTACTTCAGAGGTCTTTTTACTTTCAGAATTCTGTAGCTTTAATGTAATTTCCGCATTAGCATCAAAAACAAAGGTTTTATCAAAATAGGTTGCGGAAATCCTAGCTTCATTACTTCCGGAGTATACGTTTTCATAATTTAAACTAAGTCGCTCGCGTGATTTATTACTAGCTAGATAGAACGTTAATTTTCCAATAAAATCATCAAAATTTTTGAAACTCTGCGTATTCCTATAGTTTTGCATACGCCACTTCCAGATATTCTCACCAAAAAGTACAGCATCTCTCTTTTGCCCCTCTTCAAAAACGGCCAATAAAGGTTGATTTAAATCTACCCCCCTTATTCTTTGTGTTAGTAAAACATCATTTTTTCCATGTAAAACAACATCCCCCAAACTACTTTGAAGAGGCGGAAATTCTTCAACGGAAAAATCTAACGTATTAAAAAGGCTAAAACCTGAATTCAATACCCCAAATACCTCTTCCTCTTGATTGTAGCTGTTTTTAGTAAAACCTTTTTGTATTCTATTTAAGAAATTCCTATCGGTCTTAGGGCCTGTAATCGTGAACGAATTCGCTTTTTTGTTTTCAATATAATCGAACAGACCTTTAAATGTTGCATTAGGCTGATAAAGAATAAAAAGATCTACCTCCTCCCATTCTTCTAAATCGGCTTTAGGATTTTTTATAGAAACTGACCGCTGACCATTACTTTCTATAGATTTTTTTAAGGCTCCAATATCAGGGTGCACAATATTGGAAACTAGAGCTATACTTGTTTTTTCATCAATAACATCTACGACCACCTCTCTATTATTATTAGCCGTATTTCTTTCATTATCTAGGCTCCCGACACTAATCCGAAGGCTTTTAGAACCAATGGAATTAGCATCTAACAAGGTATTAATTACCTCACTAGAATTAGTACTAGAAAATGAAACGGTTTGCCTGAACACGTTTTTTTCATTTAATGAAATACGAACCGGAACGGACACATCATCCTGACCAGAATAAGACACATAAATTTGAACGGGATATTTATTCTTAAGAAAAGCGTATCTGTTCGTGTTTACCTGAGATATAGCAACGTCCTCATAACGCGTAGTATCACCAACCGCTATAGGATATATAGGGAATTGATGTTGTTCATTTTGAAAGTCATAATCCCTACCTAAAGTTTGATTACCGTCCGAAATTAAAACGATGGTTGAATTGGTAGTTGAGTAGACATCCTTTAAAGCCGATAATGCCTGAGAAATATTGGTATTTTTATCTTGAAATGACAGACTATCCCCTTCTTTTAAGAAACTACCGAAACTGTATTTTTCAATAGCAAAACGCTTTATAATTTCATCACTTTGCTCTAAACTTTTTATAGTTTGATGTATAGCCGATTTGGCCGAAGCTACCGATGAAGAATTATCGGCCAGGACAATGAGATTAGCTTTCTCCGTAGTATACTCGTTTTTTGTAAACTTTGGGTTTATAAGTAACAAAAAACCACAAAAAAAGGTAATAAAGCGCAAAAACGAAAGAACAATGTTCAGTTTACCCGAACGCTTGTTTTTATAAAAATATTGAAATAACACCAGTGCCAGCGAGACTATTACGGCTAAGATTATAAGGAGAATCGTCTGGGTATTCATTAAGGAAGTTTCTTTTTAAGCTATAACATCCGGAAGGCTATTAAAACCTTCCGGAGTATATCTTATGTAAGCATGCCACCATCTACGTTCAGTACCTGACCCGTAACATAAGCGGAAAGGTCTGAAGCGAAAAATAAACACGCATTTGCAATATCTTCTGGAGAGCCACCTCTTTTAAGCGGAATACCATCACGCCAGCCCTGAACTACTTTTTCGTCTAGCTTACCGGTCATTTCTGTTTCAATAAAACCGGGTGCAACGGCATTGCATCTTATATTTCTTGAACCTAGTTCCAAAGCAACGGATTTAGTAAACCCAATCATACCTGCTTTTGAGGCTGCATAGTTCGTCTGTCCGGCATTACCTTTAACACCAACCACACTACTCATATTTACAATACTACCTTTTCTCTGTTTCAACATGGTACGTTGAACCGCTTTGGTCATATTAAAAACCGACTTTAAGTTTATCTCTATAACACTATCAAAATCAGCTTCTGACATTCGCATGAGCAAATTGTCCTTGGTAATACCAGCATTGTTAATCAAAATGTCGATTCCACCAAAATCCTCCAAGACTCCAGCTACCAGTTGCTCAGCTGCTTCAAAGCTTGCCGCGTTACTTTTGTAGGCTTTTGCCTTAACCCCTAAACCTGATAATTCTTTTTCAAGTTCCAAGGCTGGTGCTTCGCTAGAACTATATGTAAAAGCTACATTAGCCCCATTTTCAGCAAAAACTCGAGCAATACCTGTACCTATTCCTCTACTTGCACCTGTGATAATCGCATTTTTTCCTTCTAACAATTTCATCCTCTAAATAGATTTGCTTTGTTCTACTTCAAATATAAGTTTTGTTTTATAAAACGGCTATAAAAAAATCCCGTTTCCGAGAAATCGAAAACGGGATTCTTATATCCATGAGGGAATTAACCCATAACTTCTTTTACTTTCAATCCGATTTCTGCTGGAGAATCTACTACGTGAATTCCGTGCTCCCTCATAATCTTCTTTTTAGCCTGAGCAGTATCATCGCTTCCGCCAACAATAGCACCAGCGTGACCCATGGTTCTTCCTGCAGGAGCAGTTTCACCAGCAATAAAACCTACAACAGGTTTCTTGCTACCACTTGCTTTGTACCATTTAGCAGCATCTGCCTCTAATTGACCACCGATCTCTCCGATCATAACCACACATTCGGTCTCTGGGTCATTTATTAAAAGCTCAACGGCCTCTTTGGTAGTAGTCCCAATAATTGGATCACCACCAATACCAATAGCCGTTGTAATACCCAAACCTTGACGAACTACTTGATCCGCAGCTTCGTAAGTTAAAGTACCCGACTTAGACACGATACCAACATTTCCTTTTTTGAAGACGAAACCAGGCATGATACCTACTTTAGCTTCACCTGGAGTGATAACACCAGGACAGTTAGGACCTACCAAACGGCAATCCATATGTTTTATATAGTTTGAAGCCTTAACCATATCGGCAACAGGAATACCTTCTGTAATTGTAATAATTACTTTGATACCTGCACTAGCAGCTTCCATAATAGCGTCAGCAGCAAAAGCGGGTGGCACGAAAATTATTGTAGTATCTGCACCAACTTTTTCTACAGCTTCTTCAACCGTATTAAAAACAGGTCTTCCCAAATGCTCTTGGCCACCTTTACCTGGGGTTACACCACCAACTACATTGGTGCCGTACTCGATCATTTGTTCTGCGTGAAAAGTACCTTCACTACCTGTAAAGCCCTGAACAATTATCTTGGAATCTTTATTGACTAAAACGCTCATATACTCTCTAGTTTATTTTAATGTGACAAAAATATAGGTTTACAAATGAAATCTGAACTCAGACTGCATATTATTCTTCTAATTTTTTAAGAATGAACGGGATTTTCTTCACGTAAGCCAATTGTTTGAGCTTTTCGCGAGATTCTTCTATAGGTGTACCAAAATAACTCTTTCCGCCAGGAACGGATTTAGTTACTCCTGTTTGCCCCATAATTACCGCTTTCTTTCCTATTGTAATTCCACTATTGGTTCCAACTTGGCCCCAAAGGGTAACTTCATCTTCAATAATTACACAACCTGCAATTCCTGTTTGCGAAGCAATTAAACACTTCTCGCCAATAACAGTATCATGCCCAACATGTACTTGATTATCTAGTTTAGTTCCTTTTCTAATAGTCGTATCACCGGTAACACCTTTATCTATAGTACAAAGTGCTCCAATTTCAACGTTATCCTCAATAACTACTCTTCCACAGGAAATTAGTTTATCAAACCCTTCTGCACGGTTTTTATAGTAAAAAGCATCTCCGCCCAAAACCGAACCTGAATGAATAATAACATTATCCCCAAGAACACAATTATCATATAAGCAGACGTTTGCATGAATTAAACAATTCTTTCCTATCTTAACATTGTTACCAATAAATGCATTGGGCTGAATAATTGTACCCTCTCCTATTTCTGCTGAAACAGCCACGGTACTAGTTGCTCTTTCAAAAGGTCTAAAGTGAAGCGAAAGTCTATTAAAATCACGAAAAGGATCATCCGAAATTAAAAGAGCCTTCCCTTCTGGGCAATCTACTTTTTTATTAATCAGGACAATAGTAGCTTTTGACGCTAATGCCTTATCATAATATTTAGGGTGGTCCACAAAAACGATATCCCCGTTCTGGACTACATGAATTTCATTCATGCCCAAAACCTGAAAATCATCGGCACCCACATAGTCGCAACCAATTAAGGCGGCAATAGTTTTAAGTGATTGAGGCTTTGGAAATTTCAATGCAACAGAGTATTCGGTTATTACTTTTGAAAAAGTGTCTATTGAGCAGATTAAAGAATATATCTATTCCTTAACGCGCTCCATATACGTTCCCTTCTCCGTCTCTACTTTAATTTTATCACCTTCGTTGATGAACAAAGGAACGTTTACCTCTGCCCCTGTTTCAACTTTAGCAGGCTTAGTTGCATTGGTTGCCGTATTCCCTTTAACACCGGGCTCAGTATACGTTACCTCTAAAATTACACTAGCAGGCATTTCTACAGATAAAGGCATGCTGTCCTCTGTGTTGAAAAGAATTTTTACGACTTCACCTTCTTTTAATAATCCTGGAGCATCAAGCGAACTTTCTTGAAGGGTAATCTGGTTATAATCGTCCGTATTCATAAAATGATACGTTTCTCCTTCTGGATACAAAAACTGATATGAACGGGTCTCAACACGAACATCCTCAATTTTATGACCGGCAGAAAATGTGTTATCCAACACTTTTCCCGAAGAAACACTTCTTAATTTAGTACGTACAAAGGCCGGACCTTTACCCGGTTTTACGTGTAAAAATTCAATGATTTTATAAATATCATTATTGTACCTAATACAAAGTCCTTTTCTAATATCTGATGTTGATGCCATTTCTAATTTGCTATTTTATTATATGATTTTTTACGTTGATAAACCTCTCCTTTGTTGAAAGTGGCCCTCACGCCAAAACCACGTTTAGTTGTTACTGAAATATCCCTTCATAATTCCACGTTGGGAATCTCTTATAAACTGAAGAATTTCATCCCTTTCAGGAGTTGCCTCCATTTCAGCCTCTATAATTTGAGTTGCCTGTGAATTGTTATAATTCTTTTGATACAGGATACGATAGATATTCTGAATTTCGCGAATCTTTTCCGATTGAAAACCACGTCTACGCAACCCCACAGAGTTAATACCTACATATGAAAGTGGCTCACGAGCCGCTTTAACAAATGGAGGAACATCTTTTCTTACCAAAGAACCACCAGTAACAAAAGCATGTTGACCAACAGATACAAATTGGTGGACAGCTACCAGACCGGCAAGAATTACGTTATCCCCAATGGTCACATGTCCTGCTAAAGTAGAATTGTTAGAGAAAATGCAATTATCGCCAACAATACAATCGTGTGCAATATGACAATAAGCCATTATTAGGCAATTTTCGCCAATTACGGTCTTGTTCCGATCAGAAGTACCTTTATGAATGGTAGCACACTCTCTAATGGTCGTGTTGTTACCGATAGTAACAATGGTATCCTCACCATTATACTTTAGATCTTGAGGTGGAGCGGAAATTACGGCACCGGGAAAAATATTACAATTCTTACCAATGCGAGCGCCTTCCATTATGGTTACATTAGAACCGATCCAAGTGCCATCACCTATCGTTACGTTATTATGAATTGTGGTAAAAGGCTCTACCACAACATTCTTAGCAATTTTTGCGCCCGGGTGAATATAGGCAAGGGGTTGATTCATTCTATTTCTTTTTTGCTATTTGCGCCATTAATTCTGCCTCACACACCAACTTGTTATTTGCGTAAGCATAAGCTTGCATATGACAAATACCACGTCTTATTGGTGTAATAAGGCTACAGTGAAATGTTAAAGTATCACCTGGAAGCACCTTTTGTTTGAACTTAACATTATCCATTTTCATGAAAAAAGTTAGGTAATTTTCTGGGTCAGGAACTGTACTTAATACTAAAATACCTCCCGTTTGAGCCATGGCTTCAACTTGTAACACTCCTGGCATAACTGGAGCTCCTGGAAAATGTCCAACAAAGAAATTTTCATTCATTGTTACATTCTTCATTCCCACAACATGAGTATCCGACAATTCTAAAATACGATCAATCAATAAAAATGGAGGCCTATGAGGAAGTACATCCATAATTTGATGGATATCCATCAAAGGCGGTTGATTTAAATCGTACTGCGGAACTTTATTACGTTTTTCAGCTTTTATGATTTTAGACAGCTTTTTAGCAAACTGCGTATTCACAAAATGGCCCGGTTTATTCGCTATTATTTTACCTCTAATACGCGTTCCCGCCAAAGCTACATCTCCTATAACATCTAATAATTTGTGGCGTGCAGCTTCATTTGGATGATGCAATGTAAGATTATCTAAAATTCCGTTTGGCTTAATAGATAACTTCTTTTTATTAAAAGCGTTTTCAAGCCTTCGCATAGTTTCTTCGGAAATCTCCTTATCTACATATACAATGGCATTATTCAAATCTCCTCCTTTAATGAGTCCGTTTTCAAGAAGCATTTCCAATTCATGGAGAAAACTAAAAGTACGTGCCTCAGAAATTTCATCTTTAAAATCCGATAACTTTTCCAATGTAGCATTTTGGGTTCCTAAAATTTTAGTTCCAAAATCTACCATTGTAGTTACCTGATACGTATCTGATGGAATCACGGTTATTTCACTGCCCGTAGCTTCATCCTTATAAGAGATAACATCTTTAACGATATATTCCTCACGTTCCGCCTCCTGTTCCAAAACACCGGCAGTCTCTAAAGCCTCCACAAAGTATTTAGACGAGCCATCCATAATTGGAGGCTCGGGAGCATCTAGCTCAATAAGAACGTTGTCTATCTCCAAACCTACAAATGCAGCCAAAACATGCTCAGAAGTCTGTATCTTAACTCCTCTTTTCTCTAAATTGGTACCCCTCTGAGTATTAATCACATAATTGGCATCTGCCTCAATAATAGGTTCCCCTTCTAGGTCTACTCTCTTAAATGCGTACCCGTGGTTTTCTGGTGCGGGGACAAATTTCATGGTCACTTCGGCACCGGTATGAAGACCAACGCCCTTTAAAATAACCTCTTTCTTAATGGTTCTCTGTTTCATTCTTGTATTGATCGCTGTAGTTTTTTTCCAGTTCGTCAATTCTATTTAAAATCTTCGGTAAATTTTTAAAATAAACGTAAGATTTATTATAGTCTCCGTAATTTAATGCGGGAGATCCCTGTAATACTTCGTCGCTTTTTATATTGCGCCCAATCCCTGATTGAGCCTGTATCTTTACATTATCCCCAATAGTAATATGGCCTACAATACCAACCTGACCACCAATCATACAACGCTTTCCTATTTTAGTAGAGCCTGCAATACCGGTTTGGGCCGCGATTACGGTATGTTCTCCTATTTCCACATTATGGGCAATCTGAATTTGGTTATCCAACTTTACCCCTTTACGCAGTATTGTAGAACCTAAAGTTGCACGGTCTATTGTAGTACCTGCACCCACATCTACATTATCTTCTAAAATAACATTTCCTGTTTGAGGCACTTTATGAAATTCTCCGTCTTTATTCGGACTAAAACCAAATCCATCCGCACCAATAACTACTCCGCTATTGATAACACAGTTATTTCCGATTACAGTTTCCGAATACACCTTGGCTCCTGCAAAAATGGTAACATTATTGGCAATGGATACATTATCACCTATATATACATTAGGATGTATTTTCACATTATCCCCTATAGTTACATTAGTACCTATATAAGAGAATGCCCCTAGATAAAAATCAGCACCGTATGTAAGCGTTTCAGATTTAAATACCGGTTCTTCAATACCGGTCTTGTTATTTTTAACTTGATTGTAGAATTCTAATATTTTAGAAAAAGCCTCATAGGCATCATCAACTTTAATAAGAATGGTCTCAAGCTTATGCTCGGGAACAAAACCTTTATTAACTATTGTTATAGATGCTTTAGTGGAATAAATGTGGGAAGTATATTTAGGGTTCGCCAAAAAAGTCAACGCTCCCTTCTCGCCCTCTTCTATCTTGGCCAATTTGTGAACGGTTACCTCTGGATTTCCGTGAAGTTCACCTTCTAAAATACCTGCAATTTGACCTGCTGTAAATACCATGAGCACAAAAGTAAGAAAAATAGTTAAACAGAATCTTTGGGATAACAGATATAATATTTTGTCACCGTTTTGGACAGTGCCTTAAGATTTAATTGATCAGAAGCTTTTGCAACATCAATCAACCTTTTATTCTTCCTTAATATATTGATGTTCTGATGATACCGATCGTAGGCCTTGTTCTCTATCTTTCCTTCAAAAACAAAGTAAGCAGTTTCTTGATCGGTTAGATTATATTTTTCTTTGACCCGAGCTTTATGTTTTTTAAAAACAGCTCTATCAATAGGACTATTCTTAAGTTTCACCTTTAAAAAACGTCTGTTTATAAGCATCTCGCATAATGTTGACAACACAAAATCATCATGGTCTTGCCAAGATTTTATTGCCGCTAACACATCTACATCGTCTAACTTAGAAAATGTACTTAGAATTTCTAAATCAAAATCTTGTTTTTCAATTCGGTTTTCCATGAAAAATCGAAGCGCTTTACTACAGACAACAACCTGTCCTTCGTGCATAATTTCTTTAGCCCGCTTAAGTATGCGAATCAACAATTGCTCGGCAACTATACCGGTTTTATGCAAATACACCTGCCAATACATAAACCTTCTGGCCATCAAAAATTTCTCTACCGAATAGATTCCCTTTTCCTCAACCACTAGATTACCATCAACTACATTAAGCATCGTAATTAATCGCTCAGAATTAATATTACCTTCAGCTACACCTGTATAGAAACTATCCCTTTTTAAATAATCAAGACGATCCATATCTAATTGACTGGACACCAATTGATTTAAAAAACGCTTATCATACTGCCCCTTAAAAATTGAAATGGCAAGCGTTAATCTTCCGTTAAAGATTTTATTAAGTGCCTCCATGAACTGCAACGAAATATGCTCATGATCAGTGCTCTCAACAATACTATGCTCCATAGCATGAGAAAAAGGTCCGTGCCCAATATCATGCAAAAGGATTGCAATACACAAACCTTCTTCTTCGGCTTCGCTAACCTCTACCCCTTTATATTTAAGCACTTGCAATGCATTCTGCATTAAATGCATTGAACCTAGAGCATGATGAAACCTTGTATGGTGAGCTCCTGGGTATACCAAATAGGATAGGCCCATTTGAGATATTCTTCGCAGACGCTGAAAATAAGGATGCCCGATCAAGTCGAATATTAGTCCGTTCGGAATAGTAATAAATCCGTAAATTGGATCATTAAAAATTTTCAATTTTCTTGAGTTTATCAAAATGAGGGTTGCTTAGCAATGTTCACGACGGTAAAGTTAGTTAAAAGACAAAGTAATAAACCTGGTAAATCAATATTTTCATAGTTCTTTGCTTTTTTGAAGGCTATTTTCTACCGTTTTTAAAATTGAAATAACACGTATATTAAATGAGCAAAATCACCATATTATGGGTAGACGATGAAATTGACCTACTCAAACCACATATTATATTTTTACAAGGAAAAGGCTATGACGTCATTACCTGTCAAAGCGGACAGGAAGCCTTAGAGGAGTTACAGCAATCTAGAGTTGATATTATTTTCTTGGATGAAAATATGCCCGGCATATCTGGACTTGAAACACTGTCGGAGATAAAGGTGCTGGATTCATCAATTCCCGTAGTAATGATTACCAAAAGCGAGGAAGAGTTTATAATGGAGGAGGCAATTGGCTCTAAAATTGCCGATTACCTTATCAAACCAGTAAACCCAAACCAGATTCTCTTATCCTTAAAAAAGAACTTGGACCACTCACGTTTGGTTTCCGAAAAGACTACATCAAACTACCAGCAAGAATTTAGAAAAATCGCCATGGATTTATCTATGGTAAATTCCGTTGAAGAATGGGTAGACCTCTACAAGCGATTAATTTATTGGGAGCTTCGCCTAGAGGATATTGAGGATAGTAGCATGTTTGAAATTTTAGAGTCTCAAAAATCCGAAGCCAACAATCATTTTGGAAAGTTTGTAGACCGAAATTACGAAAGTTGGTTTGATGGTAACGGCCCCGTGCTTTCGCACACCTTATTTAAAGACCTAGTAAAACCAGAATTAAAGGACGGTCCCACCCTACTTCTTGTTATTGACAACCTGCGTTATGACCAATGGTATGCTTTTGAAGATACGGTAAGTTCATTTTACAAGAAAAACAAAGAAGAATCCTATTTTAGTATTCTACCTACAGCCACGCAATATGCCCGTAATGCTATTTTTTCTGGCCTTACCCCTATGGCTATGGAAAAAAAATATCCTCAGTGGTGGAAAAACGATACGGATGAAGGTGGAAAAAACCTGTACGAATCTGATTTTCTAGGTGAACAAATTAAACGTCTAGGTCTGGATATAAAATGGGACTACCATAAAATAAGTACACTTAAACAAGGTAAAAACCTTTCCCAAAATTTTAAATCTCAAAAAGATAACGACTTAACCGTTCTGGTATACAATTTTGTTGATATGATCTCCCATTCCAAAACAGAAATGGAAGTCATAAAAGAATTAGCCAGTAATGACAAAGCTTACAGATCACTTACGCAGAGTTGGTTCAAAAATTCCCCATTACTGGAGATCATTCAGCAAGCACAACAAATGGGTATGAAGCTGATTATTACTACAGATCACGGCACCATTAACGTAAAACAGCCTTCCAAAGTAATTGGCGACAAAGAAACAAGTCTAAATCTTCGCTATAAAACTGGCAGGAGCCTAACTTATGAAGATAAAGACGTTTTAGCGGCCAAAGACCCTGCACAAATTCATTTGCCTCGTATAAATATGAGCAGTTCTTTTATATTTGCGAAAAACGATCTTTTTTTCGCCTATCCAAATAATTACAACCACTATGTTAGCTATTACCGAAACACATATCAACATGGTGGGGTTTCTTTAGAAGAAATGATTATTCCATTCATAGTTTTATCACCAAAATAGGATTACCCAAATTATGGACATTACATATACCGAAAATGAAATCGATAAAATTGCCAAGACGGTAATTGAAAAAGCTACGGAAAAAGTTCTCTTATTTCACGCACCGATGGGAGCCGGAAAAACCACTTTGATCAAGGCTATAGCTAAACACCTTGGAGCTGCCGATGCCGGAAATAGCCCCACTTTTGGTATTGTTAACGAATATGAGAATCATAAGGGTGAATTACTAGCTTATCATTTTGATTTTTATCGTTTAAATGATGAAATGGAAGCATTGGACATGGGTTTTGATGATTACCTAAACCAAGACGCATGGGTTTTTATAGAATGGCCGGAAAAAATAGCTTCTTTTCTTCCTGAAAACAGCACTCATATTCATATTGAAATATTGGATATGAATACACGGATTATGAAAATCTCATAAGTAAACCTTACCGTTGGTCGAAAACATCGTTTTCTGTAGGGTTTTATTGTACGAAACTTGTTAAATTGGCTTAAGTGTAAAAATTATCGGACAAACTGCTTTCTATTAACGCTTAAAAACGTACATTGACAAGCTTTTTTTCTTACTTTTGACGCTATAACTAATTAATCTTTAACAATTTAAAAACCCCTGAAAATGAAAAAATTAGTATTTGGTCTTTTAGCATGTGCTTCCCTTTTAGCCGTTTCTTGTGAATCCTCTAACACTGCTGATGATGACAGCTTGTACGAAACGCACAGTGTAGACAAAAAAGAAGCCGCTAGAAACGTAAGAGCATAGAGGTAAAATCTATTTACACACAAAAAAGGAGGTATGTTCTGCGTACCTCCTTTTTTATATAATAAATATTGCTTTTTTTTGTTATGGTATTGTCTATGTATAGTGAAGATGCGTGAAAAAAAAATTGTTAAACGGAAATTACTTTTAGAAGGCCTACTAGCTTTATTAATTGCTTTATCACCAATTATCTTCTACTCCTACAAATACATGCCATTTGACAACATCGATTCTTGGTCGTTTTTGGGAATAGAATTTACCGATAATGGCTATGGAAAAATATCCATGGCATTCTATTTCTACCTAAGCAAAATCATCCCCCTCACCTTATTAATTGTATGGTTTACAACATGTAAACACTGGTGGTATCACGTTATTCTTATTCCAATTTCTATGTACGCATTCCAATTATACAGTGTATTTAGCGAGGATGTAGATAGCATTGATGAAAATGAAATTCTATATCTACTGGCGGTTTGCATGGTAGTTATACCCATAGTTTATTTTATAAGAGTCAAACTCGTAGACAAATACGTTCACGGTATTGATTTAGAAGCCATGGAGGCAGAATTAACCGCTTTAAAGAAAAAGCAAGCTGCAAGATCTAATGATACTAAATTGGACAAATTCATTTCTTCAGAAACACCAAAAGATAACTCAACAGAGTCCCAGTCTATATCAGACAAAATAGATACACAACTATCTACGGGCAATATTGAATCCACTCTTAAACAAGTTCAACAAAGAGTAAATAATTGGCTTCATCTCAAGTTTTGATTTTACCTAGTCAATTTTACGTTATCACACGGTGTGATATCACATAGAATTCAACAAAATGTCGTATTTTTACTGTTAATCGCGTATCGTACGATTAGATGTAAAAACTATGAACCAACCATCTTCTCCTTTTAGCAAACAGCAATTGCTTCCACAAGAGGAAACCTTGGAAATTCTTCATCAAAAGGGTGAGCTATTTATTGGTATCCCCAAAGAAAACCAGTATCAAGAACAACGTGTTTGCCTAACCCCAGATGCCGTAAACGCAATAACCTCTAACGGACACAGGGTTCTAATTGAATCAGGCGCTGGAGACGGAGCTAATTACACAGATTTAGAATACACTAATGCGGGAGGAGAAATAACGCGTGACACCAAAAAAGTCTTTTCCTGTCCACTTTTACTTAAAGTAGAGCCACCTACTCTATCGGAGATTGAAATGATGAATCCGCAGACGACTATTATTTCGGCTTTACAAATTAAAACACAGAGCAAGGCCTATTTTGAAAAAATGGCCAAAAAGCGAATTACAGCCATAGCTTTTGAATACATTCGTGATGAAGATGGCAAATACCCAGCTGTTCGCTCATTAAGCGAAATTGCAGGCATATCTTCTGTTCTTATTGCATCTGAAATAATGGCGGCCACCAATGATGGCAACGGACTCATGTTCGGAAATATAAGTGGTGTCCCACCTGTTGAAGTGGTCATTATAGGTGCAGGAACAGTAGGTGAGTTTGCTGCCCGTTCCGCTTTAGGACTTGGCGCTAACGTAAAGATTTTTGATAATTCCATCTCCAAATTACGTAGCATTCAGTCTAATCTTAGGCAAACGGTATACACTTCCACTATTCAGCCTAAAAACCTACTAAAGTCTTTGAAACGTTGTGATGTAGCCATTGGTGCCACACGCGGCAAGGATCGATCACCAGTAGTTGTCACCAGCACCATGGTAGAACACATGAAAAAAGGTGCCGTTATTATTGACGTTAGTATAGATATGGGAGGATGTTTTGAAACAAGTACCGTAACCACACATAACAAACCTACCGTTGAGAAGTTTGGCGTAATTCACTACGGTGTACCAAATATCCCTTCTCGCTACCCTAAAACAGCCACGCTTTCCATTAGCAATATTTTTACACCTTACTTACTTGAACTAGGTGAAAATGGCGGATTGGAGAATTCATTGCGATTTGACAAAGGTTTGCGAAACGGACTCTATATGTATCACGGAATCTTAACCAACAAATCTGTAGGTGAATGGTTTGATTTACAGTATAGTGACATCAACTTTCTTATTTTTTAGAACCTTTTTAAATATCAACAAGACTTACTGGGTATAAATAGCGGGTTTATTGTTATTTTTGCCACCGTTTTGCACATGTACAAATACTTTTTGCTACACCTGAAAAACCATAGCGCAAAACACTAATTTCAGTAATCGGATATAATGGATTTTTTAAAACGTTTAGGCTTTTATCTTGTTGGACTTTCAATCGGAATCGTTTTTTTGACGTTTTTTCTAAAGAAAAAATCAGAAGAAACCGGGGCAGAGTTTTGTTATTTTCCAAATTGCAGAACCTTAAAAGATATCCGCTCAAAACCAATGTCTTATTCCGATGACGTAAGTAATCTATTCAGCGAAAAGAAAATTGACACAGTAGATATTGTCAATATTTTGAGAAATGGAGAGGTAGACTTTTCAAACAGTGAAACTAAGACCACCCCTTGCAAAACATACATTATAGAAGGTTCTTTAAAAAATAAAGAAGCCATACTGAAGGTAAGAAACTGTAGGGAAAAAGTACTTTTAGAATCTATTTCTTACTAAAAAAAACGCCCAAAATTAATATTCTGGGCGCCTTTAATTTTATATTTTCCTTCGTTGCCTTTCCTTTTTCAACAATGACAATTCTCTTGTAGTTTGCCCTGCAACCGAAGTATTCTCTTCTGCTCGGCGAATTAAATACGGCATAACATCACGCACTGGGCCAAAAGGCAAATATTTTGCTACATTATACCCCTCATTTGCCAGGTTAAAAGAAATATGGTCACTCATACCATACAACTGACCAAACCAAACACGGTTGTCATTATTCGCTATTTTCTTCGCCGCCATCAACTCCATTAGCCCATAAGAACTATCTTCATTATGTGTTCCTGAAAATATTGAAACCGTATCCAAGTGATTTATTATGTAAGCCACGGCATTATCAAAGTTTTCATCGGTTTCTTGTTTGGAACTACAAATAGGAGATTTATAACCCTTTTCTTCGGCCCTATCATTCTCTTTTTCCATGTAGGCA
Source organism: Zobellia amurskyensis (assembly GCF_009725985.1). Lineage (GTDB taxonomy): Bacteria > Bacteroidota > Bacteroidia > Flavobacteriales > Flavobacteriaceae > Zobellia > Zobellia amurskyensis. The sequence continues at coordinate 20,691 of NZ_RCNR01000057.1, forward strand.
CCACGAACCACTTTCATTCCTATTTTAAAATCATCTTGGTTTGCACGCTGCTGTAGTTTCTTCAAATAATCCAACCTATCCCATCGGTACATTTGTAATGTATTGAAGATAATGGCCTTTTTCTTATTATACTTACGCATCATTTCCTCCACGAGTTGATCCGCGGCATTCTGCATCCAACTTTCCTCAGCATCTATAAGTAATGAGACATCTAAATCGTGTGCCTTTTTACAAGTTTTATCAAACCGGGCAACCACTCTTTGCCACTCCTCTTCCTCCTTTTGTGTCAATGATTTTCCTTCACTCAATTTCTGAAAAAGCGCGAACCTACCATAACCGGTAGGCTTGAAGACCGCAAACGGAATTGCATCCTTTTCCTTTACAAAATCCAACACTTTTAATATCATGGCCATGGCATCATCAAAAGGGTCTTCTGTGTCTTTTCCCTCTACCGAATAATCCAATACCGAACATACATTTTTAGTATACATTCGATCTACGACCGGCATACAATCTTTCTCGTTAACACCCCCGCAAAAATGATCAAAAACAGTCGCCCTGATCAAACCTTCCACAGGAAGATGCGCCTTAATGGCAAAATTTGTCATTGCCGTGCCAATTCGCACAAGGGGCTCGTTGGCAATCATTCGGAACAAAAAATAAGCGCGCTCAAGCTCTGAGTCTGTTTTCAATGCAAAAGCTGTTGCGGTATCTTCAAAAATTCGTTTCATTTATTGTGATTTCTAGCGGGACCAAATATAAAGACAGAAATTGTATTCTTTAGATAAAAAATATGCTTTATTTTGCACACCAGTCGTTAAAAAACACACATCGCTCTAGCGGAACAAAAATCACTTATTAATGCAGTCTATAACCACTTCTACCTACGCCGTACACTTTAACCAAAGAGCTTATGACGCTTTGAACGTTCACTTGTCCAACAAGGCGTATTCCAAAATTTTTATTCTCGTAGACGAAAATACCCATGAGCATTGCTTACCCTCATTTATGGGGCAAATACAAGGCGATTATAATTTTGAGATTATAGAAATTGAATCTGGTGAAGAAAATAAAAACATTGATACATGTACTGGTGTTTGGGAAGCACTCTCTGAGCTTGATGGAGACCGTAAGAGCCTTGTTATTAACTTAGGCGGAGGTGTTCTTACCGATTTAGGAGGATTCGTGGCTTCGACGTTTAAAAGAGGTATTGACTTTATAAACATACCAACTACCCTACTCTCTATGGTAGACGCTTCAGTTGGAGGAAAAACAGGTGTTGATTTAGGGCCGCTAAAAAACCAGATTGGCGTAATTAACCAACCGGAAATGGTTCTCATTGTAACCAGTTTCCTAAAAACACTGGAAGAAAGACAATTGCGCAGTGGTTTTGCAGAAATGCTTAAACATGGTCTAATACAGAACAAAGCCTATTGGGAAGCACTTAAAGAAGTTACCAACTTTTTATATATTGACGATTTGATATATGACTCCGTTGTTATTAAAAACGAAGTGGTATTACAGGACCCAACAGAGCAACACTTGCGGAAAATATTGAATTACGGACACACCTTAGGGCACGCCATAGAATCTTATTTTCTCGAAAGCAAAACCCACAAAACCCTACTACACGGTGAAGCAATAGGTATAGGAATGATTCTTGAAGCATATCTTTCCAAAGAACTTCTTGGTCTTTCAGATACTGAACTGGCAGATATAAAAAGTACGTTTCTCTCCCTTTACGAAAAAGTAAGTTTTTCAAAAGAAGACATCACCACCATATTATCTTTATTAAAGTTCGATAAGAAAAACTCACACGGAAATATAAACTTTGTTCTTATTTCGGCCATAGGAAAACCTGATATAGATATTATAATTCCGGATGAATTATATGAAAATGCTTTTGCATACTACGCTGAACAATAGCTACATATACTAATTCTCCTTATTTGACAACTCTTTAAGAAATTCATCGCAAAAAATACATAGTTTAGGTTAAGATTTACAACCCAAATCAATAACCAACCTGAAACGAATCAGGTTAAAAACCAACCTACTATGTTACGAAAATTAGTTGATTACAAAAAGTTAGACCACCAACTTGCTGCATTGTTAATTGAAACCTATTCCGACGGCTACGGTGATGATGACATCATTGTTTTCAAAAATCTAAAAGGTGAGACTGTTGAAGCCGTTGAGTTAAGAACAAACGACACTATCTACCTTGTAAAAATAAGTAAGAGCCTATCTAATTTCATTGCAAATTTTGAAGAGAATATTGAAAAAGAACTTGAGAAGACACCACAAGCAGAATTAGAAGAAGCGGAAAACCCAAATTACGAAGTAGATAATGAGCAGGAATTTGAGTCGGACGATTTAGATTAAGAAAGTTGCTTTCTAACAAATAAAATACATCTTACAAAAGATAACGTTCCCGTAAAATATTACGATGGTACTTTTGGTGCCCACAAATTACAAAACCCAAAGCAGCCACATTCCAAGGTAAGCTACTTGCCGTACCTTCTTTTTGTAAAGTTTTTGTATCAAAACTTTTATAAAGTGTAATAGTAGATTGTCTAACAGCTATATATTCCTCTATAAGACTTTCTTTTGAGCGCCTTTCTGCCCCCGAATTTGGTGCATACAAATCTTGGTCAAAGCCGGGCAATGCCGTTTCATCACCTCTTGAAAACCGCAAGGCACGATACTGAAAAACTCTTTCAGAGTCTATAATATGCAAAAGTACTTGGGCAACCGTCCACTTTTTAGTTTCATAGGCATAAGAAAGTTTGTCCTCTGCAATACTATTTATAAAATTTGGAAAATTCTGGAACTGCCGCTCTAGCATATCTAACAAATCTACCTCTCCCAATACATCTATGTAAGTCTTGTAAAAAGGAACTGGTTCTGGAATTTTAAGGTCTGTAGTTTTCATACGCTTTTAAAATAAAAATTCCCGAGCAGAAAACTACCCGGGAATTTAGATTGTTGTTTCAAAGGCTAGTTACAATTCGTTAAAAATTGTATGCATTAACCTTTTCTTATCATTAATACTCTCTTCCAACGAAATCATAGTCTCCGTACGGCTGATTCCATCAATATCATCTATTCTAAAAATAATATTTTTAGCATGATTGGTGTCCTTAGCTCTTATTTTACAGAAAATATTGAATTTTCCAGTTGTAATATGTGCCACGGTCACATTTGGAATTTGCTCCAAACGCTCTAAAACAAATTTTGTCTGGTGTGTTTTCTCTAAAAATATACCAACGTAAGCAATAAAGGCGTAGCCAAGTTTTACATAATCTAATGTAAGTGATGACCCCTTTATGATACCTGCTTCTTCCATTTTCTTAACACGAACATGAACTGTACCCGCAGAAATCAAGAGTTTTTTAGCTATATCCGTAAATGGCGTTCTGGTGTTATCAATTAACATATCCAGAATCTGGTGATCAATCTCGTCTAATTTTACTTTTCCCATTATGGTTGTGTTTTCGGCAAAAATAAAAAATTAAGGAATAATACGCATTAAAAGTTGTGTTTTTTTAACAAAAACGTAAAGATTCAATGGTTTTAAAAAATAATGTTCAAAAAAATCAAGCTTTAAACAGCTGATAAAAAGACTGTTGTCTAAGTTCATTTAAATCAGCCTCAATAAGACAATTATAGGTTTTGTGACCATAATATCCTTTAAGATTTCCCTTTTTATCGATTCTAGGCACAAATTCAACCTTACCATCTTCCAACACCTCAGTATAAAGTAGACCAATAGCATCTTCTTTCAACAAGCTTGAATCTAGGGTTTGCGCATTTTCTATCAACACATCAAAAAAGAGTTTTCCGTTTTCAGGAATTTCAAAATAATCATCTCTGTGATAATTTTCTATGGTATTTTTAGCAATACTGGACACACTACTTAATAGTGCATGAAAAATATATTCTCTCGTCCGTTCTCGACCATAGTCTTCTGGATAATGACCCGATTCAAATAATATGGTAGGCACATTTAGCATCTGAAAGCTATCCCCTACACAATTGGAATTAAAACCGTCATCATATCTCCCAACCTGACCCGGAATCATTTCTTGCAAAACCTGGTTCATAGCAACAATTAATTGCATGCTTATACCTCTGGTTTTTGAAATACTACGTTCCGCATCATGGGCCGGAGCTAAAAAAGATACTGTTGCCGGCTTTGGAGTTTGCCCTACATTAAAAATTGTGCGTTGATCGTGTAGGTTAAAACAATAGTCCGGCTTAAACTCATTAAATACATTTCTCAACACTTTACTTTCTGGCTGAGTCCTATTCTGAGCATCTCTGTTTAAGTCTATTTCATTTGCATTTATACGCGTGTAGACTGCTGCACCATCCGGATTTAAAATAGGAATAATTAAGAGTGTACATTTTTCTAAAATATCCTGCGCCAAAGCTGATTCTGCATTCAAAAAATTAACGAAATCCAAAACGGCTTTCGTGGTTGTAGATTCGTTACCGTGCATTTGGGACCACATTAAAATTTTAATAGGCCCATTACCCAATTGAAGACTTTTTATCTCACGTTCTTGGACCGATTCCCCAATCGTTCTCACAATTAATTTCTCCTTATTACTTTCGAGAAAATCAGCTATTTGCTCATTAACTACATAACGTCCGCTAACGGATTTCTCCTTTACGGAATTATACTCTGATTGTAAAATGCTCATTTGGACACTAAATTTAAGAGACAAAAATAACTCCTTAATAATTTACAATTGTAATCATCAAAATATACAATTGTAAACAATAATTTCATCTTGTTTTTATTAGGCATACACAATTGTAATCATTCAACACCTTAAAAATACTCACATTACTAAACAATACAATAACAACCTATATACCAATGTATTAAATCAATTCATATAAACTTTAACCTTTAATAAAAACATCTTTAAGAAAGCTTTTTACCCGGATATTCATGTTATTTTTCTACTTTTACCCTTATATATTTTACAATGGTAAACACATCTGATTTTATTGAGCGCCTTGAGCACCTATTGCACTATTACGGGCTTTCCGCCTCTAGTTTTGCAGATAAGATTAATGTGCAGCGCTCTAGCATTTCACACCTTTTATCTGGCCGAAACAAGCCAAGCTTAGATTTTGTTCTGAAAGTAGTAAACGTTTTTCCCGAAGTAAATTTGTATTGGCTGCTGAATGGAAAAGGCTCTTTCCCGAATGACACTGAAAAGGAAATACCCAAGACAACACCCCCACCAAAACCAAAGGTATTACCAACTGAAACAGCACCTAAAGTCTTAGCAAAATCCGATAAGACGATAGAGAAAATTATTATTTTTTATTCCGATGGAAGTTTTGAAGCCTATAACAATTAATAGACTTTAATTTCATTATTTTTGTTGGGATGATACAGAAAATACTCCCCATACTCTCAGTACTAATTTTAACATCCTCCTGCTACAATCCGGACAGAAATTGTTCTGAATTCAAAGACGGAAAATTTGCTTTTACAACCACTATAGACGGTGAAGAAAAAACAACTATTTTTCACCGTAATGGAGATTTAGAAGTTGATTATTTTGAAGGCAAAGCCGATTCTTCTTCCGTTAGATGGATAAATGATTGCGAATACATCGTTAAGAAACTGAATCCAAAGAATAAGTCGGAAGAACAGTCAGTTCACATGAAAATACTTTCTACAACAAGTGATTCATACATTTTTCAATACAACATCGTAGGAGAAAGCAAACATTTTAGAGGGACAGCCATAAGAACCGAATAATAGTTAAACACATCACTATTGTTATTTTCCATAAAGCAAACTCAGCAAAGCACGTTAAATTTTCTATATACCAGCCTTTCTAATGGCCTCTAAGTCAATTTTGACGCTGTCCTTGCCCAACCTTAAGCCAGATGCCTGAAAAGCTTTATTTTAAATCAAAGTATCCCGTTAAACAGAATAAAAAAAGCCCGACTAAATAAGTCGGG
>NZ_RCNR01000058.1 GCF_009725985.1 Zobellia amurskyensis
TCTTTCTTTTTAATATCTATTTCTTATAAAGTCAAAGACAAACTAACGATTAACTGATCTGGGCGAGCATCTACACGGCTAGGTCCCAAGTTGGTAATGTTTGTGTTGATAAAGGTAGCCTCGTTGCTGTTAAAGCCTCTTTCGTACCTAATATCAATTCCTAACTTCCCTAAATCTACACCTGCACCTATATTGGCTCCTACACTAAAATCATTCTCAATGTCATCTATGGAGATACCGTCAAACTCGGTATCAAGAATATATTGAAACGAAGGACCTGCAAATACATGCAGCGGACCTATAATCTTTATGCCAACAAGCAAAGGCATATCTAGCTTGCTTATATCAAACTTATCGCCGTTATAATCCGACTTTGTTTTGGTGTACATTAACTCAGGTCTAAAATAGATGCGACTTACGCCTATTTTACTAAAAAGCCCTAAGTGGTAACCCATGTTTCGATCTGGATCTCTTGCCGCATCGCCAATAGACTCAAAATAGTCGCCGTTGGCACTATAGTTAAGACCGGCCTTTACGCCAATTTCTACCAAATCATTTTGTGAAAATGCAGCAATGCTCACCAAAGCAAAAACTGCCGTAAGGAGTGTTTTTTTCATATGTTCTCGTTTTTAATACCACAACAGTATCAAAAACGATACCATTGTTATTTCCTTTTCAATACCTTTAAAACGGCCTTTTCAATAGCTTTATTGTTTAGTCCGTACTTCTCCATAAGTTGTTCGGGAGTACCACTTTCACCAAAAGTATCTTGCGTTGCAACAAACTCTTGTGGCGTAGGATTATGTACTGTAAGGGTTCTAGCAACACTCTCGCCAAGACCTCCTAAGAAATTATGCTCTTCGGCAGATACAACACAGCCTGTTTTTTTAACTGATTTTAACAAAGCTTCCTCATCAAATGGTTTAATGGTGTGGAAGTTGATAACCTCTGCGGAGATACCTTGTTCTTCTAGTTTTTCGGCAGCGATCAAAGCTTCCCAAACCAAATGTCCCGTTGCAACGATGGTTACATCCGTTCCTTCGCTAAGCATAACCGCTTTACCAATCTCGAACTTTTGGTCAACAGGGGTAAAGTTGGCTACTTTTGGTCTACCAAAACGTAGGTAAACAGGTCCTACATGATCAGCAATGGCCAATGTAGCTGCTTTGGTCTGGTTATAATCACACGGGTTGATAACGGTCATGCCCGGAAGCATTTTCATCATACCTATATCTTCTAAAATCTGGTGGGTAGCACCATCTTCACCAAGTGTTACGCCTGCGTGAGAAGCACATATCTTTACGTTCTTGTCAGAATATGCAATAGATTGGCGAATCTGATCGTAAACTCTACCTGTAGCAAAGTTGGCAAAGGTACTTGCAAAAGGAATTTTACCTCCAATAGTAAGACCGGCAGCAATACCCATCATGTTGGCCTCGGCTATACCTACTTGGAAGAACCTTTCCGGGTTCTCATCAATAAACGGCTGTATTTTTAATGAACCGATTAAATCGGCACAAAGGGCTACCACATTTGGGTTTGTTCTTCCTAACTCGGTCATGGCGTCTCCGTAGCCACTTCTAGTATCGTTTTTTCCTTGATCTATATATTTTGTCATCGTGTTTCGTTTTTGTCGTTTCCGCAAAAGCGGAAATCTAAAATTTTAAGATAGTTGCGGAATTTTAATAGTCACCTAAAGTTTCTGGGTTTTGCCCTAAAGCGTTCTCCAGTTGCTCATCGCTAGGCGCTTTACCGTGCCATGCGTGCGTATGCATCATAAAATCTACACCATTGCCCATCATAGTATCTAAAATGATACAAACTGGCTTTCCTTTTCCAGTTCTGCTCTTAGCTTCGTTAAGTGCGTTGACAATAGCTTCAAGGCTGTTTCCTTCTGCAACTTCCAAAACGTCCCATCCAAAAACTTCAAATTTCTCTTTTAGGTTTCCTAGCGGAAGTATTTCTTCTGTAGGACCGTCTATTTGTTGTCCGTTTCTATCAATAGTAGAAATTAGATTATCTACTTTGTTACCGGCAGCATACATAATTGCCTCCCAGTTTTGGCCTTCTTGAAGTTCGCCATCACCATGAAGACTGTATACTAATTTATCATCTCCGTTTAATTTCTTGCCCAATGCAGCACCAATTGCTACAGACATACCTTGGCCTAATGAACCAGAAGCTACTCGGACGCCCGGTAGTCCTTCATGAGTAGTTGGGTGTCCTTGAAGACGTGAATTCAATAAACGAAATGTATTTAATTCCTCAACAGGAAAATATCCTTTTCTAGCTAAAACACTGTAAAATACAGGTGATATGTGACCGTTGGAAAGGAAGAAAAGATCTTCGTCTTTACCGTCCATATCAAATCCTTCTTTAAGGTCCATTACTTCATTGTAAAGTGCGACCAAAAATTCAGTACAGCCCAAAGAACCCCCTGGGTGACCTGAATTTACTTTATGTACCATACGTAGAATGTCCCTTCGGGTCTGTACTACGATATCTTGTAGTTCGTCTAATTTTGCCATTTGTAAATGTTCATTTTTAGTAGTTTTCAAATGTAATCGCAATCTTTTGGGAATACAAATTGCACCTTGTTTATTTTTGCCCTCAAATAAAAAAAAGAGTGATAAAAGCAACAGATGGCAATGTTTTGAGCAATAGCGGTTTATTTATTGAAAATATTGGCAAAACTATATGTAGATGCTATTCAGAAGTAATTTGGTGAGACTATACAGATAATGGAGAGAGAAACTTTATTTTTTCGTTAAGCCTTTTATGCTAGGCAGTTGTTTATCTTTGCGCCCATAAATACTATTTTGAAGTTTACATTACATCACACAGACCCCAAAAGTAAAGCTCGTGCCGGAACTATGGTTACCGATCACGGAGTTATAGAGACACCTATATTCATGCCAGTAGGTACTGTTGCTTCCGTAAAAAGTGTGCATCAGAGAGAATTGAAAGAAGATATAAACCCGGATATTATTCTGGGGAATACCTATCATCTTTTTCTTCGGCCTAAAACAGATATTCTAAAGAAGGCTGGCGGACTCCATAAATTTATGGGGTGGGATAGAAATATCCTTACCGATAGTGGAGGATACCAAGTATACTCGCTTTCTGGAAACCGTAAAATAAAAGAAGAAGGTGTCAAATTCAAATCGCACATAGACGGTTCCGTGCATCTCTTTACACCTGAAAATGTAATGGAGATACAGCGCGTTATTGGTGCTGATATCATCATGGCTTTTGATGAGTGCACACCGTATCCTTGCGATTATAGATATGCGGAACGATCAATGCATATGACCCATAGATGGTTGGAACGGTGTATTACGCATTTAAAGAAAACACCGTTCGAATATGATTATTCACAAACGTTTTTTCCTATTGTACAAGGTTCTACGTATACTGATTTAAGAAAAAGATCGGCAGAGTACATTGCTGGAGTGGGTGCCGAAGGTAACGCTATTGGCGGTTTATCCGTTGGTGAGCCTGCAGAGGAAATGTACGCTATGACCGAAGTGGTTTGCGAAATCTTACCGGAAGACAAGCCTAGATATTTAATGGGTGTAGGTACTCCTATTAATATTCTTGAAAATATTGCCTTGGGAATTGATATGTTTGATTGTGTGATGCCAACGCGAAACGCCAGAAACGGAATGCTTTTTACGGCTCATGGTACCATCAACATAAAAAACAAAAAGTGGGAGGATGATTTTTCTCCGGTGGATGAAATGGGAATCACTTTTGTAGACCTTGAATATTCAAAGGCTTACTTGCGCCATTTGTTTATAGCCAAAGAATACTTGGGTAAGCAGATTGCTACTATTCATAACCTAGGCTTTTATCTTTGGTTGACTCGTGAAGCTCGAAAGCATATTTTAGCGGGAGATTTTACAGAGTGGAAAAACCGTATGGTAAAGCAAATGGATAAACGATTGTAGTGTTAACGATACTTGATAAATACATATTAAAGCGATATTTGGTCACTTTCTCGGTGATGATATTGCTATTTATCCCTATTGGTATCATGGCCCATTTGGCAGAACAAATAGGTAAGATGCAGGCCAATGAAGCTCCGTTGGATGAAATATTGATCTACTTTGGGAATTTTACAATTTACATTGGTAGTCTACTATTTCCTATTTTTCTTTTTCTATCAATTATTTTCTTTACCTCTAAATTAGCTAGTAACACAGAGATTGTAGCTATTTTAAGTTCAGGGGTTTCGTATTCTAGGTTTCTACGTCCTTATATTATTGGAGCATCTATCATTGCCGTTCTTATGATCGTTATGGGTATGTTTATTGTGCCCAATGCCAGTAAGGGTTTTAATGAATTTAAGTATAAGTACCTAAAAAAGGGAAAGCAGGACCGGGTAACCAACAATATCTTTACGCAGTTAAATGCAAATGATTTTATCTATGTAAGCAGTTTTGACCCTGCTAGACAGATTGGTTATAACTTTACTTTTGAAAGGTTTAATGATCAAAATGAACTAGAGTTTAAGATTTCGGCAGCCAATATTAGATATGTAGAAAAAGATAGTGTGTACCGTCTTACTACGTACAAAAAACGAAAGCTCTTAAATGATACGGCCATGGTGGAAACCAAGCGCCGTCTGGATACGCTTTTCTCTTTTAAAATTGGTGACCTTACCCCGGTATCCTACGCAGCGGAAACCAAAAACATTTTTGAGTTGAATAGGTTTATAAAGGACCAAAGGCTAAAAGGGGCTTCAAACATAAATGCCTATGTACTGGTAAAGTATAAACGATGGGCATTACCCATTACAGCTTTTATACTAACTATCATTGCTGTAGCCGTTTCCTCGGTAAAACGAAGAGGGGGTATGGGTATAAATTTGGCCTTTGGAATTATCGTTGCCTTTGTGTTTGTCTTTTTTGATAAGGTTTTTGGCACGCTTGCGGAACAATCCGGCTTTTCACCACTCTTGGCGGTGCTTATTCCCAATACAATTTTTAGTGTTTTAGCTATAGTCTTGTTGCAGAAGGCAAAAAGATAATTCTTGGTCTAAATAGGCAATAATGGGCGCTCAATTTAAAAATTATCTTCACCTGCATTTTATTATATTTATTTGGGGCTTTACAGCGGTCTTGGGTAAATTAATTACGTTAGATGCACTGCCTTTGGTGTGGTACCGAATGTTAATGGCGGTCGTGTTGGTTATGGGGTATATTCGTTATAAGAAATACTCCCTTAAAGTATCAAAAAGAATGTTGTGGGCTTTAATTGGTGCGGGCATTGTAATTGCCCTGCATTGGGTTACCTTTTTTTTGGCCATAAAAGTATCCAATGTGTCTATAGCTTTGGCTACCATGTCAACAGGCGCACTTTTTACAGCGGTGATTGAGCCATTTTGGTACAAGCGTAAAATGATTTGGTATGAAATAGTATTCGGTATCATAATTATGCTAGGGCTCTACCTTATTTTCAAGGTAGATACACAGTATCTGTATGGTATTATAATTGCCCTTGTTTCCGCTTTTTTATCCGCACTTTTTTCAATGATCAACGGTAAGTTGATTCAGAAGGAAAGGCCCTCGGTAATTTCTTTTTATGAGCTGTTAAGTGGGGTAGTTCTGTTGACTATTTTCCTGGGTGTTCAAGGAAATTTTAATTCAGAATTTTTTCAATTGTCATCTAATGATTTATTTTACCTATTTATTTTGGCATCCGTATGTACGGCCTACGCTTTTATAGCATCGGTAAAAATATTAAAGTACATAAGTCCTTATACCGTAATGCTGACCATTAATTTAGAGCCTGTGTATGCTATAGTTTTGGCATATTTTATATTAGGTGATTCAGAGAAAATGGACCCCTTATTTTACTTGGGTGGTGGCATCATCCTAATGACGGTTCTTGCCAACGGAATAATGAAAAATAAGAGAAGGTTTAAAAAACCCTTCAAGAGATAAGCTTAAAGTTCTATATTTGCCCATCAAACTAAACCTATTACACTAATGGAATATCTCGATTTTGAACTCCCGATAAAAGAGCTTGAAGACCAGCTGGATAAATGCATGATTATTGGGGAAGAAAGCGAAGTAGATGTATCGGAGACCTGTAAGCAGATCGAAAAGAAATTGGCCGATACCCGAAAAGAAATATATAAGAACCTTACCGCATGGCAACGTGTACAATTATCTAGACACCCCAACAGACCTTATACTTTAGATTACATTAACGCTATTTGTGGCGATACATTTCTAGAACTTCACGGAGATAGAAACGTAAAAGATGATAAGGCCATGATCGGTGGTCTCGGTAAAATTGGTGATCAAAGTTATATGTTCATCGGTCAACAAAAAGGGTACAATACAAAAACAAGGCAATACCGTAATTTTGGTATGGCCAACCCTGAAGGTTACCGTAAGGCATTGCGTCTAATGAAATCTGCCGAGAAATTTGATATTCCTGTAGTATGTTTTATAGATACTCCTGGAGGTGCTGCTGGTATTGAGGCAGAAGAAAGAGGTCAAGGAGAGGCTATTGCTCGTAATATCTTAGAAATGACACGCCTTAAAGTGCCGATTATTGTTGTAATTATTGGTGAAGGAGCTTCTGGTGGAGCTTTGGGCATAGGTGTTGGTGATAAGGTGTTAATGCTAGAAAATACCTGGTACTCCGTTATATCTCCAGAATCTTGTTCTTCTATCCTTTGGAGAAGCTGGGAATACAAAGAAGTAGCCGCAGAAGCATTAAAACTGACTGCTACGGATATGAAAAAATTAAAGCTGATCGATGAAATTGTACGTGAACCGGCAGGTGGAGCACATGCAAATCGTGAAAAGACTTTTGAGGTGGTAAAAAATAAAATTACCACTCAATTTGCGGCTTTAGAAAAGTTATCCCCAAAAGAATTGGTCAAGACCCGTATGGATAAATACGCCCAAATGGGTGTTTTTAACGGTTAACGGACACTTTTGACAAGCTGGTTAAAATCTGAGGAAGACTTTCTTCAGATTTTTTTTGTTATCAACATAAAATCGTAACTTATTAACAGGCTAATGTTCATTACCTGTGAATTATACTTCGCATTATCCTTTAGTTAATTGCATAATTTCGTACAATGGAAAAAATTAATCCGGTCGTGGCCCGAAAAATAGATAAATCAACTTTAATCAATTTGGAGAGAGGTAAAATCCCGCCACAATCTGTTGATTTAGAGGAGGTTGTTCTTGGTGCAATGATGATTGATAAAAAAGGGGTAGATGAGGTAATAGATATCCTACACCCTGATGTTTTCTATAAGGATGCGCACCGTTTCATCTATGAGGCCATTTTTAAACTGTTCGAAAGCTCAGAACCAGTGGATTTATTAACGGTTTCGTCTCAATTAAAGAGAGATGGGCGGTTAGATACTGTTGGAGGCGATTTTTACCTCATAAAACTGACTCAAAAAGTAGCTTCTTCGGCGCATATTGAGTTTCACGCACGTATCATACTTCAGAAGTACATTCAACGTAGTTTGATAAAAATATCCAACGAGATAATTGAAGAAGCTTATGATGAATCTACGGATGTTTTTGACCTTTTAGATAGTGCGGAATCCAAACTTTATGATGTTACCCAAGGAAATTTAAAACGTTCTGCGGAAACGGCTATGGATTTGGTAATCCAGGCAAAGAAAAAGATTGAAGAGATTTCCAATAAAGAGGGGATGAGCGGTATTGCTACCGGCTTTGATAAACTAGATAAGTTAACTTCTGGTTGGCAGCCAAGTGATTTAATTATTGTGGCTGCACGTCCTGGTATGGGTAAAACGGCTCTAACTTTATCCATGGCAAGAAATATTGCCGTAGATGGTGGTCAAGGTGTAGCGTTCTTCTCTTGTGAGATGTCTTCCGTTCAGTTAATTACCCGTCTAATTTCTTCTGAAACCGGTCTTTCGTCTGAAAAGCTGAGAACTGGTAAATTAGAAAAACACGAGTGGGAGCAATTAAACGTAAAAGTAAAAGCGCTTGAAAAGGCACCTTTGTTTATTGATGATACCCCATCGTTATCCATTTTTGATTTACGAGCAAAAGCGAGACGTTTAGCTTCGCAACATAATATTAAGATTATAATCATTGACTACTTACAGTTAATGACCGCCGGTGGTACCGGTAAAGGAGGGAACCGTGAACAGGAGATTTCTACTATTTCGCGTAACCTTAAGGCATTGGCAAAGGAATTGAATATTCCGGTAATTGCACTATCTCAGTTATCTCGTGCGGTTGAGACGCGTGGAGGAAGTAAAAGACCATTGCTTTCGGATTTACGTGAATCTGGTGCAATTGAGCAGGATGCGGATATTGTATCTTTTATTTTCCGTCCGGAGTATTATAAAATTGATGAATGGGACGATGAAGAACGAAGCCCAACACAAGGTCAGGCAGAGTTTATTGTTGCCAAACACCGTAACGGTGGCCTTGAGAACATTCGTCTGAAATTTATCGGTAACCTTGGTAAGTTTGATAACTTGGATGATTTTGATTCTCCTTTTGAGTTCCAGTCTAAGATGAATGAGAACGAGGACAATCCTTTTATAACCAAGAACTTGCCAGATGCTAACCAAGCTTTTGGTAGCTCCATGAACGATTTAAGTGCCGATGATGATAGCGATGTGCCGTTTTAGGTAACTATAGAAAACTTCAAGTAGTTTTCTAATAGCTTTAACTTAGACCGTAATAAAAAGCGAGGTTTTTCAAGTATCTTTAGAAAAAATCAAAGTGCTAGAAATATGATGAAATCGCTTTTGTCAACTCTTTTTATTTTCATTGGGGTTTTGCAGGTTTGCGCATCGTCTATACTCATTCCAATGGATGCGGATGGACAGAGAGACCATTTAAAAGCTTACGGAATCACTTATTGGGTGCTTTCCAAACAACAAAAAGTACAATGGCTTCTAAATTATAGGGGAGGTTCTTTTTTGTTGCCTGATGGAGACGTTATCCGTAAAGAATGTCAGATACGAGGGGTTTCTTTTGAGATTTTATCCGATAGCCAAACCGAAAATATTTTATCTGAAATTAGCAGTCCTTCCAAAAATCAAGATGCGGTAATTCTTGAAAAGGCTCCTAAAATTGCAGTCTACTCTCCTAAAGGAAACCAACCTTGGGATGATGCAGTAACTATGGTTTTGACCTATGCGGAAATTCCTTATGTAACCATTTATGATGAAGAAGTTTTAGGAGATAAACTAGCGCTTTATGATTGGCTGCATTTGCATCATGAAGATTTTACCGGTCAGTATGGAAAATTTTATGGAGCTTATAGAGCAGCGCCGTGGTACATTGAACAAAAAAAATCAGCTGAAGCACTGGCTAGTGAGCATGGATTTTCAAAAGTATCGGAAGAGAAAGGAGCGGTAGCTCAGAAAATACGAAAATATGTTATTGGTGGCGGTTTTATGTTTGCCATGTGTTCGGCTACGGATAGTTTTGATATAGCCCTTTCCGCAGAAGGTGTGGATATATGCGAGCCTATGTTCGATAATGACCCTTCCGATGCAAACTACCAGAGTAAATTAGACTTCAATAAAACATTTGCGTTTACCAATTTCACTCTAGAGAGAGACCCTTTAAAATACGAGTTTTCCTCAATTGATATGACGAGTAAGAGAGGCAATGTACCCAAAGAGTCAGATTATTTTTCATTAATGGATTTTTCTGCTAAATGGGATGCCGTTCCAACCATGCTCTGTCAAAATCATACGGCTTTGGTAAAAGGCTTTATGGGGCAAACTACGGCATTTAACAGAGATGAAATTAAACCAACGGTTATGGTTTTAGGTGAAAATAAACTGAATGGAGAGGCGCGTTATATTCACGGAGTTAAGGGCAAAGGTTTTTTTACCTTCTATGGTGGTCACGACCCAGAAGATTATCAGCATAGAGTAGGGGACCCAAAAACAGAACTAGAGCTGCATCCCAATTCACCGGGATACCGTTTAATCTTGAATAATGTTTTGTTTCCTGCAGCCAGAAAGAAAAAACAAAAAACCTAAACCCCCGCCGTCTCTAGTCTATCTAAATTAATTAACCTGTATATCGCTTGTTGTCAATGAAATTTCGCTTAAAAACATTTCTTTCCGTATTACTTTTTATGCTAACTTTTTTGTTTTTTACTGTAAATGCTCAGGTGCCTTTAATTCCTAAACCTACTGAGGCAATTGCGGGAAAGGGAGCGTTTGTATTGGATAAAAACACTTCCGTAAATAATAATGATGAACGACTCAGTGATGTGGTTTCTTATTTAAAAGCCCAAATATTATCACAGACGCAGATACCACTGTATGGAGGTGATTTCAATTTAAAAGGCACGAAGAAAATTGTTTTAGAATTGGTTACCGATGCAACAATAGGAGCTGAAGGATATCGTCTTTTAATTACACCAAAGGAAATAAAAATTTCTGGCTCGTCTGTTTCAGGAGTCTTTTATGGAACGGTCAGTTTAGTGCAATTAGCATTAGAAAACAGACCAGAAAACGGGCAAGTGCTAATTGACTCTTACGAGATAAAAGACGAACCGTTTTATGAATGGCGCGGCATTATGCTTGACGTTTCTAGATATTTTATTGAAACTGAAAAAATAAAATCCATTCTTGACTGGATGGCTTTTTATAAACTGAATACACTACACTGGCATTTGACCGATGCAACGGGTTGGAGAATGGAAATTTTGAAGTATCCCAAATTAGCTTTAATCGGTGGTATTGGCGACCATTTTAATTCTGATTTACCCGCTCAATATTACACTCAAAGGGAAATTCAGGAAATAGTAGATTATGCAGAAAAGTTGAATATTAAGGTAATACCTGAAATAGATATGCCCGGTCATGCTACGGCAGCCAATAAAGCTTACCCTGAATTTAGTGGAGGGGGAAGCGAAAAGTACCCTGAGTTTACTTTTAACCCGGGAAAAGAAAGTACTTACGGTTATCTAACCGATATATTGAGAGAGGTAAATGCTTTGTTTCCTTCAGGTTTGATTCATTTAGGAGGTGACGAAGTTAGTTTCGGGAATCAAAAATGGAATTCAAATAAGGATATTTTAGCTTTGATGAAGAGGGAAAAGCTTGCTGGCCTTAAGGATGTGGAACATTATTTTATGGAGCGAATGGCCGATTCGGTTTTTAACATGAACGCCAAAGTTCTTGCTTGGGATGAGCTAGCGGAAATTGATTTACCCAAGGATAAAACCATTATATACTGGTGGCGACATGATAAGCCGGAGCAATTTCAGAAAGCATTGGAGAAAGGCTTTTCAACTGTAATCTGCCCAAGAATTCCATATTATTTTGACTTTGTTCAAGATGAACATCACCGGTCTGGTCGCAAATGGGACGGAGGATATAGTCCAATAGAGGCGGTTTACGGGTTTGATGTCAATAGTATTGTAGATGCTAAAAAATATGATAGTCAAATTTTAGGTGTACAGGGTAATTTATGGACGGAAACTATTAATAGTGAGACGAGAATCGATTATATGCTTTTTCCAAGAATAGCCGCTCTTTCAGAATCTGCATGGACCGAAACGCGAAACGATTATAAGAGTTTTGAGTTACGGTTAAAACCCCATTTAGATTTGTATGAAAAGCAAGGCATCTATTATTACAATCCCATAGATCCAAATTTGATACCTGAACCTGTTCACTTATTGACGGAATAGAATGGTAATTATTTAATTTGAAGAGCCTACCATGTTAGAATGGATTTAGTAACAATCCATTTTAATCTGCTTCCGGTTTTGATAATGGCTTAGGTCCTTACCCAGATATTTGTTGCTAAGTTCCTGTAGTTCTTGCAGAACTTCTTTTTGCATGGCTATGGATCCACAAATCATGATGCATCCTTTACTCTTCAAAACTTCTAAAAACAGTTCTTTGTCACGTTGAATCAAGTGCTGTACGTATATTTTTTCAGATTGTTGGCGAGAATAAGCCGTTTTAAAATCGGTCAATTTACCTTCTTGTAGCGCCGTTTCAATGTAATCTTTATAGAGGTTGAAAGCATCTTTCGTTCGTGCACCCCAATACAAATGAATTTCTTTTCTTTTTATATTCTCCTGCATCATTCCCAAAAAAGGACCAATACCTGTTCCCGTAGCTATAAACACCGTTTTTTTAGAGTGCTTTGGAAAGTGGAAATTTCGGTTGTTTACTATCGTGGCAGTAAGTTTTTCGTTGTGTTCCAGTTGATGTAGATAGTTGGAACATAATCCTTTTTCGTGTCTTCGGATGCTGATTAAAAGTGTATCCGTATTCACTTTCCCAATTGAATATAAGCGTTCACGCTCCCCTTTAGCTGGTACGACCGATAGTAAATCGCCTGAAACGGGTTTTGACCCATTCAAGTTTTTAAGACTCAAAAGGAAGGTGTCGTCTTCAGGTAGTTCCGCTTTATGAATAACTTTAAAAGTTGATGCGGGTTTTGAACTGGTAACCAGTTTAGGTTTTTCCAGATGAATGGGTAACCCCATTTTTTCGGACCAGACCGAACACCAATTGTTGAAGGACTCAAAAGATTGGTCGTTAACCGTAAAGACTTCTTCTATAGCAATACTATTATTTAAGGCTTTTAAGGCCTCATGAGTTTCGTAAGCAAACTGACAGAAATTTGGGTAAGCCGTAGAGCCAAAACCTACTACGCTAAAATCAAATGCTTGTTTCTGCTGATTTTTTTTGACCAATTGTATAAATTTTTCTGCAGATGCTGGAGCTTCTCCTTGTCCGTAGGTAGCCGTAATGACCACTAAATGCTCCATTTTATTGAAATGGGAGTATTCGTTCATTAGTGCCAGATGACTTTTTTTACCCGATAGTAAAAGCTGTTTGTGTAACTCTTGAGCAAATTGAAGCGTAGTACCACCTTCGGTACCTACCAAAATCACATAGTCACTTTCATTTTTAGAATGCTCATTTTTAATCTTGGTTTTAGGTCTTTTAAAATATACGATAAAGCCGGTAACGGTTAGAAAGGGAATTGCTAAACTTCCCAAACCAAGTACGATTGACCATAAAATACTTCCTTCTCCAGTGTGCAATACCGTAGCCCAAGAAGAGATAACCTGTACTGTAGGATATTTTTCTTCGGCAAGGACATCTCCGGTAATTTGGTTGAGATATAGTTCTCTATCCCTTAAACGGATGATGTAGTAATCCTCAACAAATTCAGAAAAAGGGTATTCAAGCTCACGTAGTTCGGAAAGTGGTGTATTTTTAAATAAATCGAATTCCGTGTATTCTTTAAAAGGTTCTTCCTGAATGGAATCAAAATCTACTTGTAATGATACTTGAGAATCCGGAATAATATCAAAACGAAGTAAAGAAAGGTATACGCCTGTAATTGCTAATACTAACAGTGGGATTAAAGAAAATCTGGCGTATACAACATGATTGTATTGGGAAAAATTCTCACGGACAACGGGTGCAAAGAACTGTTTGTATCCGCCTTGCCTCTTAGCAATGAGTACAATACCCGAAATGCTAATGAGAATTAGTAAAAACGAGGCGAATCCTATTAGAAAACGCCCCGTAGATTTTAGAAAAAGAGATCGGTGGAGGTTGGTGGCAAATTGAAAAAGGGGCTTTTTTTGAATAGGGCTTCCCAATTTATCACCGGTAAATGGATCAATATAAAATTCTTCGTTTTTTCCATCTATGATGACCGTGGCACTCACAAAACCATTCCGGTCCCGTGTTACTGCCAGTACTTCTTCATATTTCGTATTGATATTCTCTAGAGTTTCCGCCAAGGAAAGTTCATCGGCCCCGGAAATACTGTAGGGTTCAATTTTGTTGGAAATTGGTTCTACAGCTAGAATAACACCGGTAATCGATGCAATCAACAAAAAAATAGAAGAGGCAATGGCAAATAATAAATGGCTATACCTCCATACCGATACAATCATAAAAACTATCTGTTAGGTACCATTCTTATATAACGGATATAACCCTTACCGTCTACTTTCTCTTTTATGGTAGCCGAATTCAGTTCAATTTCCGCATCTACAGTATAATATTCTTGATTTTCCACTGCAGATTCAAAACGAACTTTATAGCCCGCATCTAGATGTGAAGCGTTAAAACCTAAAGAAATGATATTTCTTTCGCCGTTACCAATGGTAGCACCTGAAATGGCATCAACGTTTTCTTTAGTGCCATCACTAAACTTCCACCATTCCTTTAAATCAGGAAACCATTCTTTATCATCTCCTTGAACATAAAGTGTTTTTTCATATTTCCCTTCAGGATTGATTAATGAAACCACTACATAAGCTTTTTCACCAGTGTAGTTGGTCATTTGAATCATACATTTATAACTTACTTCTGGTTCCTTAATAAAAGAAGATAATACGAAGATAGCAGAAGCTAAACACAGTGCTCCAACGGTCTTTACTATTATATTTTTCATAGAATACTAGTTTAAAAATTCAAGATTAACCTTGTTTTGGGCCAATAGCTCATTCTCACTGGCCAAATCGTGAGCAGTTTCACCAAACTCGGTAGTAGACTTTAAGTCAGCTCCATTTGCAATCAAAAACTTCAAGATTTCTGCATTTTCCGTTTTCATAGCCGCATAATGTAACGGGGTGTTGCCATCTTTGTCCTTACCGTTGATATCTGCACCAAATGCCTTAACTTTTTTGAGAAGACCCAAATTGTTTTTTGCAACTGCTAAATGCCATACCGTGCTATTATCGCCTTGTAGTTGTGTAAAATCAAGACCATTACTTTTTAATGCAGCAACCTTAGCATCTAAATCACGAGGTTTTCCCCGACCGTTAAAAAGGTAAGAAACCAAGTTGTTTCCTTTTTTATCAAGAACATCAACACTAGCTCCTTTAGAGATTAAATACGTCACAACGTCTGCACTGTTGTTTTGAATGGCAGAGGTTAACGCAGTTTGCCCGTCTTTATCAGAATGATCGATTTTATCGGTTTTCTCAGCAAAATAGGTGATAATTTCTAGGTCATTTCTTCCAGCAGCCTTTATTAGGGCGGTTTGACCTTCTGAATCTACCGCATTAGGGTCAACACCTTTTGATATGAAGTAGTCTAAAACTTTAATGTCTTTAGATGATGCTAAATTATGCAAAGGTGTGGTACCATCCTTAGAAACAACATTAGGGGCAATACCAAGTCCTTCTAAATATTGGAAAACCTCTATGCCATTGCTACCGCCACGGCCAACTCTACTTGCAGCAAGAATAGCATTATCACCGGTTTTATCACTTTTAGTTGTTGAAACACCACGTTCTTTTAGAGCTTTAAGAACATCTATATTTCCACCTTTTGCTGCATAATAAAAGATACCGTTATCATCCTTGTCCGTAGCGTTGATATTTAGACCTTTAGAAATTAAATAATCTGTGAATTTAAGGTCTTTAGCGTTGGACACTGCCACTAAGATTATGTTGGCGCCATGATGGTCTTTTTCATTTTTTAAATCGGCACCATTTGCAATCAACAATTCATAAATTTTTGGATCTGTTTGTCCGCCTGCAGAAGCAAAAGCACTAGGGTAGTACCCGTGAGAATCCACTACGTCTAGTTTAGCACCTTTCTGAATTAGGTATTCCATTGCTTCTAAGTTCCCGCTGTAAGCCGCCCAGAAAATATAGGTACGAGAATCGTGTGTTTTTTTGTTTACGTCATTACCCTGCTCAACCAAATATTTAATGGTGGTCAAAGGGTTGTTCGCCATTAGGGCGAAAGTAGTTGCGTCAAAACCGCCACCGTTGGCTACGGTTGCCGAGTGGCCCTCTTTTATGGTGGTTTCAATAGTACTGACACTGGGTTGCTTTTCCCAATAATCCCTATTTAAAAAAGGATTGGGGTCTTTTGGGCCGCCTCTCTGGGCGATGGCACTTAAAGAAACAAGTGCGAAGCTGATAACTAAGACAAAAGTTCTGATGATATTTTTTTTCATGTTCGTATTAATTAAGGTTCTAAATTGCTGAAACCATTACCGGGCTTATGGCCTGGTAATGGCATATTTTAGTGGTTAACTCTATAGGTTTACCAAGCGCCAATAAAGTGGCTGCCTTCTGCATTAACTAGCTCGGCACCTTTCGTTACGGCACCGGTTTCGGTATCTATAACATAAATGTTTCCGTTTTTCCCTACAGGCGCTTGTGTAAGATAGATTTCGTTTCCATCTACTGCATACCCTTGGTATTGGAACAATTCAAAATCTACTTCGTAAGGAATATCGTTTATTTTGGTTGCTGTTTTTGCATTCAAGTCAACTAAGGCAAAAAAGCTTTCTCCTCTACCGGAAATACCTTCTGCAGACCCATCATGACGGTAAGCCAAAACTGCTTTTCCATTGGCTGCAGGTCTCCATGCTAAAACGTATGCACCAGTTACACCTAAAGCGTCATCCAAGTTGAAATCATACGAATCATCATACAAGTTGTCAGCTCCAATTTTTAAGATATGAGAACCTTCTGGATCACTTTGGTTAGCTTGATAAACGCTTCCTCCATATTCAAAAGAATTGATACTGCGGTAACCGTTTGTATTTCCATGTCCTACTGTAGATGTAATAATAGTAGGGTTCAATAAGGATGGATAATCCAAAATAATAGTTTTAGAACCCAAAATTTCATAATCGCTATCGCTTTCAAGCGTTGTTGGGTCTACTTTGCTTACACGCGCACCAATATATAATTTGTCTCCTGCCTCATTTAATGTTGGCATATCAATTCTAGAGATATAATAACCTTGTGCCTCTTCTTCATCGCTTAGTTCAATTTCGTGTTCTTCAAATGCGTTTATTTTAGAATCAACTAAGTCTAATGTAACTACACCAATGGTCTGACTTGTGCGTATGTATGTGTCATCGGTTACTTCATTAGGAGTATCGTTATCATCAACTTGGTGTTCTGTAGATACATAAACGGCAGAACCGGTTTTGTCTCCATCAAATAATTTAATCCAACGCGGAGCGGTGCCTACGTAAGGGGCTATACTGATTTCCGATCCTGTTTGAGTGAAAGTTCCCTCGCCTTCTACAATATATTTAGAATAGTTGCCACCGGTATCTCCGGCATAGCTAATATTGAAAACGGTATTACCATCTTCTGAAGCTTGCAATCTTGCCGTTCTGTTAGATGGAGCTACAAATCCATTATTAAAAGGGTCTATTTGTACCGTTGGGTCTTTGGCCTCTTCACTGGTTAAGGAATAAATTAGGGTTCCACCATTTCCATCACCTGGGTTATCTCCCATTTTGGCACCTGCAACGGTTATCCATCTACTTTCTTCCTCTGTTTCAGTCTCTGTTTCTGAGTCCGTGTCAGTTGTTATGGTACTGTCATCACTACTACAAGCAGTCATGAGACCTGCCGTTAGCATTATGGAAGCCAATTTTTTAAAGTTCAAAAAAGTTTGTTTCATGTTAGTTCTATTAAGTGATTAAAGATTATTGATTATGTAGTTCAATTTTAAATAAAAGCCTCGTCCTGGTTTTTGTACCGATAGGTTATCATAAATGGCTTGGTCAAAAATATTCTTGACATCAAAACTCAATACAAAATTCTTTTTGGGAAATGTATAGCTCAATCCAAAGTCATGGGCTATTTGTTCTGGAATAAAGAACTCTTCCTCTCCTGTGGTATTGGTGCCTGCCGCGAATTTGAAGGCAAATTCATCTGTATAGTAGGTGTTATAAAACAGGTTTAATAGGGATTTTGATTGTATGAAGTTTTTAATTGTATATCGTAATCCGGCATTCATAGTAAACAGGGGTACGTTGGGAACATTTGTTTCAACTCCAGAATTTACCGTGGTTAAGCTCATGCGGGATATGTTGAAATTGAAACCAAGATTATTGTCGTACGTGTAGAAGAATTCTGCTTCAATTCCTTTGGATTCCGCAGTGTTCTCTAGATTGGTATATTGTACGAACTCATCACTTTCCCTAAGGGCATTTGCATTAGCGGGCAACCCTATTCTGTTTTCAATATTTCTTGCAAAGAAGTTGGACGCTAAAGTAAACCCGTGTTTTTTAAAGTTGAATTTCCCAAGCCGAAAACCAATGTTTAAATTATTGCTGGTTTCTGGTTGAATGGTTAAGTTGGGAAGTAAATTATCTCCGGCATCCCCAAATACTTCGTTTTCACTTGGTAGACGAATGGCCTTTTCAGCGGATGTTAAAAGGGTAAGGGTAGGGAGGAAGATATATGAGGCAGCAAAACCGTATCCGGTATAATCTTTATTACTTTGGTAAACTTCATTTATTACCTCAGTATTATCCTCATTAAATATAGGCTTAGTATTCAGTACTTTTTGTATGTACTGTTTTCCAAAGGCATTTATTTTAAACTTATTGTCAAACGCCTTGAGTTCGTAGCTTAACGAAATTATATTCTTGTAAAGGTCACTAGTTTGCTGAAAAGTGTTTTCTAGTAGCGACACCATTTCATCGCTGTCTTCTCTGTCAACACCGCTATACACGTGGTTCAACAAAATCTGATGATTATCATTTATGGAATAGGACAGGCCTGAACGGATAGATGATACATCTCTGGTAATTTTGGCAAGTGTTGGGCCGTTTTCACTTTGAGACCCCCAAGTATACTCATGTGGCTCACCATCAAAACCGATTAATCTAGTTCCCGCCCAAGTATAGGCTTGTGCAACGGTATCATTTATAATTCGATTACGTTTGCCATACACACCGGTAACGTTTATGTCTAGCCCTTTAAAAAATAGGTCTTTCTTTTGATAGGTTAGATTGCCCAACACAGCATCCGATTCTAAAAAACGGCCTTTATAAGGAGAAATAGTAACGAAAGTACCGTGTTGTACTTCATTGTATTCATCGGAAGCGGTAACACCAACTAAAAATTGGTCTGCCCACTTTACATTGGTAAACCCTATTTGGGCCATGCCTCCTGTAGATCGGTAAGCATCATTGAACCTTCTGGCAACAATAGGCGTTTGAACACCATTGGGAGCTATATCTACAATAGTTCTACCCCAAATTTTATAATCGTTGTCCGAGTAATTGTGAAACGCCGATGCTTTTACGGTAAATCCGGATTTTTCAAGTCTATAGGCTCCGTTCAAATTTGTTTGTAAGGTGTTGAACGATCCGTACGAAACTGAGGCGTTTAAGTTGTTTTTGCCACCCTCGTGGAGTACTATGTTAATGGCTCCGCCAACGGCATCACTAGATAAATGACCAGGTACCACTCCTTTATAGACTTCAATGTTTTTGATCATTGAGGGAGGAATGCTGTTAAGACTAAAGGAAGAACCATATATAGAAATGGGAATTCCGTCTATAAAAATACTGACCGATCTACCGGACAAGCCGTTTAGACTGTACTGAACGCTGGAACCTAAACCACCATTTTGTCTAATTTTCACACCCACTGTGGTGTTCAGTAATTCATTTGTTTGGATGCTTCTAAGACCGGCTTCCTTAGTTTCTATGGAATTTACCGCAAAACCTTTTGTTTCAAGAGCTGTTTTTGCTGTTTTCCCGCTTACGGTTACCTCGTCTAGGTTCTCAACATTTTCCTTTAGGGTGAAATTAATACGTATGTTGTTCGCATTTTCACCAACTTCAATTATCTGCGACCGTGTACCATATCCAATATATGAAACCATCAATTTATGGTTTCCTCTAGGAACTTTAGTAATAGAGTATACCCCATTATCATCTGTAAGAACACCTAGTTTTAGTTCTTCTAGAACAACACTAGCAAAGGATAACGGCTTTCCGGAGGCATCGTTAACAACACCTGATAGCGTTGCGGAAGCTTCTTGGCTTATGGCAGACAAGGAAATTAGAAATAAGAAAGCCGTAAATAATTTGTTCATATAATTAGAAAAAAAGTCAATTGTTTTTATTAAGATTTAGTCTAAATAAATAACTTTGCAAAACTAATCTAGGATTTCAGGTAGCGATAACGCAAAAGGAAGTTTTAGTTACGAATTAAGAATTAATGAGAATAGGTCTTTTTCCATCTAAGAAGCACAATGGTAGTGACGGTATTAAGTCTAGAATATTGGTGCGTAAGAATGTCTCTAAAACAGAAGTCCTTAATCTGGGAAGAGGAATTAAGGGTAGTGATCAAGAACTTCTGTTGAATGGGGCTAGAGTTATATTAAGGAAATTAACCTTAGACAATTTTGTTTCAACAGAATATGAAAATACCGAGTTTTGTTTTGGTGTCCATTTCTTGTTAGAAGGTAATTATCAGTTTGCTTGTACTAAAGGCAAAACCAAAGTAGATATAAGGTCTGGTTGCTACAACCTAATACATTGGCCAAATATTTTGGGGTCACTTAAAATTAGAGGGCAAGAATATGTTTCCGTTGAAGTTTTCTTTACTCGGGAGTTTCTTCAAGATTTGTTGGGAGCGGAACCTGACGATATCTTTAAGCATTCCTTAGGTGCTTCTGAAGAGTATCCCAAATTTCTATGGAACCAAGGACAGTCTATACCCGGTAAGTTGAGAGTGCTACTTATTGAAATTTTGAACTGCCCATTTACCGGAAGTGCTAGGGCCAATTATATTGAATCTCAAATACGTTGTTTGTTAATAGAAGTATTCTTGGGGAGAGACAATGGTATAAGTGAAGTAGGGGAGTCTCAGTTGCCTATTTTGGATTATGAAGCTATTGAGGATGTAGTTTCCCATATCAAACAGAACCTAAAGAAAAAGTTGACCATTAAAGAGTTATCCGAAATAGCCGGCTTTAATACCACCAAATTAAAAAGTTGCTTCAAGAAAGTACATCAAACCACCATATTTAAATACATTACGCAGCTACGTATGGAAAAGGCGAGGATACTAGTGCTTGAAGAAAATTTTACAATCGCTCAGGCATCTTATGAGGTAGGGTATTCTAATCCACAACACTTTACGGTAGCGTTCAAGAAAACTATGGGGTATTTGCCAAGTTCAATGCTTAGTACGCCACTTTAAATCAATTACTGGTTCAGTTTTTTTGCCGTAAGCATTGATTGTAGAATATTCTCCACACCAAAATTATCATTAGTGTCAGTAAGGTAATTTGCGGCATCTTTTACATTAGGATGCGCATTTTCCATAGCAAAACTGAAGTCCGCTAGGGCAAGCATTTCAAGGTCGTTATTGTAATCTCCAAAAACCATAGTTTCTGCGGGGGTAATATTAAAGCGTTCCTGCATCTTTTGAAGAGCATAGCCTTTATGTGCATTGGGGCTGGATATATCTACCCAGTTTTCTCCAGATACTTTTACCTTTAGACTACCTTCCAAATGGGATACAGATGGGTAAATATACTTTTCCGAACTTTCAAAGTGATAGATGGCAATCTTGAGTATTTCGCCATCAAAATCTTTTAAATTGTCAACAACCTTATAATCGGTGTAATACTCACGTAGCTTAGCTTCAAATTCCTCTGAATCACTTTTTATATAAGCATTATGTTTCCCGCAAAGCACAGGATGAATGTTATCAATAGTATCAAGGACGGTAAGAACGTTATTCTTGTCCCCATTAGGTAAAGGTGTAGCTAATAGTTCTGTATCTTTTTGCATGGCAAAACCGCCATTTTCTGCAATGACGATAATATCATTTTTAATGGGCAGGAGTTTATCTACAATACTATGATACTGTCTGCCGCTAGCAGCTATGAAAATAATTCCTTCCTGTTTCATTTTCTCGAAGAGCTCAAAAAACCGACTGCTCACTTCGTGATTGGAGTTCAATAGCGTGCCGTCCATATCTGTAACGACCATTTTTACCTTCGATAGATCCATGTGTGTTTTTTAGAAGATGCAAAGGTATCTGTTCATAATTTAATTAGGGTTCGTATTTAGAAAGTTTTACATTTATTTGATATATAAAATGTATGAAATTTTTTCAAAAGGAAATAAAACTCAAAGCTTATAGGCGTGGTTTTCATCTTGTGACTGATGAGATTTTAGCTGAGTTTACAGAACTTAGTACCATTAAAGTAGGTATGGTTCAGATTTTTATAAAGCACACCTCGGCCAGCTTAACGGTTAACGAAAATGCCGACCCGACCGTACGAACCGATTTTGAAAGTCACATGAACAAGATGGTGCCAGAAAATGCGCCTTATTATATACACACTTATGAAGGGCCTGATGATATGCCGGCGCATATTAAAGCGTCGTTAATGGGAACATCGGTCCAAATACCGATTACTAATGGAAGATTGAATTTAGGTATATGGCAAGGGGTTTACTTATGTGAGCATAGAAATCATGCTTCGGGAAGAAATTTGGTAGTTACTGCCTTTGGACAATAAAAAAACCCGTTACACATGTGTAACGGGTTTTTTATAAGTGAGATTATTCTTAATTTATTTAACCTGGTCTACGATTGCCTTAAAAGCATCTGGATGATTCATTGCTAAATCTGCAAGAACTTTTCTGTTCAATTCAATTTCGCTAGCTTTTAATTTTCCCATAAACTGAGAGTAAGACAATCCGTGCAAACGGGCACCCGCGTTAATACGTGTAATCCATAGGGCACGAAAAGTTCTCTTCTTGTTTCTTCTGTCACGGTAAGCATATAACATTGCTTTTTCTACCGCATTTTTGGCTACTGTCCAAACGTTTTTACGTCTTCCAAAGTAACCTTTGGCTTGCTTCATCACCTTTTTTCTTCTGGCTCTAGAAGCAACTGCATTTACTGATCTTGGCATAATTTTAAATTTTTGTAGTAGGCGGTGCTTTTATTCACACACTTTTTGAGCCTAACTCCATGGTTAATACTTTTTTACCGAAAGAATATTACTTTAAACGTAATTGTTCTTTAATGCTGTTAACGTCATTGGCGTGAACCAATGTGTCATGCGTTAACTTTAGCTTTCGCTTTTTAGACTTTTTAGTCAAAATATGACTTTTAAAAGCGTGCTTTCTTTTAATTTTACCAGTACCGGTAAGCTTAAAACGCTTCTTGGCACTCGATTTTGTTTTCTGTTTAGGCATTTTTCCTATTTATATGAATCTCACTTATTTATGCTGAAACTGTCCGCAAATGGCGGACAGATGTCAGTATCTTCTATGGCAACTTAGTACAAGACTACGCTACACTTATTTTTTTGCTTTAGGGGCAATAAACATGGTCATTCGTTTACCCTCTAATCTTGGTAACTGCTCTACTTTTCCCCAATCTTCTAAATCTTGGGCTAGTTTTAAAAGTAGAATTTCACCTTTATCCTTATAAACTATAGAACGTCCCTTAAAGAAAACATATGCCTTTAACTTGGCACCATCTTGCAAGAACTTTTCTGCGTGTTTCTTTTTGAAGTCATAATCATGGTCATCTGTATTTGGCCCAAAACGGATCTCTTTTACGATCACCTTTGTAGCCTTGGCCTTCATGACTTTCTCACGCTTCTTTTGTTCGTAAAGAAACTTCTTATAATCTATAATCTTACATACCGGTGGTTTTGCATCTGGTGATATTTCAACCAAATCCAAAGCCATTTCTTCCGATTTATCTAGAGCTACCCTTATAGGGTATACACCTACTTCAACGTTATCACCTACCAACCTTACTTCAGGTGCTAGTATTTTTTCATTGATTTTGTGAGGGTTTTTGTTCTCCCTCCTAGGTTGGGGCCTAAATCTTTTTCGTATTGCTATGACTAATTCTTTTTAGTTAAACTTAATTTTTTTAAAACGACTTTAAGGTACTATTAATTTCTTTAGTTACCAAGTCTGAAAACTGCTCAAGGGAAATAGAGCCTAAATCTTCACCTCCATGCCTGCGAACAGAAATGGTGTTTGACGCTTCTTCATTCTCCCCGACGATTAGCATAAAAGGAATTTTGTTCATTTCGGCTTCGCGTATTTTCTTGCCTACGGTCTCATTCCTATCATCAACGAGGGCGCGAATTTCGTCATTTTCTAAGGATTTTAAAACTTTTTCCGCATATTTTTCATGTTTCTCGCTCACTGGCAATACAATAGCCTGTTCTGGAATGAGCCATAATGGGAAATTACCGCCCGTATGTTCTAGTAACAGGGCAATGAAGCGTTCCATGCTGCCAAAGGGAGCACGGTGTATCATTACCGGTCTATGTAGCTCATTATCGCTGCCTTTATAGGTAAGGTCAAAACGTTCAGGTAAATTATAGTCTACTTGTATGGTTCCTAGCTGCCATTGTCTACCGAGGGCATCTTTTACCATAAAGTCTAATTTAGGGCCATAAAATGCAGCTTCACCTTTTTCAATAACATAATCAAGCCCCTTTTCTTTGGCGGCATTAATAATGGCATTTTCGGCTTTTTCCCAATTCTCAACAGTACCAATATATTTCTCGGGCGTATCCAAATCTCTTACGGATACTTGGGCCGTAAAGTTATCGAACCCTAATGAGCCTAACACATATAATGAAAGGTCTATTACATTCTTGAACTCTTGGTCTAACTGGTCTGGGGTACAGAAAATATGTGCATCATCTTGGGTAAAGCCTCTTACCCTAGTAAGACCGTGAAGTTCACCACTTTGTTCATATCTATATACGGTACCAAATTCTGCATATCGTTTTGGGAGTTCTCTGTAGCTAAAAGGGCGTACATTATATATTTCACAATGGTGAGGGCAATTCATAGGTTTCAGTAAAAACTCTTCGTCTTCCTTAGGTGTATGGATAGGCTGAAAACTATCGGCACCATATTTTTCATAATGTCCGGAAGTTACATAAAGCTCTTTTTGACCAATATGCGGGGTAACGACCATTTCATAACCCGCCTTCTTTTGAGCTTTCTTTAAAAATTGCTCAAGACGATCTCTTAAGGCAGCACCTTTAGGAAGCCATAATGGCAAGCCTTGGCCTACTTTTGTCGAAAATGCAAAAAGTTCAAGTTCTTTACCAAGTTTCCTGTGATCACGTTTTTTTGCTTCTTCTATTAAAGCAAGGTATTCAGTAAGTTCTTTCTGTTTAGGAAAAGAAATTCCGTAAACTCTTGTTAATTGAGGCTTCTTTTCATCGCCTCTCCAATAAGCGCCGGCAACGTTCAATATTTTTATAGCTTTTACAATACCTGTATTAGGTATGTGTCCGCCTCTACATAAATCTGTAAAAGTATCATGGTCACAAAAAGTAATGGTTCCATCTTCAAGGTTTTCAATAAGCTCTATCTTAAATTCATTTCCTTGACTCTTATATAAGGATAAGGCTTCGGCTTTGGATATAGGCCGCATTTTAAAATCATGTTTGCCGCGAGCAATTTCCAATGCCTTTTTTTCTATTATAGGAAAATCTTTTTCAGAAAGGTTGTGCTCTCCAAAATCAACATCATAATAAAATCCGTTATCGATAGCAGGGCCAATGGTTAATTTAGCGCCAGGGTATAGTTCTTCTATTGCCTGAGCAACAATATGGGAAGATGAATGCCAAAATGCTTTTTTTCCTTCTTTATCGTTCCAGGTATATAGAATTAATGCCCCATCCTCGTTAAGCGGGGTGACGGTTTCTACTACGGTATCATTGAATTTCGCCGAAATCACGTTTCGAGCAAAACCCTCGCTAATACTTTTGGCAATGTCCATAGGAGTGCTTCCTTGTGCATATTCTCTAATACTTCCGTCTGGTAATGTAATTTTCATCATACCCAATTTTTGTAATAAGGGTGCAAAGATACTATACAGTTATAAGGCATACAATATATAGGCTTAAGTTTATTGGTAGTTTCTTTTATGATAGGGTAGGTGTTGGCATGGGTCGATATGTATAAAGGTTTTAGCTTTTACTTTCTTATATAATAGCTAAGTAGATGGAGTGATTAGTATGTTAATGGAAAATTAAGAAAAAATTAAGACTGTAACCGTGGTTTTGGCCTTGTGAGAATGAATAAAAAGATCTAATTTTAAGGCCCTTCTTTTTTGAGGGTATTTAAAATGCTGAAAATAAATGGATTGAATATTTTTTTGATTTTTATTCAAAAAAACCTTTGA
>NZ_RCNR01000059.1 GCF_009725985.1 Zobellia amurskyensis
ATTCTATTGTACTGCCCTTACGTGTTGACGCTACCAGTACCACATTTGCCATGTCTAGACAACTTAGTATAGACGGTCCTAATGTAGACACGCTTACTTTTAATTATGACGTAAAGGAAATTTATAAATCCAGGGCCTGTGGGTATATTGCCAATTTTGAAAACCTAACGGCTACAATAAAGCAAGATGATTCGGTTTGGGTTCAGACCATAGATGTAGATAACGCACTTATAGAAAACACCGCTTCCGCCCATGTTAAAATACTTCATTAGCCTCTTTCTTCTCCTAGTTGTTGCTGTAGGGTTCTCTCAAAGTGAACCTATAGACCTTAACAAAAAGGATACTACTATATACAAACAACGTTATGGCTTAAGGGTAGGCGTAGATTTAAGTAGACTGGTTGTCGCATTTTTTGAGGACAATTACACAGGGCTAGAGTTTGTGGGTGATTACAGGCTTACTCAAAACCTTTATTTGGCCGCAGAACTAGGCAATGAGAAAAAAACTATAGGCACACCGCTAGGATCAGACATTGACATAGAGGGTGGGGATCTATATACGTTTACGGCATCCGGCAGTTACATAAAACTGGGTATAGATTATAATACCTACGGCAATTGGTACGGTGAGCAAAATATGATATATATTGGTGGCCGTTACGCTTTTAGCACTTTTAGTCAGGAATTGGATGCCTATAAAATTTTTGACACCAACCGTTACTGGCACCCTGATGATTTTGCAGAAGGTTCTGAGCAGATTCAAAAATTTAGCAGCCTAAATGCTTCTTGGCTAGAATTTGTAGTTGGTCTAAAAACTGAAGTTTTAAGAAATCTATATTTTGGTGCAAGTGCACGATTGGCGTTTTTAATCTCGAACAAAAAACCTGATGGGTTTAACAACCTTTTCATACCAGGATTCAATAAGGTAACCGATGGCAGTAAATTTGGAGTTGGCTACAATTTTTCTCTAAGCTATCTCATTCCTCTTTACAAGAAGAAAAACGAACCGAAAAAGGAAAAAATTCAGCCAGTACCAGAGGAAAAACCTGAAGCTAAAGATAGACCCAATAGACAATAATAATTTTTTGAAAAAAATTATTAGTCTTTATCCTCCTTATTCATATACTTAGCTTTTTTACTGCCTTCGTACATTACGTACTTTACCAAACGTGACTCTAAGTGGCTATTAAACACCTTAATTTTACGTGAAGGTCTTAATCCTACATACTTGAGCGCTTCCATGTTTGAAGTAATAAACCAAGCATCCGTACCAGGATATTTTTGCTTCAACGTATCTCCAATAGACGTATAGAAATCTTCCATATCCAAATTCAATCGCTCACCATAAGGCGGATTGAAAACCATATGTAGCTTACCATCTGTTAACTTTTCGGTATCAAAAAAGTTCTTTCGCTCTATAGATATGTATTCGGATAGGTTGGCATTCTCAACATTGTCTATCGCTTTGCGCACCGCAGACGGTGCTTTATCATAACCAACAATTTTATGATGAAATTCACGAACCCTATTAAGACATACTTCTACTATCTTATCAAAAAGGTCTTGATCAAAATCATCCCATTTCTCAAAGGCAAATTCTTTCCTATTTATGTTTACCGGAATATTGCAAGCAATCATTGCCGCTTCGGTAAGCATAGTACCACTACCACACATGGGGTCCATAAAATCGCATTGACCGTCCCATCCGCTCATAAGTAAAAGTCCAGCTGCCAATACTTCGTTAATGGGAGCAATATTTGTTGCCGTACGATAGCCCCGTTGGTGCAAAGACCGCCCTGAACTATCTAAGGAAACGTTACAATGCTCATTATGAATATGGATATTGATACGTACATCCGGGAACTTTACATCCACACTAGGGCGACTACCGTCCATATCCCTAAATTTATCTACAATTGCATCTTTTACCTTCTGTGAAACATAAAGGGAATGTGTAAAATTATCGGAGTTTACAGTAGAATCTATAGCAAAAGTAGTGTCAACCGAAAGATACTCGGCCCAATCCATTGCATAAATCTTTTTATACAGGTCGTTCTCGCTACGAACTGAAAACGAATGAATAGGTTTAATAATTTTAATGGCGGTCCGTAAACACAAATTGGCTTTGTACATAAAGCCAGTATCTCCTTCAAAAGAAACATTCCTAACCCCTTCTACTACATTACCTCCACCGAGGTTACGAATTTCCTTGGCCAAAATCTCTTCAAAACCAAAGAGGGTCTTGGCTACCATTTTAAAATTTTTACTCATGTCTTATTCTAAAGTTGCCGCAAAAATACAGTATTTTAGCCGGAGAAATACGAACCCGCCCACTGCTTTCTTAAATGCTGTTCGCCCTTTCACCACCGAAAGGAAATAATTGCTTTTCAGAAAATTGAAAAAGTTGGGATTCGTTACCGTAATTATTGCCATAATTCTAAGACTAAGAGCCCCAATAAAAACGATTTTCCCTTAATGAATTACGCCTTACCCATTTTTGCCGTTCTGCTGAGTTTTGCTTTTGTCTACATTGCAAAACCCAAGAACAGAAGCCACTTTAAACTACTTTTGGCTTTTAGTGGTGCATTTTTATTGGCCCTTACGTTGTTTGAACTTTTCCCATCAGTATACGAAAATGGTGACCCAAAAAAAGTGGGGCTATTTGTAATGCTGGGTATTTTATTTCAGATTTTTCTGGAATTCTTTTCAAAAGGTGCTGAACACGGGCATGTTCATTTAGATAGTGAGAAAGAACTTTTTCCATGGTTATTGTTCGGTAGTCTTTGTCTCCATTCATTTCTAGAAGGTTTTCCAATACATCACCACGATACCATAATTTACGGTATACTCATTCATAAAGTACCCATTGCTATTATACTGAGTATCTTTTTATTAAATTCAAAAATACCTTTAAAAAAAGCATTTTTCTTTATTACCATATTTTCATTAATGACCCCACTAGGAAGCTATATTGCAGATCATGCAGATTGGGCAGACACTTACTTTGCGCCTATAAATGCATTGGTAATTGGTGTGTTCTTACACATCTCTACGGTCATACTTTTTGAAAGCTCAGAGGGGCATACATTTAACTTGCGTAAAATAGTCGCTATTATTTTCGGTATCGCAATCGCATATTTTTTATAGGATGTTCAGTAAAGCCGAATCAAAAAAATTACGGGAAGACTTTTGGATCGCTTTTGGAAAATCATATCCTAGAAAATGGATACTGTATAACACCAAAGTAAAAGCCCTTCTTTTTAAGTTTCATTTTGACGTAAAAAAGGCAATGGTATCCATAGATATAGAAACTGAAGATCTTGAGAGGCGTATTAGCCTTTGGGAGAAATTCCAATCGCTACAATCTCTTCTTCAATCAGAAGAATACTTGCCAGAGGCTGTTTTTGAAGAAATTTTTTTTCTATCCAACGGAAAAGAAATATCAAGAATATACGTGACCCTAGAAAACGTTTCTATCCACAATAAAAATACATGGCAAGAAACTATGATTTTCCTGAGTCAACAGATGGCTCAAGTAGAACTATTCTTTGAAGATTTCAGGGAAATTTTAGAGTAGGATCAAACTAATTTCATTTGATGCCTGATTCCTTTCTCAAGTCCCGTTAACTGGGCCATACCTAAAGCTCTGCCTATTAACGAGTACCCAGGATAGAAATCGCTCTGTCGTTTTTTATCATCAAGCAATACATGCCCATGATCAGGACGTAATGGAATGGCAGCATCGGTCCGGCCATACCCTTTTCTTCTGAATTGCTCTTTTATAAAAGCTTCCATTACATCTTCCATGGACACAGAACCTTTTAAATGCTCGGCTTCGTAAAACTCACCAGAAACACTCAGTTGTACATTTCTTAGATGGATAAAATGAATACGATCACCAAAGTCCTCTATAATTTTCACCAAATCATTGTCAGGAGAAGCACCAAGCGACCCTGAGCAAAACGTAAATCCGTTATGGAGTGAAGGATGACAATCGCGAATAAACGCTAAGTCCTCATGTGTTGAAGTTATCCTTGGAATACCAAACACAGAAAAAGGCGGGTCATCTGGGTGAATGGCCATATGAATACCAAGTTTTTCGGCTTCAGGCAATATGGCTTTAAGAAAGTATACTAAATTTTCCTGAAGTTGATTTTTTGATATCTGGCTCACCAGCGCTAAATTCTGTTTGAAAACAGACATTTGAATCGGCTCTTTACTTCCCGGTATGCCTGCGAGAATAGCATTCTCCAATGCTTTTTTTTCTTGAGCGGACAAGGTTTTAAAATAAGTTTCGGCCTTACTCAATATATTATCATTATATACCTCAGCGGCATTGTCTCTTTTCAATATAAAGAGGTCAAAAGCAGCAATGGCAATAGGGTCATAAAGTAAACTAGATGCTCCGTTGGGCAGTTGGTAGTCCAGATTGGTGCGTGTCCAATCAATAAGTGGCATAAAATTATAGCAAATGATATTAATATTATGCTTTGCTAGGTTTCTCAATGTTTGAATGTAGTTCTCTATATACGCATCCCTTTCTGGGAGTCCATATTTAATAGCGTTGTGAATATTAACGCTCTCCACCACGGACCATTCCATTCCATGCTGTTCAATTTCATTTTTTATTCCTGCAATGGCTTGTTCGGACCACACCTCTCCCGTGGGTATGCTGTGGCAAGCCGTAACAACACCTTGAGCACCCAACTGCCTGATATCATCTAAGGTCACCCCAAAATCTGGTCCAAACCAGCGGTAGGTCTTCTTTAAGTACTCCATATTAAACTCCGGTAAAAGAATTAAAGCCACCGTCTACATCATAGACCGTTCCCGTAACAAATGAAGATGCTTCACTCAAAAGGTAATGTACCATCCCGTTTAGTTCAGATGCATCGCCAAAACGGTTCATAGGGGTTTTTGCTAATATTTTTTTACTTCGCTCCGTATGCGAACCATCTTCATTGATTAAAATTTTTCTGTTTTGATTTCCAATAAAAAAGCCAGGAGCTATAGCATTTACTCGAATTTTATCACTGAATTTTGTCGCCAGTTCTTCTGCCATCCATTTGGTAAATATATCAATACCGGCTTTTGCCATGGAATAGCCAAGCACCCGAGTTATAGATTGCTTTGATGCCATAGAGGAAATATTAATGATGGAACCATACCCCTGCTCCGCCATTAATTGACTTAGAACAATAGTTGGCAGTACACTACCAAAGAGATTGAGATTAACCACTTCTTTTGTATCCTCTAAGGAAATATCAAAAACGGTTTGATCGGGACGCAGTGTTGCGCCTGGCAGATTCCCTCCAGCCAAGTTAATTAGGCCATCTATTGCTCCATGAGCTTCCTTTATTTGCTCTCGCAAGGAAACCAGTGCCTTCTCTTCCATTACATCTACTACATACGAGAACGCACTATTCATGGAAATACGGTTTAGTACATTTCTCTTCTCATCTAATTTATCTGCCGACCTACCAAGGAGAATTACACTAGCACCATTTTTAACCAAGTATTCAGCAATGGAACCACCTAAAACTCCGGTCCCTCCGGATAGGGCAATTGTTTTATCTCTTAAATCAAAAAGGTCGTTCATATCTAGTTTTTCTTAGCCAGTTCATAAGCTTTGGTAGTCGTATAATATTTACTGATCATATTGGGTACTTCCCAACTGGGTAGTTGACCGGCTTCCAAATACTTTAAATAATTTTCCGTTACCTGACCAAAATGGGCCTCATGTCCAATTTTAAATGAATCCGGTATATTAATTTTATAATTACCATCTTCCATTTTCTCCATTGTAGTACCCGGAAATTGAGCTGTGATCTCGCCTTCGATTGCTATATTCAATAATTCTTCAAAGCCATCTTGTTGTTTTGGGGTTATATATAAAGTGGGTTTATAGCCCTCTTCTTCCCCTTGTTTAATAATCAAATCACTCTTAGTGCCCCGCATGATGCTATAATGTGTATCACCAGTGCCTTCAGGTGCTTGATAGTTCCATATTACCGACACCTTGGCATGTTTGCCATTAATTTTATAGACCATTTCACCATTACAGAACACGTTTAATTTATCATCTTTTATATCCTTTTTTAAATAATCAGGATAACCATCAAGGCCCGTAACTTTCTGAAATTCTTCTGTAGTGAGTATGGTAGGCCAACGCTTGGCTGTTATCATTTCAACATTGTTGGTATCAATAATTTGTTCGGGAAAAGCCTCCCATTGTACCAAATCAACCAAATGAGTCGTAACATCTACGATGCCTTCGCCTTCCTCATTTACATCAAAAAACCAAGCCGGACGCACTAGAGGCTGACCAGAGACATACTTAAAAAAATGATGCACACTTTCTTTACTAATAGCAGGTTCCTCGGGCGTACCATCCACTAATTCCCCAAAAACATCGGGCAACGTTGAAAAGTTTTTTTGCATTAAGGTTGTAGACTCAAAACGCTCGGTCATGATATCATAAATCAACACACCGTTCTTTTCCGCAACTTCAAAAGCCCGCTGTAGTTTTTTAAATCCCTCAGGGTTAATGACCAATGGCTTGTCTGCGTAAACATTGAGCCCAGCTTTTACCGCCTCAAGCACATAATCTATTTTTTTACTGTTCTTACCCGCTACGATCATAACGTTACCGGGCTTATCGGCTATCATTTTTCCCAGGTAATCATCACCTAAATATTTCTCTACCTTCCAAGCTGTAGGAGCTTCTCCCCTAGAATTATACGAGTTTATCTTGTTCAGGAAATCCTGCACTTCTGGTCCATCCGGAGCAAAAAGATAAATGGTGGAATCTACTTGGGGGTACATTTTTTTCTGAACCAATGCTGCATGAAAATGACCCGGATCTAGCGTCATCATTTTCACATTATCAGAAGTCTTTTTATCGACCATTTTATTGTCGGTTTTTTTTTCACCGCATGCTATGCAGAGTAACAAAAGTAAAAATGAAATTGTATTTTTCATGTATGGGTTGTTAGTCTTCAGCTTTCTCTTATAATCGGAAAAAGCCCTTCAATCTATATTATAAAAGTTTAGAAGCTGTTTAAAAAGCCCGTTCATAATGAACAGGCTTTTCTTATTTTAATACTTTACAGTGTCCGTCCCGTAAGGTTTTCTTTGCTCACGACGCAACATGGCGTTTGCTTCATCGTCATTTATGAACACCTCTTTATCGTAATCCCATTCCAGTTTTCTATCAACCTGCATAGCGATATCACTGATCAAACAGATAGCACAAGCCTTATGCCCTTTTTCAATTGGTGAAATAGGTGCTTTTCTTGTCTTGATACAATCTAACCAGTTACCATGTTGGTCGTCAATTTTTTCAAGGTGAATCTCATTTTCCCCGATAACCGATTCTAAAATTTTAGGATCAGAAGCGTTTAATGCTTTACTGCTCTTTTCTTTATCTACTGGATCGGTAGCCGAAGCTTGGTAAGAACCACGGGAAACAAAAATCCATCCATCAGTACCTTCATAACGAATACCATTGGTATACCCTCCGCTGGTATAAACGGTAATACCGTTGTCATACTCGTGTTTTACAAAGAAATCGCCATGCACGTTCCATAATCCAGATTTTGGAAACTCTGCAAGCGCCTCAACGGAAATAGGCCCTCCTAACTCCGTATTCATACCCCATGCCGCAGAATCATAGTGATGCTGGCCCCAACCGGTAATCATACCTGCGCCATAATTACGAGAACGCAACCAGCCTGGCCTGCTATAATCTGCTTGAGGGTGCACACCAATTTCTGTATATGGAACTTCTGGGGTAGAACCCAACCACATATCAAAATTCAGGTTTGATGGTATAGGCATTGCTGGAGCTTCGGGCCCGGCAGGGTCACCAGGTAAACCAATTTTTACCGTATGTATTTTACCTATTCGCCCATTTCTTACCAGTTCTGCAGCCACCCTAAATTGCGGCATGGCACGTTGTTGTGTTCCTACCTGTAAAATAGCCCCTGTTTTCTGAACAACTTCCCGCAATTGTTGTCCTTCCCTTACCGTTAAGGAAGTAGGTTTTTGAAGATAGATATCCTTTCCGGCCAAAGCAGCCTCCATTGCAGGTTGCGAATGCCAGTGATCCGGAGTACTTATAACAACTGCATCTATATCCTTGTTCAAAAGCATTTCCCTATAGTCTTCATATACTTTGGTTCTGTCATACTTGGCTTTGCCTGTTTTTTCCTGATAAAACCCATCTACTAAAAGCTTGGCATCTGTAGCTCTTTTAGAATCAAGATCACACACTGCCAAATAATTTGCTTGATCAAAACGAATGGTGTCGCGAATATCGTGGTCTCTAGCAATACGACCACAACCGATCTGACCAATATTTATCTTATTACTGGGCGCATTTTTACCCAAAACATGGGCTGGTACTATGCTAGGAAAAGCTACCATAGCGGCAGTACTTAAAGCTGTTCTGTTTATAAATTTTCTTCTCTCCATGTTGGTAATACGTATTTTATTTATTGATTAATTCTATTTGGTTTCCCTCTGCGAACGATTGCCAGTACGCTTCTGCTTCCTCAGCATTTAAAGTACCGTCAAACACAACCATTCTGTAATTCAGTTCATATTTTTTATTCGGTTCTATTTTCCATTCTTCATGACGGATCGGGCAAAATTCAAAAAACATATCGCCTCTACCTCCATTGGCATCAATAGGCCAAATACGCATAGGTTCCGGATGGTTTCTATTCTCAGGGTGACTCATGAACAAAATTCCGTTCGTGCCTTTTCCATCCGATGCTTCTCCTGATACAATACACCATTTGGCGTTGGTTCCATCTGCAGTTAAACGGTCGTTACCTTCAGAAGTCAAAACCGAACAATTATCCGCCTTCCAGCGTTCGTTAAAACGAAGTCCCAATCCTCCACCGTAGCGGTACGCTTCAAATAAAATACCTTTCTCCAGAGGTGAACTGAACTCACTTGTGTAGTCGAACATATAGCGGTCCGGCCGGTTTAAGTTCCATAGTTTTACTTGAACATCTTCGTTTAAAGCTACTTGAGGCTCTTCCTTTGTTTTCAGGTCGATGTGCTCTTGAGCCGCAGTAAACGAAGCATAGACATCTCCCGATTCCGTATTTTTAAATTCCTTAAAAAGAACCGTTCCCATTCCATCTCCAAGATTCCAAAAATCCACTCGTTCGCCATCTACTTGCGTATGGGTCCATGGTCCCCAAAGGCCATAATGATGATAATGGTCGTTAGGTTGAATACGGGTAAGGGTATCACCTTTTGGTGTGATAATAGGGTGAATATATCCTGATTTTTTAAAAATGGGATCTACACCTTCC
This sequence comes from Zobellia amurskyensis, assembly GCF_009725985.1. Taxonomy (GTDB): domain Bacteria; phylum Bacteroidota; class Bacteroidia; order Flavobacteriales; family Flavobacteriaceae; genus Zobellia; species Zobellia amurskyensis. The sequence goes on from NZ_RCNR01000059.1 coordinate 9,329, forward strand.
GGTGGATAAGTCATTTCATACCGATACGAGACGGCTGGTTTGTCCTGAAGCCTTAACTGCAAATTCCCGTTTTGTTTTTGATTAGAAACACCGGTGTCGGATTTTGATGTTGACACCCCGCTTTCCAAACGAAAATTTAAAGTCTCATCTTTGCCTTTATCTATAACCGGAACGAACCAGATTCTATCCTCGTTTTCATCTAATTGAAACGGAACCTCAATATCTTCCTTTCCGGTTTCCTGAAAAAGGATCATAGCCTCGTTAATATCAATTAGACTAGCATCAGCATTTTTTAAGTCAAAACGGACAGGCTGGTTTAAAAAAATTCCGTCACCTTTATCTACCGTAAAGCGTACTGAATCTTCAGAATTACATGACCACATGATTGAAACAAGAAGAAAAAAAATAATTGCACGCATAAACAAACAGTATTTTAGATGACGGAATTTAAACAAAAACAAACTCAATATTAATTATCATTCTCTGATTCAGGAATATTGGTGAGGGGAGCTATGTTCAGCTCCGCACCTGGATATCCTTCATTTTGATTGATTCGCCCTTGGGTATTAGCGTTTATTGCCGATGCCGGTATTGGCCACAATACATGATATGGGCTCATTGTGAAAGACACCCCAAAAATAGTCTTGAGGCCTGGAACATTATAAAAATCCGTAACGTCCATAATACGGTCGTACCAGAAATTATCTTGGGAAAAATTATCCAAATTATATGATTTTCCATTGTATGCAGTTCTTCCCGTTCTCGCAAAAATGTATGCCACTCTAGTAAGTTCTGTTTTTCTGCTTTCCTCATAGTACAACTCTCTTGCACGCTCATCTAGAATCATATCAATAGTAACATCTGCCGCGTTGATTGGGTCAGCTTGCGCCCTTTGTCTAACAGCATTTATGTCCGCGGCTGCCAAACCATTATTATTATTCCAGAAATGAGCTTCAGCCCTTAACAAATATGTTTCGGCAATACGGTAGACATACCAATCTCCATGACCACCAGCAGGTCTTGTAGCAGTAGGATCTGGAACTAAGAATTTATACTGTGGAAAACCGTACCAGTTCCTAATTGTATCTGAGCAGAGAGGAGTTCCATCCGGCAAGTACAATTCCAAATTTTTTCCGTAAAATGTATTACCAGATTCCTTTAGACTAGGCGCGTTGTACACCAAGTCTTCCATATCAAACCAGTTACCCAGTTTATGTCTTTGATCATCATTGGCATCTTTCCAAATTTCTTTGGTACTATAATTAGTTCCTCTGTTTCTTCCTATTCCCCTACCTATATCGGTAACCAAGTTAATTTCAGCTTCAGGTGAATCTGACATTCCGTTCTGACCATCTGGAGTATTGATAAAGCGCCACCACAAAGGTACCGCCTGTCTTTGTATGCTGGTACCACTACCAGTGGCTCCTTGATCAACGAATTCCAACCGATCTACAGCTACTAAAATCCCCTCGGTATTACCTGGTATACTTTTATTTTCAACCCGGTGTAAATCCCAAGTTATATCTTTTGAAGCATCGCCAGCATTGATGCCAAATCTTTCTGTCATTAAAGCATATTGCCCACCATCTATAACTTGTGAGGCAGAGGCAATGGCCTCATCAAAATCGCCCAAGGCAAGGTTTACTTTTGTCAACAAATGCAACACAGCTCCTCGGCTGACCTCACCACCTGCAGCAACTTCATTGACCATAGGAACCGCCATATTCAAGTCGTCCTGAATCTTTCTAAGAATAACATCCCTATCCGTAGACACAAAATCTAATTTTGGACCACTTATCTCCTCTAACACTAAAGGTATATCGCCAAATTGATGGGTCAACCGATAATAACGATAAGCCCTATGAAACAGTGCTCTACCAAGGATATCTGCGCGTTGTTCAGGGCTATCGAATTCTGCATCATCCAACCTATCTATTACCGTGTTGGCAAACTTTATACCTTCATAAAACTCCTCCCAAAACCAGTTAATTTTATTTGTGTTACTACTATTGTTATTCGCATCCGGCAAAATCTGTGCGTTTAAATCCTGTGCTGGGCCGGCTTTATCCGTAGTACCTTCTATAGACACCTCTGAAAATATATTCTCGGTAATCATTGGAGCACCGTCTCCATAGAATTCTGCACGAATACCGGTAAGGGCCTGAGAAAGTATGGCGTTCAAGCCTTCAGGTGTATTCAAAGCATTTTCTGGCGTGAAAAATGATTTTGGCTCTTGCTCCAAGAAATCTTTTGTACAAGAAATTGGAATGAAAAGAGCCACCAGAAAAAATGGTATCAAATTTCTTAAATAGAATTTATTTATATTTTTCATCTTACTGCTGGATTTTAAATTTATTATAGACTAATGTCAACTCCTAAAGTGATAAATCTAGGTGTTGGTTCACGACCATTTGCATTGAAAAGGCCATCCGACCCTCTGGATGCTCCATTTACATTTGAACCTTCTGGGTCATAAAAATCCCAATCTGGTGCCCAAACAGCCGCATTTCTAACGTTCGCATAAATACGTGCACTAGACATGGATAATTTTGACAATATGGATTTAGGAAGTCTATAAGCCAATGTTATATTACTTAACCGAACAAACGAGCTACTTCTATAAACATTAAAGCCCGGACCGTCATTTGAAAACAAACGGGCATAGTCATTAAGTGGATTGTCTGGCGTCCAATAAGGAGTTTGCGGAGAGTTTACCCTGTCTACAAAACCATTTCTATTTTTTGACTCATTAAAAACTCGTTTTTGACCGAGTCTGGCGTACCATTCAAAAGAAAAATCAAAATTTTTCAGAAAAGAAAAACGATTAGACATACCCATGTTGAACTGGGGCGAACGATTGCCAACAAAAACCTTGTCATCATCTGTAAAAATACCATCACCATTAACATCCCTTAATTTAAAATCACCCGGTTCAAACCCAAGCTCAGCAGCTTCGCTAGCTTCATTGGATTGCCAAACGCCCAACACTTCGTAATCCCATATAACATCTGTGGCCTGTCCAATAAATCGTTGGGTCGTTAGGTCATCCAGTTCATTTCCATTTTCGTCCAAATCTCCATACAGTGCATTGATTTTGTTTCTGTTCAATGAAAAGTTAAAACTAGTATTCCAACTGAAATTTTCTCGATTGTAATTTTGAGTTGAAACTACAAATTCAAGTCCCTTATTCTGGACCTCACCCAAGTTTGTAAATACTTCATTAAAACCTATTACACTAGGTAATTGCCTACGTACAATTAAGTCCGTAGTAACATTTCGGTAGGCATCAATTGACCCTTCTACAATACCTCCCGCAAAGCTAAAGTCAAGCCCTAAGTTAACCGCCTTTGTTCGCTCCCACCTTAAATCCGGATTTGCTATAGTATTGTTGTTAAAAGTGGGAACCGGGACAACCGTACCACCATCTACATTGAGATAATTACCTCCGGACAATTCCGACAACTGTGCGTAGGCCCCCAAACCTCTTTCATTATTGAATGACCTAAACCCTCCTGGATTAGGACTAGTAGTAATTCCTCTTGCACTTCCAAATCCCCTGTTTCCATTCTCGCCATAAGATGCTCTCAATTTTAAAAAGGTAACAAAATCGGATTTAAAAAAATTCTCTTCCGAAACCGTCCAAGCCCCTCCAATTGAAGGGAAATAGGCTCTTTTATTATTCAAGCCAAATGCGGAATACCCATCGCGCCTCATAGTCAAGCTTAGATTGTATCTGGAATCATAGTTGTAATTGAACCTGGTCATAATAGCATCACCGGTAGTCTCTTCATCATCAGTAAATACATTTTGATTTGTGCCTGCCTGTAGATTACTAAAACCCAATGCATCACTTGGCTCAAAGGTGTTTGCGTTTGCTATGGTTGTATAGGTTTCAAACTTTTCGGCATAAAACAGGGCCGTTAGACCAAACGTATGCTTATTTATCGTTTTGTCCCAACGTATAATATTGTCCAACTGATATTCTTTTTGCTTTCTATTCCATCTCTGGGCACGTCCTACAACATTATTGGGGTTTAAAGAAGATGCGTGTACAAAGTATTCTTCAATATCCAACCTATTTGTAAAACCAAGTTCATAAGAAAAGCCCAAGGGCAATCGTACCTTAGCATATACCCTTGAATTAAAAGTGTGTTCCAAATCAACTAAATCATCATAAGTAGGTCGCAAGAACGCAGATGAGGCTCCGGCCCCAGGATCATCTTGAGGGCTTATTCTTAATAAAGTACCTTCATCATTAAATTCCGAACCCCAAGGTGACGAACTAAAAACTTGATTCTGGTCAGCAGGAATGAACCCTTCATTTCGCTTAGCAAATTGTGTATTCATTCCCACGGTCAGCCAATCATTGACCTTAGCATCTAAATTTAAACGTGATCGTAGTGCTTCAAATTTTTCTCCCACAATAATACCTTCATTAGAAGTCCGGCCAATGGACCAGTAATAATTCAATCCACCATTACGACCAGAGATACTTACATTCTGTTCGTTTCTAAATCCAGTTTGCATAATTTTATCATACCAATCAATACTTTTTCCCGCCAAATAATTCTGAACTTCAACATCCTGAAAACCTATCCTCGTCAACCAAGCGGTTGTTGGATCCCCTTGTGCTCCTGTATAAGCAAGCCACTGATCTACCGATACTCCGTCGGGAAGATTATTTGGATTATCAAAAATACCTGGGTTTTCAGAGGCTAACTGCCCTCTACTACTTTTAAAGACATCTACACGCCAGTCTGCATAACCATTAGGGCTGTAAGGTCTAACTGGATTTTGTTCACTTGCAAAACCAACACTGGTATTGATAGTAACTACTGGTTTATCGCTGGAACCTCTTTTGGTAGTCACCAAAATTACACCACCGGCCCCACGTGCACCGTAGACCGCTGCAGAACTAGCATCTTTTAAAACATCTAACTTATCTATGTCGGCAGGGTTAATATCAGAAAGATCTCCAGTATAAAGTATACCATCTACAACAATTAATGGGCTTGTACCTGCTGTCAAACTATTGTTACCCCTTATCTGAATCTGACTAGTTCCCTTTGGTGATGCAGAAAAACCAATATTTAGACCGGCTACATTACCACGTAAAACATCAGTGACCGAATTTACCGATTGGTTGGAAAGTTCAGCCGCATCAACTTGAGCCACTGATCCTGTTAAATCTTTCTTCTTAACCGCTCCATAACCTACTACAATAACTTCATCCAGCGAAGAGGCACTAGGTTCCAGCGAAGTGTTTATTTCCGATTTGCCAGACACAGCAATTTCTTGAGCTGCATAACCTATGTAGCTAATAACCAAGATTGAATTTTGATTGGCTACGGATATGGAGTAGTTCCCGTCAAAATCTGTGGAGACACCATTAGTTGTCCCTTTTTCCACCACAGTTGCCCCAGGTAATGGAGCTTCATATTCATCCGCTACTGTTCCTGTTACGGTAAAATCATTTTGGGCATAAGCCGAAAAAGAAAAGATTGACACGAGCCCAACAAGAAATAACGTTCGTTTAAAGAGCTTAAAATCACTTAGTTGTTGTTTCATAAAGAGTGAGTTAAAATTGGATTTGATTATTTAGGTCGAGTTGATTGGAAACAAAACTATAAAATAATATGAATTACGCAACCGATTGCGTAAATTAATTACATAAAAATTGACAATTTCCCATTTTTACTACCCAAAACAGAACAAAATCATTTAAATAAGACTCAAATATGTAATAAATCAGAAATTAAGCTTGTATATTTCGATTTGTTGCGTAATATTGTTGCAGTAAACTTGCACTAACCAAATGGCAAAGAAAATCACGATTTATGACCTGGCACAGAAATTAAACATCTCTCCGGCCACCGTCAGTAGAAGTTTAAACGACCATCCGGCCATCAGCCAAAAGACTAAGGACAAGGTGTTATTAGTCGCTAAAGAAACAGGCTATAGAACTAATAAGTTTGCGGCTAACCTTAGTAAGCAAAAGTCCAACACCATTGGGGTAATTGTTCCAAAACTAAACTCCAACTTCATGTCTACAGTTTTATCGGGCATAGAGAAGATTGCTAATGATATTGGATACAACCTAATAATTAGCCAGTCTTTAGAATCAGAAAAAAAGAAAAACTTAATGCAAAGACCCTCTTTGATAGCGGTGTTGATGCCTTATTGGTTTCCCTTGCCTACGAAACGGAGAACTTTGACCACTTTACTACTTATACGGACAGGAAGATTCCGCTCTTATTTTTTGATAGGGTATGTGATTTACCCAACTGCCCTACTATTTCCATAGATAACCATGCAGCAGGTTTTGATGCTACACAACATCTCATTGAACAAGGATGTAAAAATATTGTACATATAAGCGGAAGTCTTAAACGGAATGTTTATTCAGACAGGTTTGACGGGTATCAAAGAGCCTTATATAAAAACGACATACCCTTCAGAAAAGAAAACCTCTATGAGAGTGACCTGAGCATAGAGAACGTTAAAACATTTGTTGACCGAATAAAAAATTCAGAACATAAAGTAGATGGTATTTTTGTATCGAACGACACTTTTGCCGTTCACTGTATAAAAGAATTAAAAAAAGAGGGATATAGAATACCGGAAGAAATTAAGGTTATTGGGTTTAACAATGATCCTGTTTCAGAAGTAATCTCACCAAACTTAACTACCATAGAATATCCTGGTTATAAAATGGGCATTCTTGCCGGAGAGAGTATCATAAGTCATTTAAGCGGTTCTATTAATATTCAATCTGCGGACCAAATCCTTATAAAGCATAAATTAATTATTAGAGAATCTACCAAACTTTAAATCCAGTTATTACCCATGAAAAAGACTATTACCGCCCTATTTTTATTTGTTTCCGGTTTCATTTTTGCCCAACAAATTGAAGAATTTAAAATCACGGAAGAATGGCTTGCCAAGATAGAACAGATGGCCCCGTCTGAAACTACGGTGAAAAATGTTTCCAAAAAGAAAATTTTAGTATTCTCAAAGGCCACGGGTTTTGACCACTGGACCATTCCACATAACGCAGAAATGCTGAAAATACTAGGTAAAAAATCCAATGCTTTTGAAGTCCATATAGGTTATGATATTGAGAGTTTTGATAAAAAGAACTTAAAAAAATATGATGCTGTAGTGTTCAACAATTGTAATCCTTCAGGACCAAAAAGAGATTTGTTTTGGGATTTATTGCAAAAAAACACAAACCTTCCCGACGAAGAGATTACTGCTTTATCCAAACAATACGAGACCAATTTGCTTGACTATGTAGCTAAAGGCGGGGGACTGATGATATTACACGGGGCCATTACGGTTCAGAACAACTCTAAGGAGTTTAGCAAAATGACGGGCGGGAGCTTTGACTACCACCCTAAACAACAAGAAATGCATGTTAAAGAAGTAGATACAAACCATCCTTTAGTGCAAGCATTTAAAGGAAATGGACTTACACATGTAGATGAACCTTATTTTTTCAATAATGCTTATTTTGATTATAATTTTAGACCATTGCTTTATATTGAAATAGACAAATTGGAGGGCATGAGAAAAGAAGTGGACGAAAAGGTAAACTATGTTTCTTGGATCAAGAGACACGGAAAAGGTCGTGTTTTTTATAGCTCGCCTTCTCATAACGCCCAGAGCCTAGATCACCCAGAGTTGCTTCAATTTTTCTTAGATGGGCTGCAATATGTAGTAGGTGATTTAAAATGCGACGACTCGCCAATAGGAAAATAGGTTAGGTTGAAGTAGTTTTGCTTAAAACAGCAAATTGAAAACGAACCACATCTCTATTATAGCATTACTCTTCTGTTTACTAATCTCATGTAAAGAGACAAAACAGAAACCTAATAGTAAAATTTTAGATTCTTCCAAGGCATCTTCAATAACCGAAGATACGAGCCTGTTAGACAAATGCATAAATGCACATGGTGGCATTAAAAAGTGGAAATCGTTTACCGGTATTTCTTATAATTTAGAAGAAAACGGAAAAACAGTTTATCAACTTACCAATATTAAAGACCGTAGAGCCTACCTAAAATCTGATGATTATGAGGTGGGCTTTGATGGTAAAGTAGCATGGGCAAAACCAGATGCATCTAAAATCCCCGGGAAATCCGCTGCGTTTTACTATAATTTAGATTTTTACTTTTTAGGAGTTCCTTTTTTATTGAAAGACCCCGGAGTAGTTGCTACGGATGAAGGAGCATCCGTAATAAATGGTGAAAATTACGAAACCTTGAAAATTACTTTTGGCTCAGAAGTAGGGCTTTCTCCTGAGGATGTATATTACCTCTACTTAGACCCTGAAACTTTTAGATTAGAGATACTCACCTATTCCGTTTCCTATTTTGATAAAAAGAATGCACAAATTAACTCTGCTAAAACATATTCAGAATATCAGGAAGTACAAGGTCTTATGATGCCAACAGAACTGGAGAATTTTGCCTGGGAGGACGGAGAACTTGGAGAAAGCACGAACCATGTTCGCCATTTTAGCGATATTCGTTTCTTGGATAAAATACCGGATGAATCCATCTTTCAAGCACCAGAAGGCTCCATAACGGAGCGTATAAACTAGAATAAAACCTATTTACTTCTTAAAATAATCTAGTAGTTCTTGTTCTGTATATTCCGCCCCGCTTTCGGGTTTTGTATTACGCAACTCTTCTATTGTCCCTAGTTTTAATCTACGTGGTACATCTGAAAAAGCATTGGTAACATAAGAGATTATGTCGGCAATATCTTTGTTAGAAATGTCCTCATTACGAATAAGGCCCGGCATAGCTAGATTTAAATCATACCGCTTTCCTTTAACCGTTATAGGCCCTTCAAGACCATGCAGAATAATAAGACCTAGCCTTTCTGTATTTGCAACATGCTCCGACCCCATTAATGGTGGCGCAAGCCCTTCTATGCCTTGCCCATTCACCCCATGACAAGATGCACAGATTTCGTAGAACATTTTAGCTCCACTTGTTCTAGTGTCTTCAACAAGTGATTTTCTGGCGAAAATAGGATTTACTTTTTCCTCTTTCCTCTTCTCCTCACTTATTGCTATGGCTTCTGCTAACATTTTATTATTTGATGCCAAAGCCTCCCCTAACATTTCTTCTTTACCTCCTACACCACTAACCAGTGCTTCAGTAAAAATTGGTTTCCCTGAATATTTACTACTCAACCCTTCCATGATAGGTAGGAACCTTTCCTTATCCAACGAAACCAAGCTTCCCATAATACTGCTGAGATAAAGGTCTACCGTTACATTATTTTTAGCCAAAAGCTCCATTATTAATGCGCTGCTTTTCTCGGCACCGGCCTCCTTAAGAAATGGCTCAACAAGAACAAGTGCATGTGCCGTAAGTTCCGCATTACCTTTTACTGCCACATTGCTCAACAACTCATAAGACAATGCATTAAGTCCTTCAAGCGCATATAATGCATGTAGTTGGGCTATGGGGTCTTGAGTATCAAATACAAGTTGCTTCAATTCCTCAATTCCGTCCTTTTTTTGTTTGTAAACAAGTAACTGCTGTGCACGATCACGTACCCAACCGTTCTTATCCTTGAGTAATGCAACAAGTTGCATGGAGCTTAACTTATTGAAATCACGGACCGGCTCATTAATTTGACCAAGTTTCTTTACCCTTAAAATTCTTCCAAAATTAGTTAGAGTATCCAGTTTATTAACTGCTACTTTTTTCTTTAAATAAGGACTTAAATACGCATGATGCCCTATCATGCCCCTGTGCATATCTGTTACGTACATGCTACCATCAGGACCATTATTCAAATTTACCGGTCTAAATCCTTCATCTGTCGAAGTCAAAAACTCTTTATTTTCATATGCTTGCTTAGCAATGGTTGAATCTCCTGTAAAGGTTAAAATGTTTCTCTTTATGAGATTTCCCTCTGGGATGCAAACAAAGACATTCTCATTATATTCTGATGAAAACCCTCCACCCCTGTAGACTAGAGGTGCACATGCTGCAGTAGCCTTAACCAATATACTATCTTGATTTAAAACTCCTTTTGCGTACCCTCTATTTACAGTGGTTGCGTGCTTAGGATAGACACGTTGGTCATCCGTCAACATCCGATTTACACCAAATCCTGGAGTGAAATATTTATTTCTTACCAATACATTGGGCAATACATGGTCTCCCAACAATTGTCTTGAATTATCATTAAAATAAAGTCTCCCAAAATTATCGTGACTTATTCCCCATTGCCCCCTAAAGGTGGTTGCCTCCTTTTTCCACACTCCATTTTCACGTCGATATCGGAAATTAGATTTCGCATTATAAATCCAGTTATCAATATTCATCATCAAACCATTAGGTTGATGTTCTGGGTTCCCCTCAACTGCATAAATAGAATCTACAACAACTCTATTAACAGGCTTGTCATCCTCAATTTCGGTAAAATAAAGAAAAGGTGGTTCTGAATATAAAAGTCCGCCATATACATGAGCCAAGGCCCTGGGCATTACAAGACTATCAAGAAACGTTTTCGTGTGATCTACAACCCCATCATTGTCCAAGTCCTGAAGAATGTCTATGCTACCATTTGGTTTGGTCTCATCACTTCCTTGCATATCGTTCATGTAACCTGGCATTTGAACGACCCAGATTCTACCTTGATTATCAAAATCAATAGCAACGGGCGCTTTTAAAAATGGCTCTGATGCCACAACATCTAATTCAAAACCAGATTCTACCTCATATCCTTCTAAAGAAATGCGAGGTTCATCATAAGAGGTGTTACAATTAGTCAATAAAATAAGAAGGGTACCAAAAAAAATAGGGGATTTAAAATACTTCATTCTACACAAAATCTTTATGCTATAATTATATAGTTTAAATATACATTAAACGATGATCAAATACATGAGAAACCAATGATAAGCAGCACCAGCCTAAATAAAAAAAGAACAATAGTGTCCCCAAACCATAGGAAACACTATTGCATTATTTTTCTTTAACGAAAATTGTCTATTTGTTCTTGCAAGAGTAACCTATAAGATCTCTCAAAAAACTTGCTTATTCTACAATGAGCTTAATTCTCATTGAAGCCGAATGTCCAGGAAAACTACAAACAATCCAATATTCACCTGCAAAACTTGGTACATCAAAATAGATAGTTTCGTCGGTTTCTGGTTGAACAATTCCAGTATGAGCAAGAACTAAATCTGTATCGGGTACATAATTTAAATCTGCACCATCCAACCCTAGATGCAAGGCTAAATCTCCTACTTCATTAACAGATGATTCTCCTCTTTCCGTTATTACCAGATTATGGAGCATATCATCATTATTATTGAACGTAATTTCCACTTTAGATCTTCGTTTAAGCTTTAACTCATTAATATCATATTTAAGACCAGGCTTAGTACTTATAACTATTTTTTCATCTGGACCATTTACCCATGTCAATGGCATTTCATTAACCCTTTTAGGTTGTACCACTCCGCCTTTACCTGATTTACTTTCAATTGGCTTGGATTGTAATGTGCCTCCGGGAACCTCATTTAATGTATAATAACCGGTATCGTGTAGAAGGGTTTGCCCATTGTTTGTTTTTAGATTAACAACTTTCAACTGATGTATAAAGCCCAATTTCATACCGTTAACGGTTAACCGTACAGATAGTCCATCTTTTGACACCTCGGCTTTTGTAACCTGAGCTTTCTGTTGATCTACAATGGGACTACCATAGGTATTATGATACAGATAGTTAAAAGTCGTAATTTGATAGCTAGATATGTCAGCCCCCATCTTTTCATTAATAGGTTTCGTAAACTCTAATGTGAAACCATCATCTTCAGCCTTCATTGTTTTGACTTCAAAAGGAACTTTACCATTCCATTTTAACCTCTGTAGACCAAACATTTTTTTACCAGTAGATGACCAACCTCTACTGGTCATACCAACGAACATACTATTATCGCTACCCCATAACATTCTTAAGATACCCGAAGAAAACCCCTCTACAAAGGGAAAAACTGCGCCTTGATAAACACCATTTACCTTCTCCATGTACACTCTCATTATCTTACTATGGCCTTGATCACCAACAAACATTTGGCCCTCAAAAGGACCAAATTTGCCTTTAGTACTATCAAAAATCATATCAGATGTAGAAATTCCCAAAATTGTATGAGGCAACCAAATTGCCGGTGCTTTTAACTCCGGAACTTTTTTTGAATATTCATAAAGGCTTAATCCAGATTGCTCCTCAATATCTTCCTTCTTTAGTTTTAGTGGAGATTTAGGATCACCTGACCAAACAAGCCCTTCTGGATTTCCGGCAAAATCACCTTTTTCCAAATGGGTAATTCTTCCCGAGCCTACCCAGTCTCCCTGATTTTCAGAATAGAAAATGTCACCAGCATCATTAATTACATACCCAGATGGAGAACGTAGACCAGTTGCAATAGGGGTCATCTCCCCTTCTGGAGTAATTCTTAACATCCACCCTCTCCATTTCACCAAACTAGCTCCATGACCAATCCATGATAGATTTAAGGTTACCAACATATCGCCATTATCCGTGAATTTGGGTCCATAGGAATAATCATGATAATTACCTGACAATGGCCATGAGTAAATAGTTTTATACACATCCGCCACCCCATCATTATCCTTATCATCAAGTCTGGTCAGCTCTCCTCTTTGTGACAGATAAAAGCTATTATCCTTATAATTTAAACCTAGAGCTTCGTGCATTCCATTAGCAAACCTAGTGTAGTCCGGCGAGTTACCATAAGGTTTGTCAATAACCCAAACTTCTCCTCTTCTTGTTGAAACCCCTAATTTATCATCATCTGTCAATGCCAATCCACCAACTTCCAAAACTACATCATCTGGTATAGGAACATCTACGATGTCATAGAATTGGGCTTCTTTTTTGGCCATGGCCGATTGTGCCATAGCAAATTGATAACTTCCGAATAGAACTAAAAAAAATACTGTTTTATATAAAGTCTGCATGTTCTGTCTATTTACCAAATGATACTATATTCAACCTTTTGTTCTCCCGTTGGAATTTTCACTAACAACTCTTCTTTTCCGTTCGATTTACGAATTACCGGAGCAAGACTGTCATTAGAAAAATCAACAAAATAACTCTCATCATTGATTATATAGGAACCATCCGGAAGTTTTTCTATAGCCTCTCCAGACGCCACCTTATGCCAAATTTCACCTTCACCGCTAAATAATATAGTACGGTTTAACCTACGTTCATCTGATGATGGCACCATCTTATCCCTAATTATTTTAGACTCAATTTTTCTAATAAACAATGGTATTCCATCCTTACCAAGTTCATAGCCTTCAGAAAACTGCAATCCTTCTTCCGATATGTTATCTGGCCAATCAGAGTTATCAGAACTTAAAACAGAAAATTCCGGAGTACCATGAAAGGAAACTGCAAAACCAGCAGGTTCTCCCAACTGCCTTATACCTCGTGAATGCCACATCTGTGTAGCATCTAAGAACTCGCCACTCCAAACCTCTAGCAAACAACCAGACGCTAAGTCATACGCATAGTTTATTTTTTGCGGCGTTCCTACAGAGATACAATGGGTACGTTTTTCATCCCCGTGCATTAAAAAGCTACGCTGGGTTACCGCCTTATCGCTTGGCTCAACCATAATTCTATTCTTGCTGATGCGAGGTCTGTCATTTATAGAACTCTGGGCGTGCACCGAATGTCTTTGAATGCCAGGACCTTCGACATACAGGCCAAATCCTATGTTCCACGGATTGTGCTTGTTGTATATCAACCTAAAAGGTATTTCGCCCTTGGTCAGCGAAACCTTGGCCAAACCTAAGGAATCAAGCGTAAAGCTGCCATCATGGTTTACAACGGTATCATTATCTATAATAAGCAGGCCACCTGCTTGGTTGAGTTTAAAATCGAAAAGGTAGTCCCCCGTAACCGGAACAAGCATTTTACCCTTGTAATCCAATATACGTGTTACCTTTTTCCCAACGACCATCGCCGATGAAATCGAATCGGTACCGACTTCCCTTATGGGAGTCAAAGTATCCACATTAGGCAGTAGAACCTGCTCACTCTCGAACTCCTTCATCTTCATATCAACAAACGACAACCTAGGGTTTCCGTAAAGTTTGTAGGAGAAGTTTTTAAACGCCACGGCACCATGGTCACCTTGTATCATCAATGGCGCTTTTGCCACTTCATCATTTGCAATAGCCGCACGTGTAGGACCAGAAACCTTAACATTTTCATGGATAAGTACTCCGTTCAACCAGACTTCATAAAATTCGGCATCTTTGACCTTTTGGCCCGACGCATCAAATTGGGGCGCATGGAAAACAACCTTAACATGTTGCCACAATCCTGGCGCTTTTGCCGCATTCATTCTTGGAGCACTACCTTCATAGCCTTCACTCCCTTTCTCCTTCGTGGCATCCCAACGTTGGTAAATACCTCCCATATCGGAGAAAGTAGCTTCTTCCGTCTTCCAACTATCAAAAAGTTGCACCTCATAACGGCCTTGAAAATAGAGTCCTGAATTAGAGCCCTTTGGCATCATCACATCGACTTCAAGTTCTATATCACCGTGTTCAAAATTGGTAAAGATATGAGCTTTGGACTCGCTATCTGGAATATTCACCAATACCCCGCTACCTTCAGAAACCATAATTTGTTTATCCTTTAAACGGTCTACATATACATCGCCTCCGATGCTCCAATTGCTTGATGTTTTTTTAAAATCGCCAAGATCATTGAGTGATATAGATTCAAAAGGAAGCGAAATTTCTTGTGGCGCCGATTCTGCGACTTCTACTTTCCCTTCTTTTTCTGTGCAGGAATACAACAATGCACTTAAAATAAAGATTGGTACAGTTCTTTTCATGGGTATGGTTTGAAATCAAAAATAGATTACTGGATAGTTTTTTAAAGTATTCTTATTAGCGGATGCATGTAGTATTCTAGCAAAAACTACACGATCCTAAAAATACAAAAGTGTAAGAACCACACCTAATATTAACTTACTATTCAGCCAATAATTATCAATAAATAGCAAATTTTTAACGGAAATTATGCAAGATATAATGCAACAAAATCTTGTTTTGTAGAGAATTCCAATGGGGTTGTAATGTGGATGGGCGATGGACAAAAAAAAAAA
>NZ_RCNR01000060.1 GCF_009725985.1 Zobellia amurskyensis
ATAAAGAAGCCAAGAAGAATCATCCACCAAGCCATATCAACAAAAATTAGAGGTAAAACAATCCATATAGTAATGTATAGTATTTTGGTAATAACCAGAGTACTCCAATTTACTGCTGCACTGGGTAATTTGCCATATGCAAGTTTACGTTTCATGTAGCGGTACATTTGCTGAAAATCTGTGGTAATAGCCCAGTTAAAGGTTAGTAAACCATATAATAAGACCGAATAAAAATGCTGGAATTTATGATGCTTCTGCCATTCTGCATGTTTTGAAAAACGAAGAATACGGCCTGCTTCCATATCTTCGTCATGCTCATGAATGTTAGTGTATGTATGGTGTAATACATTATGCTGAACTTGCCAGTTGTAGACGTTTCCTGCTAAAATGTAAATACTACCGCCCATGATTTTATTTACCCATTTTTTGTTGGAATAGGCACCATGGTTACCGTCGTGCATGACATTCATGCCTACGCCGGCCATACCAATACCCATAACAATGGTAAGGATAAGATTGGCCCAGATGGGTAGCCCAAGGGTTAAAATTAAGAAGTAAGGTGTTAAAAACAAGGCAAACATAATCAACGTCTTAAGGTGCAAACGCCAGTTGCCTGTTTTTTTTAACTTGTTCTCTTTGAAGTAATCGTTCACGCGCTTATTCAACGTTCTGAAGAACTGTGCGGGATCTTTTCTAGAGAATCGTACTGTTTTTTGGTCCATATTATGTGGTGTTATTAGTAAATATCGTAGAAATACGATACTTTATTTACTAAGAAAATATTATTTCGTCAATGAATATAGTAGTTTTGCAACTATACAAATATACGCATGACTGCCGAATTAGTTTTTAAATATTTTCCCAATTTATCAGATCTTCAACAGAAACGGTTCATATTATTGGAAGAATTATACAAAGATTGGAACCGAAAGATAAATGTTGTTTCTAGGAAAGATATAGATGAACTCTATTTGAGACATGTGCTGCATTCAGTGGGAATAGCTAAGGTTCAGCAATTTAAAGATGGCTCGTCTATTCTTGATGTGGGCACAGGCGGAGGCTTTCCTGGTATTCCTTTGGCGATATTATTTCCTGAAGTTCAATTTACTTTGGTAGATTCCATTGGAAAAAAAATAAAGGTTGTTCAAGAGGTTATTGATGGTTTGGAGTTGGATAACGTAAAGGCTATCAATTCCAGGGTAGAAGAAACCAAAGGACAATATGATTTTATCGTGAGTAGAGCGGTTGCCGCTATGCCCACTTTTGTGCATTGGGTGAAAGGAAAAATTAAAAAGGAGTCACTACACGAGAGGCGAAACGGGATTCTTTATCTAAAAGGAGGTGATTTAGCTGAAGAGCTTGAAGGATATAAGGCCATAGAGCTGTATGACCTAACCAATTATTTTGATGAGGCTTTCTTTGAAACTAAAAAGGTGGTATACTTACCCATGAAATTTAAAGGCTAAAACTATAAGCTTAATAGGCGGTAATAGGACCTTCTGTATTTCTTCGCATAAATTTTTAAATGTCCCCAGACATGTATAATTAAACAGTCGGCTATCATTCGTGATTTACTGTATGTTTTCTGCATATCCATAATCTTCATTTTTTACAGTTGATACAAAGTACGTAATTATTACGTTCAATTTACAATTAGTTAACGTTAAATTTACATTAAAAGTATATTTAATTAGATTTTTTTTGAATTTTGTGCTGAAAATCAAGCTGATGTGCTAGATATTTGATTTGTATTGTAAAGTATGTAAGCTTGAATATTTACAATTAATTTAATTTTAATATACTGTATATCAGTATTTTGTAACTGGTAAAATTAAATTTTGAATCACATAAAAATAGCTAATGGTGCTATTGTGTTATTTTAATGTAAATATAACGTTAACAATAAGCTTAAATTGTGCAGTTTATCGATGATACTTGAAAATTGGGTATAAAAAAACTCCCCTGACATATCATATGTCAGGGGTATTTTTAGGTTTTTTTCTAGGGTTACTTACTCCAAGGTGGTGTAACACCGTTAGAGCGAGCATAAGCTATTAATTGCCCTTTGTGTTCTCCATTATGTTCCATGATAGCCAATAGGCCACCAAGCTTATTCATTTTAGCAAAACCGAAATCTACCTCCTCGGCAAACTGGTCATCCTCTACTAGGGTAATTTTTTCTAGAACAAATTCATTGGATTTTTTTAGAGCAGCAATGATGTTCTCTTTTCCTGTGATTTTGGATAGATTCATCATATCTACATCTTCAGGTGGGGCAAAACCCATTTTAGAGGCTAGGTAATAGTTGCCTCCTGCAACATGTAATAGGGCCTCTGCTACAGAATTGACACCTTCTGTAGGGCGCCAGTTATATTGCTCTTCAGAAAAAGCTTCTGCCAAAGCAACCACTTGTCCTTGGTTTCCTTGTAAAACACCTTGAATAGTGTTCTGTGTTAATTTTTCTTGTGCATACGTCACGGCTGCTACCATGAAGAATACGGCTACTGCTAGTTTTTTCATTTTCTTAGTTTTAGTGGTTATGTAAATTCCCCAATGTCTTGTCTTAAAAACAAGCATTGGGGAATTTAATAAAAATAGACGATAAAACACTGGTTGTCAGTGTATTTTGTTTTAACCTAGGAAAGGATACCTGTAATCTGTTGGAGTTACAAATGTCTCTTTAATTAGTCTAGGAGATACCCATCTTAATAAGTTTTGTGCAGAACCGGCCTTGTCGTTCGTTCCCGAGGCTCTAGCTCCTCCAAATGGTTGCTGACCAACTACTGCGCCCGTAGGCTTGTCATTAACGTAAAAGTTACCAGCACAATTTTGTAATGCTTTTGTTGCTTCGTCAATGGCATATCTATCTGTAGATAGAACAGCGCCCGTTAATGCATATTCAGAAGTTTCATCAACTAACTTTAAGGTTTCTGACCAATCTTTATCTTCATATACATATATGGTAACTACAGGGCCGAACAATTCGGTTTCCATAGTAGTGTATTTAGGATCAGTGGTTAGAATAACAGTTGGCTCTATAAAGTAGCCTTCAGACTTGTCATAGTTTCCACCAGCAATAATCTCTGCATTGTCATCCTTTTTGGCTTGGTCAATATATTTGGCCAATTTATCAAAAGAACCTTCATGGATAACCGCTGTTATGAAGTTAGACATATCTTCTGGGCTACCCGGCTTGTTGAAAGACTCAACATCCTTTTTCACTGACTCAAGAATTTCCTTAGAAAGAGATTTAGGAAGATAAACACGAGAGGCGGCACTACATTTTTGACCTTGGAATTCAAAACTTCCGCGAACAATTGCTGTAGCAACTTGCTGAGGTTTAGCTGATGGGTGTGCAATGATAAAATCTTTACCACCAGTTTCACCAACTATTTTTGGATATGTTTTATAAGTGTGGATGTTGTTTCCTATCTGCTTCCATAATTCTTTGAAAACATGGGTTGAACCTGTAAAATGTATACCTGCAAAATCTGGGCTGGCCAAAACGGTTTCTGTAATCATTACAGGGTCTCCATAAACTACGTTGATAACCCCATCAGGAAGACCGGCTTCTTTGAAAATATCAACAATAACTTTTGCAGAGAAAACTTGGCTATCACTAGGTTTCCAAACAACTACGTTACCCATCATTGCTGCACTTGCGGGAAGATTCCCAGCAATAGCGGTAAAGTTGAAAGGGGTAATAGCGTATACGAAGCCTTCAAGGGGTCTGTATTCTACTCTGTTCCAAATACCTTCGGCTGAATCTGGTTGCTCTTCATATATCTGGGACATGTATTCCACATTAAAACGAAGGAAATCTATCAATTCACAGGCTGCATCAATTTCAGCTTGATGAATGTTCTTGGATTGCGCAATCATAGTTGCAGCATTGATTTTTGCTCGGTATGGTCCGGCGATCAATTCGGCAGCCTTCAAGAAAATAGCGGCACGCTGTTCCCAAGTTAGATTGGCCCATGCAGACCGTGATGCCAAACAATTTTCAATAGCTTTGGATACATGCGCCTTTTCCGCAACATGATACTGGCCTACAATATGTTTGTGGTCATGCGGAGGAGACATTGGCTTAGTATTGCCTGTTTTAATTTCTTCGCTACCTATATATAATGGTACATCTACACTGCCGTTAAAATAAGAACGGTACTGTTCTAGAACTTCTTCTCTTTCTGAAGAGCCGGGCGCATAACTTTTTATGGGTTCGTTAATCGCGGTCGGTACATGAAAAAAACCTTTGCTCATAATTCAATAATTAAGTTTAAAATAGAGCGCAAAGGTAGGATTCTTGGTGCGAATAAAAAATTGCCGGGGCACGAATGAGATAAAAGCAAAGTGCTAAATAAAACTTAATAAACTTAGTTTTGAATATATAGGAATAGTAACTTGGACCATATGCTAACAGATTGTTAGGCTATGGCAAAAATTACGGTATATAATGAAAGCGGAAGGTCTAGTTTAATGCAAAAGGAGCATGAAACTTAAAGGTAGGAATCTGTACCTTAAATTTTTCGGTAGAACTAAAGTTTACCATGTTATAATGACCTTTCATGGCGCCAATGGGAGAGGTTAAAAGGCAGCCTGATGTGTAAGTATGCGATTCTCCAGGTTTGATGACCGGCTTTTTGCCTATTACACCTTCGCCATCCAATACCTCAAGCTCGTTAAGGGCGTCATATATTTTCCAATGGCGTGAAGTAAGTTGAACCGAATCTTTGCTTTGGTTCTCTATGGTAATAGTATAGCCAAAAGCAAAGTGCATTTTATAGTTCTTGAAGAATGTGCCTTCAAAACTAGTATTCACTGAAATTTTAATGCCCTTGGTTACTTGTGTGATCATATGCTTTCCTTCTAAAAGGTAATAATGTTACCGGTGAAAAGTAATACTGTTGATAATATAGCCAATATAAAAAAAATAGCGTTCAGAAATAGATATTTAACAATAGTTTTAAATATGCCCTGACCGTAAAAATTTCGCATAGCTGCAAAGAGGTATGTCGAAAAAATCATTAGAAAAATCCAATTGCTCTCAATTTCAAATATAGAATCAATCAAATAGCTAATAATGAGCAAGATAAACAATAACGCTGTGTTGTGAAAACTAAAGATCAAATGATCGGTATAACTATATTTTTTTCTGATATATATCAACCAAATGAACAGTGTGAAGATGGGTAAAAAGAAAAATATGACAAATGGTAATTTAGATATTAATGTGCTTAGAAAAGTTCCAGGCGATTTTTGGAATTTCAAAAATCCGTTTGCGATGTTGAATATTGCTTTATTCTCAAAGGTCTTAGGAATTTGATATGTGTCTATTACCTCTTGAAAGTCATAAATAGTATCGTTTTTTAGGAGTGTGATAAAAAATGCTCGTTTCTTATTGTTGCGGTCGCTCAATGAGCCTTGATCTATTTTCTTGAAATAAGCAACGGGATCTAAAAGTATTATGGAATCGCGCTTATGTTTTTGTTCTATATAATTGTCATAGTGCACTATCTTTCTAAGAGAGTCTATTGTTACTGAAAGCTCGGCTGTATCTTCATTGCTAGGGTCGCTAGCCCATTCATGAATCAAGTTTTCCGCTTTTGAAAAGTCTTGTGAACCGTACTTGTCATATTTAGAGAAATTACCGCTAAAATTTATGATCAAGAAATAGATTATGGCAAGACTTAGTAAAAACCGAAAAGGGTTTGTGTATGAAATACGTTTGCCGTTTATATAGCTTGTTGTGATTTTTCCCGGTTTTATTAATAAGGTGGATAGTGTACGAAGTAACCGAGAATCGTAAGAAATTAAAGTCCCAAAGAACTCATCTAGGTAATCTTTAAGGGTAATCTTCTTTGTGCTATTTGCCTGTGCGCAGTTAGGGCAATATTTATCGCTCAGTTCTAAAGGGTGTCCGCAGTTAAGGCATTCCGTGCCGCGGTAGTTTAAATTATACCTTCCTTTTCCGGAGACGGTGGGTTTGTTGGTCATTTATCCAATGAGTATTAAGGATAAATATAATCTAATTACTGATATTTCTGGAATTTGCAGAGCCAACTCCAATAATGCTGTCGTACAAATCACCAAAATTTCTATAGTAGACTAATATCAAGTAATTGTTTTCGGTAAAGTGAAAGTTCCCGCAAATCGTATTAATTTCAATCATGCCGTCCTCACGTTTAATGACATATTTGTAGTTGTAGAAGCCTTGCTTGAGCTTTATTTCAGCTTCCATCATGCCATTGTCCTTGTTATAGGTCATCTTGTTTTCATCAGAGAGAGCGTAGTTGTTGTGTTTTCCAAAGACATAGACTTCATCTAGAGCCAATCGTTCGTCATAGGGTAGGGAAAAATGTACCTTGGTATATTCTGCTTCTCTAGAATTGTCTTCACCTTGTAGTGTGCGTACTACAAAATCACCATTAATATCAGGGTAATATGTATAAGGGCGATCCGCTCTGTAACTGTCGGTAAACAAATAATGGTTGTAAAGTTCGTTCACCTCTATTCTTGAGATTTGAGAGGTTGGTGCCCTTAGGTCGCTAGTATCAAAATTCAGAAATTCATTACCACCATAAAAACTGGTTTCCTGATCATATTTGTATATTAATTCTGTGCCTATGGTGTATTGAGGGGCTACATCATAAAGAGCTGTCTCCCATTGGTGATTTTGCAAAATAGCTACTTTGACTTCTTTTTTAGGATTTACAAGTTGAAAACTTCCGGCGTTGATATTGAATTGAACTACTTGTTTTTCATTTAGGAAATTAAAATCGCGAGAACGTTTAATACTTGCGCCAACGGTTACATTGTCTTTGTAAACAACAAAGCGTCTTGAAAACTGAAGCTCATAACTGTCATTATAAATTTCAAGAATAAAATTACCACTGACTTTTAAGCCTACATTTTCATTGGGAATGGTCAATTTGTAATTGGAATAGGATTGCAGGGTGGAGTAGCTATTTTCGTAATTGGTTATACGCTGGTTGTCTACACCATTTAGATATTGTGATTTTAAAAGTTGAGAAGGTTGCCAGTCGTAATTACAATGAATGATTTTGTAATAGTAGTCACTTTCAGAGGCGGTAATGTCATCAAATTCTAGTTTTATGGTTTCCCCAAGTTCTACAACTGGAAATTGATCTTCTGTGGGGCCGCCGAAAATTACGGTTTTAATGTTGTTGGGCGGGTTTACTTCCATTTGGACCTGTGCCCATAAAGAAGAAGTTAAAACAAGGAAAAAAACCTGTATAAAATTAGAGCGCATTACCTGCTATTTTTTACTGCAAAGGTATACAAAAAGCGTACCTAAAAAATTTAGATCGGTGTGTTGCCTAAATTTCTAGGCATTTATTATGAAAACAATCCTTTTAGTATTATTTTTGCTCGAAATTTTGTTAACCTAAGGTCTAGAACAATATGTCTAAAGACATCAGGATTAAAAAGGGCTTGAACATAAATCTTGTTGGAGCTGCAGAGCAAACTACCTCAAAAGCCGTTTTAAGTAACGTTTATGCCATAAGGCTAAATGATTTTCACGGAGTCACACCTAAAATGTTGGTAAAACAGGGTGCTGAAGTAAAAGCGGGAGAACCACTTTTTTACAATAAGAACAAGGAAAACATGCTTTTCGTATCGCCGGTAAGTGGCGAGCTTGTTGAGATTGTAAGGGGAGCGCGAAGACGCATTCTCTCACTTAAGATTTTGGCAGACAAAGAGCAGGCAAGTGTTTCTAATGATTTGTTAAACGTTGAAAGTGCTTCTAAGGAAGAGGTGAAAGCATACCTTTTAAAAGGAGGGTGTTGGCCTTTTGTTAAGCAGCGTCCATACGACATCATCGCTGATCCGGATACAAATCCGAAAGCGATTTTCGTTTCAGGTTACGTTACTGCTCCTTTGGCAGCCGACTTAAATTACGTTTTACAAGGAAAGGAAAAAGAACTTCAGGCTGCTATTACCGCTTTGGGTAAATTAACACCCGGTAAAGTGCATGTTTCCGTTGGAAAATCTGAAAATTCGCCATTGGCTGGTTTAAGTGGTGTTGAATTGCATAAGGTTTCAGGTCCGCATCCAGCTGGCTTGGTTGGTACGCAAATCAACAAAATAGACCCTATCAATAAAGGAGAGGCTGTTTGGACGGTTACTCCTCAGGATTTGGTGATAATTGGTGAATTGCTGTTGACCGGGAAGTTCAATGCTGAGAGAATCGTGGCTTTGGCTGGTTCTTCGGTTAAAGCTCCAAAGTACTACAAAACAAAAATTGGAACCGAAATATCTACTTTTTTATATAGTAGTGGTGTTGAGGGTGATAATTTTAGAGTTATAAACGGTGATGTTCTTACGGGTTCAAAATCGGCTCCTGATGGTTATTTAGGGTATTATAATAATACGGTAACCGCTATTCCGGAAGGGGATGATTATGAGCTGTTCGGTTGGAACAAACCTGTCTTCAATAAAATATCGGCAACAAGAGCGTTAACATTCTCTTGGATGCAGCCAAATAAAAAATACGACCTAACTACAAATACAAACGGAGAACATCGTGCGTTTGTGGTGACGGGTATGTATGAAAAAGTATTTCCATTGGATATTTTTCCTATGCAGTTGCTAAAGGCGTGTATGGTAAAAGATTTAGATGAGATGGAGCAACTGGGGCTTTATGAAGTAGCGCCGGAGGATTTCTCGTTGACTGAGTTTGTTTGTGTTTCTAAACAACCACATCAACAGATTATTAGAGAAGGATTAGATCTATTGCATAAAGAAATAGGATAAAGATGAGTGATAAAAAACTGACTTTCAAAAAAAGGCTGCACATTTTAAAGCACCATTACCGGGGTAAAAAAATGGCGCCTGCATTTAATGCACTGCATACATTTTTGTTTGCTCCTGATGAAACCACGCATTCTGGGTCTCATGTAAGAGCGGCAGATGATTTAAAGCGTACGATGAACACGGTTATCATGGCCTTGGTTCCGGTATTGCTTTTTTCAATGTTCAACGCAGGGTATCAACATTTTTCGGCTATTAACGGGTTTCCACAAGAATTTTCGTTAATGAACGATTTCCTTACTTGGGACAATTTCTGGATCGGTATTATAAAAGTACTTCCGTTGGTTGTTGTTTCTTACGGAGTGGGGCTTCTGGTCGAGTTTATTTTTGCTGTTATCAAAGGGCATGAGGTAGAAGAAGGGTACTTGGTAACAGGTATGTTGGTTCCATTAATTGTTCCTATTGATACGCCACTTTGGATGTTGGCCGTAGCTGTAGTCTTTGGTGTGGTAATCGGTAAAGAAGTATTTGGTGGCACTGGAATGAATATTCTTAACCCGGCTTTGACTATTAGAGCTTTCTTGTTCTTTGCTTATCCTACTTGGATGAGTGGTGATAAAGTATGGGTATATGAAGCGGTAGAGCGTGCTGGTGGTCCTGATGCTATTTCTGGAGAAACTATATTGGGGTATTTGGCACAGAACAAAGGGGCTGAGATGTCCTATTCCGTTTCAGATATGTTCTTTGGTTTTATACCTGGTTCAGTGGGAGAAACTTCTGCTTTCTTAATTCTTTTGGGAGGGCTGTTTTTGATCTTCAGTAAAATAGCTAGCTGGCGTATTATGCTAAGTGCCGTAATCGGTTCTTTAGTAATGGGCTTAATTTTCAACGGAGTTGTTGATGCAGGTTGGATCGGTGAAACTAGTAAGTTTTATGGTTTAATGAGTTTTGACTTCTGGCAACACCTTATTGTTGGTGGGTTGGCTTTTGGTATTGTCTATATGGCAACTGATCCGGTAACGGGAGCACAAACAAACCGTGGTAAATGGTTCTATGGTTTCTTCATTGGTTTCCTTTCGGTAATGATTAGGGTGTTTAACCCGGCATATCCAGAAGGTGTTTTCTTGGCAATACTTCTTATGAATGTGTTTGCACCAACAATTGACCATTATGTAGTTCGCGGAAACGTAAAACGTAGAATGAAACGATTGAAAAATGCAACCATCTTGCCAAAAGATTCAGCTGGCAAGGCAAATGAACTTCACGCAGAAACCGTATAATTATGGCAATCAATACAGATAAGAATTCATACACCGTTATTTTTGCTGCCGTTATGGTAGTGATAGTAGGGTCTATTCTAGCTTTTATGTCTTCGAGCTTAAAAGATAGAATAACCGAGAACGAACGGTTCGAAAAACAACAGAACATTCTTTATGCTATGGGCGTAAACGATAATGTTGATGAGGGTAGTGTAAATTTTGTTTCGACTGATAAGGTAGAGGGAGAGTTTAAAAACTACATTAAAGAGCAGTTAATTATTGAAGGTGATAAAATCACTGAAAATGATGAAGCTTATTTAATAGATATGAAAAAGCAAATGGCAATCTCTGGAAAAGGCGAGACCCCTAAGCTTCCCTTAATGATAGGAGAGAAGGATGGTAAAAAATACTACATCATTCCTATGTACGGAAAAGGGCTTTGGGATGCTATTTGGGGCTTTATTGCTTTGGATGATAAAATGGTTGTACAAGGTGTTTACTTTGATCACAAGGGGGAAACTCCAGGTTTGGGTGCAAACATCAAGCAACGTTATTTTATGGATGACTTCACAGGGGAAAGCATTCTTAAAGGAACCGAATATGCTGGTATTGCTGTTGCAAAGGGTAATAATGACCCGTTGAACAATACTAAGGATGATAATGAAGTAGATGCTTTAGCTGGAGCCACAATTACTGGTAACGGTGTTTCTGCTATGATCAAAGAGAGTCTAAATCTCTATAAGGACTATTTACAAACCGTTAGCGCAAAATAATATGGCACTATTAACAAAAAAAGATGCAAGTTTAATAACGGATCCGTTAGCGGATAATAACCCGATTACTATTCAGGTATTGGGTATCTGTTCCGCTTTGGCAATTACCGCCGAACTAAAAGCTTCGATTGTAATGGCTGTTGCTGTAATGTTCGTATTGGGCTTAGGTAACGTGGTCATCTCTTTAATGAGAAATGTTATTCCTTCAAAAATTAGGATTATCGTACAGTTAATTGTAGTTGCTACTTTGGTGATTGTGGTTGACCAAGTGCTTAAAGCCTTTGCTTACGAGCTTAGTAAAACCTTATCCGTATTCGTCGGTTTAATTATTACCAATTGTATTATTATGGGGCGTTTTGAAGCTTTTGCTTTGGCTAACGGACCATGGAAATCCTTTTTGGATGGTATAGGAAATTCACTGGGGTACGGTGTTATTTTGATAATCGTAGGTTTTTTCAGAGAGCTTTTAGGTTCAGGAACTCTTTTAGGATATAAAGTTTTAGGTGATCCAATTGCCAAAACCGGATTATACGCAACAGGCTATGAGAACAACGGATTTATGATTATTCCACCGGCAGCACTTATTGTTGTGGGTATTATCATATGGGTACAGCGCTCAAGGAATCCTGCACTTGTAGAAGATAATTAATTAAGGTAAAAAGATAGAATTATGTTAGAGCATATAGAATTATTTTTTAAATCCATCTTTATAGATAACATGGTATTTGCCGTGTTCTTGGGGATGTGTTCTTACCTAGCGGTTTCCAAAAAAGTAGCTACTGCCGTAGGTTTAGGGGCAGCTGTAATCTTTGTACTTGCTGTTACCGTACCGTTGAACTGGTTGTTGGATCAGTATCTATTGAGAGATGGTGCTTTGGTGTGGTTAGGGCCTGAATATGCAGATTACAATTTGAGCTTTCTTTCGTTTATTCTTTTTATCGCAACCATTGCAACAATGGTTCAGTTGGTAGAAATTGTAGTAGAAAAGTTCTCTCCATCATTATATAACTCATTGGGTATTTTCTTGCCATTAATTGCGGTAAACTGCGCTATTTTGGGTGGTTCTCTGTTCATGCAGGCAAGGGATATTCAAACTTTAGGTCTGGCACTTAATTATGGTGTTAGTTCTGGTATTGGTTGGTTCTTGGCTATTTTGGCCATAGCTGCTATTCGTGAGAAAATTAGATATTCAAATGTACCCGCTCCTTTAAGAGGCTTGGGTATTACTTTTATCATTACAGGTTTAATGGGTATCGGTTTTCAGAGTTTTGGAGGTATGTTAACTGGAGGTGACGATGCTGCTCCTGTAGAGGAACAACGTATGGATTACGATAAGGTATCCGAAAATAAAGAGAAAGAAAATAAAGAAGAGGTCGATAGTAAAGAGGTCTCTTATAACGACGCCATAAACAAATAGATATGCTATTAGCAACAAGCACTGGAGGAACGATTTTAATTACCGTTGTCGCCTTTATGATACTATTGATGGTCTTGGTGGCCCTTTTATTGTTCACCAAAGAAAAACTGTCTCCATCAGGACCGGTTACCATTACAATAAACGGAGAAAAGAAAATAGAAGTTGGTTCGGGAAGTTCGTTACTTTCTACTTTAGGTAACCAAAAAGTATTTTTACCGTCTGCCTGTGGTGGTGGTGGTACTTGTATTCAGTGCGAGTGTCACGTTCTTTCGGGAGGTGGAGAAGCGCTTCCTACTGAGACACCTCACTTCTCTAAAAGAGAATTGAACGCTGGTGCTCGTTTGGCCTGTCAGGTAAAAGTTAAGCAGGACATGGAAATTACCATACCAGAAGAGGTATTTGGTATTAAGAAATGGCCGGCAAAAGTAGTTCGTAACTATAATGTAGCATCCTTTATCAAGGAATTCGTTGTTGAGATTCCAGAGGATATGGGTTATAAAGCTGGCGGTTATATTCAGATTGAAATTCCTGAATGTGAAATCAAGTATGCAGATATTGATATTACTGCTCACCCGGAAGAACACGAAACTCCGGATAAATTTCAAGCTGAATGGGACAAGTTTAATCTTTGGCCTTTGGTGATGAAAAATCCTGAGACGGTAGAGAGAGCTTATTCAATGGCATCTTACCCTGCTGAGGGAAGAGAGATTATGTTAAACGTTCGTATTGCTACCCCACCATGGGATCGCGCCAAGAACGGTTGGATGGATGTTAACCCTGGTGTTGCTTCATCTTACATATTCAATTTAAAACCTGGTGATGATGTTACTATTTCAGGTCCTTATGGTGAGTTCTTCATCAATGAATCTGACTCAGAAATGCTTTATGTTGGTGGTGGAGCAGGTATGGCGCCAATGCGTTCGCACTTGTATCACCTGTTCAATACATTAAAGACGAATAGAAAGGTGACCTATTGGTATGGTGGCCGTTCTAAAAGAGAGCTTTTCTATATTGAGCATTTCAAAGAACTAGAAAGAAACTTCCCAAACTTTAAATTCTATTTGGCACTTTCTGAGCCAATGGAAGAAGATAATTGGAAGGTTAAAGAAAGTGTAGATGCGCCTGGTGACGGTTTTGTAGGTTTCATACACAATTGTGTTATCGATAACTATTTAAGCCTTCATGAGTCTCCAGAAGATATAGAACTTTACTTCTGTGGACCTCCATTAATGAACAAAGCAGTGCAAAAAATGGGTGAAGACTTTGGTATTCCCGATGAGCATATTCGCTTTGATGATTTCGGTGGATAATAAGAGTTTTATTCGCGAAGGGGTAGAGATTAAGTTTTACTCTTTAGCATATCAAATACATAAAAAAACCGATGTTTGCGCATCGGTTTTTTTGGACCTAAATTTTTGAGCATTATGGGCAAGCCATTATCAGAAAGAGAACTACATAATCTAGCAATGAATATAGTAGGAAGGGAGCTGGAGGAGGAAGGATTTGAATTTATGGGTGTTAATAGTGAACCTAAAAGAAACCCTCAGTTTGTATGTTTAAAGGATAAAATCCTGCATTTTATTGTGGTTCGTCATGTGCCTTATCCAGAAAATCCCAATATTTATGATGAAGCTCTTATGACAAAAATGAAGGGTCATGCAGATAAGCATGAAGCACGAACTTATTATGCGGGTGTGGGACTGTCAAATGCGGAAAACCCTGAATTGCCAGTATATTTAGATGAAGCTTATGTTGTTGATTATATTGGTTTAATCGAAATTAAAGATGAATAGATTTTTAGTGTTTTTTAGTAGTTTGTGTTTCATCTCTTGTGGAGGAAATTCATCGGATATGGTGCGAAATGAGAGTTCCGGTGGGGCTCTGGGTACTTCTTATAACCTTATCTACTTATCCCAAGAAAAGTTGGACCTTCAGAAGCAGGTAGATTCCGTTTTTGATGCTATCAACCATTCATTGTCTACCTATATTCCAGCTTCGGATATTTCTAAAATAAACAAAGGTGATTCCACTTTAGTAGTAGATCATATGTTTAAAGAGGTTTTTGAGCTATCTCAAGAGGTGTACGGGGCTACTAACGGGTATTTTGACCCTACTGTGGGCACATTGGTCAATGCGTGGGGTTTTGGTCCTGGAGAGCAGATTCAGATGGATAGTATTCGTGTAGATAGCTTGTTGCAATATGTGGGGTTCAATAAAGTGGAGCTTACCAAGGAGAATAAAATAGAAAAATCCAACCCTAATATTTACTTTGATTTTAATGCCATTGCCAAGGGGTACTCCATAGATAGGTTGGCAAAGCTTATGGATGCTAATGGGATTGATAATTATTTATTGGAAGTAGGAGGGGAGCTGGTTGCAAAAGGCCAAAATCAGATAAAGAAAAAACCATGGATTGTGGGTATAGATGACCCCTCAATGGAAAATACCAGAAAACTAAAGACAACAATTCGCTTACAAGACAAGGCGTTGGCTTCATCTGGAAATTACAGGCATTTCAGGGAAGACCCTGTTACCGGAATTAAATACGTACACACGATCGACCCTGTTACAGGTTTTACTAAAAATGCGAATACTCTAGCGGCTACTGTTCTTGCGGATAATTGTGCCAAGGCAGATGCTTATGCTACTTCTTTTATGGCAATGGATTTAAATCAAGTTTTGAAACTGTTAACGTTAAGCCAAGAACTTGATGCCTATATTATTTTTATAGATAAAAAAGGGGAGACGCATGAATTCATGACTCCTGGTTTTGAAGATTTGGTAACAAAGAATTAGAACGGTTTTTTTACAAAAGGAATTATTTCACCTTTGGCTAAGCGATATTTATCTATGTCTTCTGGTGATAGTGTAGCAGTATAGTCTACCTCTTCTACTAAAAAACCTATACTTCTTAATTTTTCAAAGTAGTCCCAGCCATAAATCCGTACATGGTCATACTGCCCAAATATCTTGGCTCGTTCTTTTTTATCCGTAATAGAATCGTCTTCAAACGTGGTTTTACGCTCAAGGTCCTGTGGAATTTGTAAAATAGCCCATCCCCCTTTTTTAAGTACACGGTATAGCTCTTGCATAGCTTTTGTGTCGTCCGGTATGTGCTCAAGTACGTGGTTGCAAAGAATTACATCAAAGGAGTTGTCCTCAAAAGGAAGGTTGCAAATATCCGCTTTTACATCTGCCAAAGGAGATAAAAGATCGGTGGTTATATACTCTAAGTTTTTAAGTTTTTTAAAACGTTTATAAAACGCCTGTTCAGGAGCAAAATGAAGTACTTTTAATGTTTCGGAAAAAAAATTGGTTTGATTTTTTAAGTAAAGCCATAACAAGCGATGCCTTTCCAAGGACAGGGTAAAAGGGGAAAGTACATTTTCTCTTGGGCTTTCATAGCCATAGGGTAAGAAGCTCTTAAACTTTTTACCGTCAATAGGGTCTTCGTAGCGATTTCCGCGCATCCATAAGCCTAATATAGGCCGTACCACGTAGCTTAGTTTAATAAGTAAGGGCCTAGGAACGGCGTTCAGAATAAACTTGAAAATTTTGGACACGTATTACATCAATTAGCACAAATTAGCTTTGTTCGCCCTAGTTTAAAGAACCAATTTTTCTTTGCGAAAATTGTCTTCTTCATCAGTTTCAATACCTAAAGCATCATAAATATACTGATAAGTAGATAGCAATTCAGGTTTACCATCTACTATGGCAACATTGTGCTCAAAATGTGCGCTTGGTTTACCATCCGCAGTTAAGATGGTCCAACCGTCCTTAAGTTGTTTTATACGTCTAGTTCCCATATTGATCATGGGTTCAATTGCTACGACAAGGCCTTCCTTAAATTGCTTACCGCGGCCTCGTTTACCGTAGTTAGGCATTTCCGGACCTTCGTGCAATGATTTGCCTAGCCCGTGTCCTACCAACTCACGAACAACACCGTACCCGTGGTTCTCGCAGTAATTCTGAATGGCAAAAGCAACATCGCCAACGCGGTTACCAGCCTTAAATTCTGAAATACCCAAGTACAATGATTCTTTGGTTACTTTTAAAAGTTTTGCAGTTTCCGGTGCAACTTCACCCACAGGAAAAGTATAGGCGTGATCACCGTAGTAACCATTTTTTAGAGCGCCACAATCCACTGAAATAATATCACCTTCCTTTAGAGGTTCTGCATTAGGAATACCGTGTACCACTTGAGCGTTAGGGCTCATGTTTAATGTGTTTGGAAAATCGTACATACCTAGGAAACCTGGTTCAGCGCCCTGTTCCCTAATAAAATCTTCTGCTAATTTATCAAGAAATAGAGCGTTGACACCCGGTTTAATTTCCGATGCCAGCATGCCCAAAGTTTTTGATACTACTAGAGCGCTTTCACGCATTAGTTCTATTTCCTCAGGTGTTTTTAATTTAATCATAGCGGCAAAGGTAAAAATAATTGATGTATTCTTTATACAAGAGCTTCCCTTGTCATTAATTTAGGTTGTGGTACACCCAGTAATTTTAAAATGGTTGGAGCAATATCACCTAAAACACCATCTTTAATTCCTTTGATATCCTTATCCACCAAGATTAACGGAACTGGGTTAGTCGTATGGGCCGTATTTGGGCTACCATCTGGATTGACCATAGTTTCGCAGTTACCGTGATCGGCAATTACAATAGAGGTATATCCATTTTCAAGACCGGCAGTTACTACAGCTTTTGCACATTCATCTACCACTTCGCAGGCTTTAATAGCAGCAGACATAACTCCGGTATGGCCCACCATATCCGGGTTGGCGAAATTTAAACAGACAAAATCAACCTCTCCTTTTTTCAATTCGGGAATAATTGCATCCCTAATTTCGTAGGCGCTCATCTCTGGTTGTAAATCGTAAGTTGCAACTTTAGGAGAAGGGCATAGAAGACGTTGTTCGCCATTAAAAGGCTCTTCTCGTCCACCGTTAAAGAAAAAGGTAACGTGCGGGTATTTTTCAGTTTCCGCTATACGTATTTGTTTCATGTTGGCTCTTTCTAAAACTTCACCCAAGGTATCCTCAATGTTTGCTTTATCGTAAACCACATGAACACCATTGTAAGATGCATCATAGTTTGTTAAGGTAACATAGTACAGATTTAATTTATGCATGTTTTGTTCGTGCATATCTGTTTGGCTCAATACCTCCGTAAGTTCACGGCCACGGTCAGTTCTGAAGTTAAAGAAAATAACCACGTCATCTTCTGTAATTTTAGCAACAGGATTCCCGTTACTATCGGTCATGACAATAGGTTCAATGAACTCATCGGTAACGTCATTATCGTAATTCTCTTGCATTTTAGTGGCAATGTCGGCAGTCTTTTCGCCTTCGGCATTCACCATAACATCGTAAGCTTTTTTTACTCGCTCCCAACGTTTGTCGCGGTCCATGGCAAAATATCTTCCTACAACAGAGGCTAGTTTTGTGTTTTTATCAGCACAAAAATCACTAAGATCAGTTAAAAAACCTTTTCCACTTTTTGGGTCAACATCTCTACCGTCGGTAAAGGCGTGAACAAACATATTTTTTACGCCAGAATCATTTCCGGCCTCAATAAGTCCTTTTATATGGTTGATGTGGCTATGAACCCCACCATTACTTACCAAGCCTAAAAAATGGACAGGTTTGTTATTTTCTTTTGCGTAAGTGAAAGCATCTTTCAAAACCTTCTCGTCTTTTAAGGTGTTTTCTTTTACGGCCAAGTTTATTTTTGCCAAATCCTGGTATACGATGCGGCCAGCACCTAAGTTCATATGGCCAACTTCGCTATTCCCCATTTGACCTTCGGGAAGGCCAACGTTCATACCATCTGTTAGAAGGTTTGCATTTGGGTAATTTTTATATAAGGAATCAACAAATGGAGTTTTTGCGTTGTCTACGGCGGAGACCTCGGGATTGGGTGACTTGCCCCAACCATCAAGAATCATAAGTATTACTTTTTTGTTCATGGCTACGATAAATTAGATTTTCAAAAGTACTGTGATCTAAGAGGAAATGCCAATAATAGAAGGGCTTTTTTGGATGCTATTTTAGCATTGTTAGAGATGCCACATTTTAGAAAATTGAATGATTTTTTTTAATGGGAAGATTCATAGATTATATTTTAACCGAAATTATAAAAACAACTTCTAATGAATTTAATTATATGTTTTCTAGTTAGTTGTGTGTTATTTCGTTAAGGGTGAAAATGTTAAAAATAAGTTATTATGCCTCTAGTGCTGTAACAAGATTGTAAAAACCGAGTCTACTTAATACAATCAATAACAAATTCATCAATTTAAATCATTCATCATGAGAAAAACGTTTTTAACCTTCGCAATGGCCTGTTTGGTCGGAACTTCAGCCGTAATGGCCAATGACACAACTACAACTACGAACGCTCCAGCATTTGAAATGTTCAACGCCGTAGAACTGAATTCTTTCTGCAAAGCAATTATGCAAGGAGATTTGGATACTGTTAAGAAACTTATAGAGCTTGGCGAAGACGTCAACAAAAAATCTTTAGGTATGACACCGGCTATTTTTGCCGCACGCTATAATAAAGCGGAGATTCTAGAATTATTAATTGATAATGGTGCTAACCTAAAGATTAAAAGTGACAAAGGGTATTCCATTAAAAAATACGCAGAACTTTCTAATGCTTCCGATGCCCTAAGGGTTATTGAAACAGCTATGGGGAGTTAAACATTTTGAATTAGCTAATTGCTCTTTAAAGCAAGAAACCCGGCCATAGACATATGGTCGGGTTTTTTTCATATAGTATCTCGTAAAAGAGCGGTAAAGCGGTGCGAATTAAAATTCAAATCCGTTCAAGGCTCTGTGCATAAACGCATAAACGGCCATAAACAACATTAATCCACAAAATACCGAGTAAACCTTTAGTAGTATCACTACTAGTTCTGGTTTGCAGTTCTCGAATGCTTCGGTATATAAATTCTTAAAGTGCGATAGTGTTCCCATATAGTTTTCTTTTAGATGTCTTGTCTAGGGACATCGGTTATTGTAAAAGCTATAAGGGGTTAAATTGCTGCGTTAACAACGGTAGTATTTGGGAGCCGTAAAGATAGCTAAATTAGCATACAACCCTCTGCATTTCAACGAATTTAACAACCATTCATGGTATTTGTAAGATAAAATGCAAAAGGTGCTTAAAACAAGTTTAGATTGTTTTAAACACCTTTAATATCTTAAGAATTCTTATTGGTTGCGATATTTCTCAATAGATTCCTGTATTTTTTCAATTCTATTTTCAGGGTCTGGGTGTGAACTTTGAAATTCAGGCACTCGGTTTGGACCTGCCGCTTGCTTTAAAATTTCCATTACCCTGATCATTTCTTCAGGTTGGTAACCGGAGTTTAGCATAAGGAGAACCCCAAGGTCATCACTTTCCAATTCATCACCACGACCATTTTTCAATAAAATATTTTGGCCTATGCCTCCAATTAGGTTACCCGCATCTGCACCTACCGAGGCGCCTGTAGCTAGAAGTTGCCAATGTTCGCTTTCTGCGATTCGCTCTGCAGAATGTCGGCCGATTACGTGGCCTATTTCATGACCAAGAACACCCGCCAATTGGGCTTCGTTAAGTTGTTTGAAAAGAGCATAAGTTATAAAAACCGGACCGCCGGGTAAAGCAAAGGCATTAATGGTCTGGTCATCTGCCAATAGGTGAAAATCGTATTGATAAGGGGTTTCACGGGCAATACTGTTTTGAACAAGTTTATTGCCCACTTGATCTACATAAGATTGTAGTTTTTCGTCCGGGTATAAACCGCCGTACTGTTGGGCAATTTCCGGAGTACTTTGAAGGCCGATCGCAATTTCTTGTTCGGCGCTCATATTAATTGTTTGTACTCTTCCCGTATAGGGGTTTTCCTCTTTACTGCTACAGCGTTTAATAAAGGCGAATGCTACAATGGCCAAGCCAATGAATATTCTGATTTTCCAACTTCCTCTTCGCATGGTATAGTGTTCTTTTGTACCTCAATATACAAAAGACCTACAGAAGTTCAGTATTGATATCTAAGATATTGTCTTGGATATAGTTGGTTAGAAAACCTTCGGTAAAATGTTCGCTACCGTAGAAATCTTCATCCTTTAGTAATTGCATGATGTTTTTTCTTCGGAATTCTGTTAACATAGGCACGGAAATAGGTGCGTAGCTAAAATGCCAAGGTTCGTATTTAAAGCCTCTTCGGCCCGGTACATCTGTATATACTAAATGAAAGTCGAAACTTTTAGCGTTTTCATCCATCCACTTCTTGAAATCGGCATAGGGTTCTCCTTCTGCAAATTTAGAAGGAACGAGCATATCTCCTTTTACATTTCTGTTCCCGTCAACAATATCAATATCAGTTCCCCAATGGTGACGGCTTGTACCCGGTATAGTAGAATATTCTATAATTTTATCAATGGCCTTTAAAGGCATCATATTATCATCGTCCGTATATTTTAGATACTTGCGTTCCCAAATAGAACGTTGACGTTCAAAATTACGATAGCTAGAAACGACTTTTAGATCTATACCATCGCTATAAGCGGCTTTCTTCATTTCAACAAAAGCATCATGGGCCTCTTTTCGCAGATTTATGCCCTTGCCGTAGAGTTTTATGTCTGTTTTGCCCATTAATTCTAAGATGCTATACTCAAAATCTTTGGAAAATGCCAAATTGGGTAAAGCTGCTAAAGCAATGCCTGCAATTCCACTTTTTTTTATGAATGCTCGTCGTTCCATCATATCATTATTGAATTTAATCATATTCACAATCTAAACAAAGATACCCAAATTTGGTGCCAAGATTAGATTGTAGTTATATTGATAACGTTCATAGGTGCGTTTATCGTGTGATGAACTTTCCTTCTATTTAGAATTTGTGTTCGTTTTCAAGAGAAAATCCATTTACACTTTGCTAAAAGATTGTTTTTTCAGCTTGACTTTAAGTAATATAGGTTCTTTTAAACTATTGGCTTTTGGTACCTTTGCAATCTATTTTTGCATGATTGAAAATGAAAATAAAATTGATGTTTTTGACCGTTTGTTTGTTTCTTTCGGGTTCTTGTAGGGACTCTGGTGAAAAGTTGAAATCAAATGAGAAAAAGCAACTAGGTGTTTCAAAAACAATGAAGGAAAAGGTGTTGTATGAGGACCTGGACGGAAATGCCGTTTCATTATCTGATTTTAAGGGGAAACGCATTTTGCTCAATTTTTGGGCTACTTGGTGTAAGCCTTGTGTTCAGGAAATGCCCAGTTTAATGAAGGCCAAATCTGTTTTGGAAAAAGAAGGGTTTGTTGTTCTTTTGGCTTCAGATGAATCCTTGAAAACTATTCGAAAATTTAAACAGTCTGTACCTCATACGTTCAAATACTTGAGGTATAAAGGAGGACTGGCTCAATTAAATGTATATGCATTGCCTACTACATTTATCTATAATGAGGCAGGCGAAAAGGTTCACGAAATTATAGGTGCCACAGCATGGGACTCACCGGAAATAATCAAAAAATTAAAAGCGATACCACAATGAAAAGTATATCGTCTGCCCTAATAATTGGTCTTGCAATACTATTTACATCTTGTAAAGAAGTTTCAAAACAAGAAGAAGTTAGCAAAAGGGAAATCAAGAAAGAAATTGTAAATCAGCTGGTTTCACCTGTCAAAAATGGTAGTTCATTACCTAGTTTGGTCACGACCAAAAATGGTGCTTTGTTGTCTTGGGTGCACGAAATAAATGATTCATTGGGGGAGCTGAAATATGCACGATTATCTAAAGGAGAATGGGCAGAACCGGAAACCATTGTTCAGGGCTCTGATTGGTTTATTAATTGGGCCGATTTTCCAACAATTTCAGAAAACAACGGAAACCTGCTATCGCATGTACTCAGGAAGTCTTCCAAAGAAACTTTTTCTTATGACATTCAGCTAAACTTAAAGTCCGCAACCGATGCAGCTTGGCGCACGAATCTACCATTGCATACGGACGGTACCAAAACGGAACACGGTTTTGTAACGATACTGCCGTACAAAGAGGATAGATTTTTTGTAACCTGGTTAGATGGTAGAAATACGGGAGGTGGAGGCCACGGCCATGAAGGGGATATGAATATTCGGGCAGCAGAAGTAGCGGCAGATGGTACAGTTAGTAGTGAGGTGCTTTTGGATGCAAAAACCTGTAGTTGCTGCCAAACTACAGCAGCGATTACCGATAATGGTCCAGTAGTTTTGTATAGGGATAGAACAGATGCCGAAATCAGGGATATAGCCATTACAAGGTGGGTGAACGGAAAATGGACGGAGCCAAAATTTATTTTTAATGATGGATGGGAGATAAAAGGATGTCCTGTAAATGGACCCAAGGCCGATGCTATTAAGAATGATTTGGCCGTAGCTTGGTTTACTGCAGTAAACAATGAACCAAAGGTTCAACTGGTGTTTTCTCTGGATGGAGGCGAAAATTTTGGTACCCCTATTTTAATTAGTGATAACAATACCATGGGAAGGGTGGACCTTATTTTACTCGATAAAGAAAATGCTATTGTCAGTTGGATGGAAACGTTGGATAAAGAAGCTCAGATAAAAGCGGTGAAGGTTAATCGTTCTGGTGAAATTTCAAAAGAGATTGTTGTTAGTGAGCTTGGTGCCTCCAGAAAAACGGGCTTTCCACAAATGACTTTGGTTGGGGATAAGGTTCATTTTGCTTGGACAGATGTAGCTAAAGAAACATCAACTATAAAAATGGCCTATATATTCTTGAATGATTTTTAGTTCCGGGAACTTATGGTTTTTATAAAATAAAAATAGCGGAGCATTGCTCCGCTATTTTACAAAAGGTGATAATGGTATAGTGTTTAGTAACCTTTTGTTTGTTCCATTTTTGATGCCTCGATTTCGCTTGCAGGAATAGGATAGATCGTTTTTGACGATGTAGCTTCAATGTTCAGGTTGTTTACGTTTACTCCGGTATTTACGTGGTCAGACTCAGGTCTATTGATGTTCTTTCCCGTTCTTATGTAATCGTATACAGCATGCCCCTCTAGAGCGAGTTCTCGCCTTCTTTCCTCTGCAATTCTTGCTTTTAAAGCCTCACCGGTTTCTGTTGCTTTATAGGTGTCAAAATCTGTGGTACGTTTAGCTATCAGTGTGTTCAAATAAACCAAAGCTTGGGTGTCACCACCGGGTGCCCCGTTGGCACATGCTTCCGCAGCTATCAAATAAATTTCCGATAGACGTAGAATAGGAATATTGTGAATACTTAGCCCACTGCCACCGCTGCGGTTAATGTATTTTACGAATGCGGCATTGGTACCTTCTTTATCCTCAAGTAACAAAGCGGCACGTGGG
>NZ_RCNR01000061.1 GCF_009725985.1 Zobellia amurskyensis
ATATTAAATAAGGAACATGGCAAAATTAAAGGGAGTTTGTATAGGCGCGGGCTATTTTAGCCAGTTTCATTTTGAAGCGTGGAAAAGAATTGATGCGGTTGATATTGTTGGTGTTTGCGATTCGGTTAAGGAACGAGCAGAGGACATAGTTAATAATTATGGTTTTAAGCAGTCTTATACTAGCGTTGAGGAAATGTTCCGTAACGAAAAGCCGGACTTTGTAGATATCATTACACCTCCCGAAAGTCATTTAGAGCTTTGTAAGTTAGCCGCAGCACATAACATTCATATCATTTGTCAAAAACCTTTAGCACCTACTTTAGAGGAGGCCCAAGAGATTGAGTCGCTAATTGCAGATTCGGAGGTTAGGATGATGGTGCACGAAAATTTTCGGTTTCAACCTTGGCACCGGGAACTCAAAAAGCTTTTGGACGCACAAACAATTGGTTCCAAACTACACACCATAAATTTGCGAATGCGAATGGGAGACGGTTGGCAGACCGATGCCTATATGAATAGACAGCCCTATTTCAGGGAAATGGAGCGATTGCTTATCTACGAAACAGGAATACACTTTATAGACGTGTTCAGATATTTGGGAGGAGAAATCACACAGGTGTACGCCAAACTAAGAACACTTAACAACAATATTAAAGGAGAAGATTTTGCCTGGGTAAATTTTGATTTTGCTAACGGAGGCTTGGGCTTTTTGGATGCCAATAGATACAATGAAAATACTTCCGAAGACCCAAGATTAACTTTTGGCGCAGTGCTTATTGAAGGGGACAAGGGTAGCTTGCGACTTTATGATGATGGTAAGATTACGGTTCAACTTTTAGGCGATAAAGAACGCCAGCACGAGTACAGCTTTAAAAAGCAAAACTTTGCAGGCGATTGTGTTTTTGCCACACAACAACATTTTATTAAAAATCTCCAATTGGGAGCGTCTTTTGAAACGGATGTTGCTAATTATATTCCTAATATTTCGGTTTTGGAGAAAATCTACGAATCCAGTCAAAAGGGCCTTCCACTTCAGGTTTAAACCTTAGCTTATAATTTACTTTTTCTTCGGGATTTTACAACAGGCATCTTGGTCTCAACGCTGTAAGTTTACCACCTTTGTAACGACTTATATTTCCCTCTTATAATAAACTTTTTACAAACCATTGAATTGCACTGTTTTAAGTTCTTAAGCGTGTGGTTGGTTAGGTTTTAGAGGTAATTAGTCTATAATTTTGAACGTATATCGTAATGAAGATGAAAGATAAAAAGATACCCTATTCCATATTAGAATTGGCAACTGTTGGGGCTGGTTTTAAACCTAAGGAAGTTTTTGATAATAGTCTTGAATTGGCGCAAAAGGCGGAAGAGTTTGGTTACAACCGGTTCTGGTTGGCCGAACACCATAACATGCTGAGTATTGCCAGTTCTGCAACTACGGTGCTTATGGGGCACATTGCCGGTGGAACAAAAAAGATACGTGTGGGCTCCGGGGGCATTATGCTGCCCAACCATTCATCTTTGCTCATAGCGGAGCAGTTTGGCACTTTGGCGTCATTATATCCTAACCGAATAGATTTGGGCTTAGGGAGAGCGCCAGGAACCGATCAGGTGACGGCAAATGCCATTCGTCCGGACAGGATGCAGGCAGTTTATCGTTTTCCTGAAGAAATGCATAACATTCAGCAGTATTTTTCAAAAGAAAATCAGCATGCCAAGGTTAGGGTACCCATTGCCGAAGGTGTAGATGTGCCTATCTATATATTGGGTTCCAGTACGGATAGTGCGCATTTAGCCGCAAAAGAAGGGCTTCCTTATGTGTTTGCTAGTCACTTTGCTCCTAGTCAACTCTTGGAGGCTTTGAATATTTATTACAACAATTTTCAGCCTTCTAAATACTTGAACGAACCGTATACTATGGCGGGTATAAATGTTGTGGCCGCAGAAACGGATGAGGAAGCAGATACTATTTCTACATCTATGTTACGTTTAATGTTAGGGGTGATGACCGGGAAAATAGATTATATGCAGCCCCCGGTGAAAATGACTGCCGAGCTTAAACAGATTTCTGTGGACCCGGCTTTTCAGCGTATGTTGAAATATGCTTTTGTGGGAAGTAAGGCTACAGTAAAAAAGAAAACAGAGGAATTCATTAAGCAGACGGGTGTAAACGAGATTATTGCGGTATCACATATTTACGATCAGCAAGATAGAATAAATTCATTCCGACTTTTTTCTGAGGTTATGCAAGAATTATAGAGTGCATGTATTGAAAAGGTTGAGACTCATTAAGTATTTTCGATTGCGAAAGATTTTTATTTGTTTGAATTAACGAAAGATTAATTGATTACCTTTCTTTGGATGCTTTAAACCTACCCAAATGGAGTTGTCAAAAATTATTTTAGCAGGACTTGTTGGAACTACGCTCATGACCACTTTCAGTTATCTGGTTGGGCAATTGTGCGATGCGGACTTGGGTGAGCCCAAACTTCTCAATAAATTCTTGGACCGTTCCAAACGTTTGGGAGTTGAAGTTGCGGAGGATAGTATTTGGGGGTGGATATTCCATTATTTAACGGGCTTCCTTTTTGCGGGGGTCATGTCTGCCTATTTCTGTTTAACAGAAAACCATCCCACATGGTGGTTGGCCGTTATTCTTGGAAGTATTCTTGGACTTTTTGGAGTGCTAGGTTGGTTGATCATGATACGTTTTCATAGCGCTCCGCCCAAAATAGAATTGCAATTGTTTCTAATTCAGCTAGTGGGTGCCCATATTATTTTTGGTCTTGGGGCAACCTTTGTTTTTAAGCTTTGGGCGTCATGGTACACGTTATAATCCTAACGGATATTATTCGGTGTCCTTGTCTTTTTTGCTAACCAAGCCTTTGGTAAACTCGTTCAGGGTTTCTACTTTTTCTTCAAAGTCGCCTTTAATTGTTTTTCTGAATTCATTGAGGTTTTTTACTAAGTCGTCTATGTTTTCAGGAATAACATCCTCAAAAAACTGGCGTAAACGTTTTGCTGTGGTGGGTGATTTTCCGTTGGTAGAAATAGCCACCTTTACGTTTCCTTTGGTAACGATTCCGCCCATGTAAAAATCGCAAAAAGGAGGGTTATCCGCTACGTTTACTAGAATGCTCTCCGCTCTGCAATCATGGTAAACTTGTTCGTTTACTTCTACCTTATCGGTAGTGGCAACGACCATATGTTTGCTTTTCAAAAAAGATTTATTGTAGTCGCTTAAATGCATAACAATGCCAAATTTGGTTGCGAGAGCAATAGTTTCTTCCCTATAAAAAGGAGATACCATTTCTACTTGAGCATTTGGGCTTGACTTTAATAGAAAAGTCAATTTTTCCAAGGCCACATTTCCGCCGCCCACAATTAGAATATTTAAATTCGATACTTTAAGAAATACCGGGTACAGTTCATTCCGCTCCATGTTCTTCTTCTTTTTCTGTTTTATAATTGATGGTGACACGAGTGCCTTCACCGGGAATAGAATTTATAAATAGCCTACCGTTAATATAATCTATACGCTCTTTCATAAAAAAGAGTCCCATTCCGCCTTCACTATTATTTTTGGGTACTTGCCCTAAAATGGAATCGTCAAACCCTTTACCATCATCATCTATAACAACACTTAAAATGTGGTCCTTATATTTAATGGTCACAAGAATATAATTGGCTTCGGCGTATTTGATGGCATTGTTTACAGCCTCCTGCACTACTCTATAAACATTGGTTTCCGCCAATGAATCAAATCTTATGTGTTCATCGGTCCGGTTGTCAAAAAGAATAGTTTTGCCTGTAAGCTTTGAAAGTTCGGCAGTCATTTTTTGTAGCGCAGGAAAAATTCCGTGATCGCTCAGTTCTGGTGGTGTTAGGTTAAAGGTTGCCGTACGTACTCCTTTTATCAAGTCTGAAGTCAAGGTTTTTAAATAGGCAATCTTTTCAATAGTCTTGGCTTTATTTTCGGGATCAATAGATTCAATATTGAATTTCAGGGCGGTCAACATTTGGCCAATACCATCATGAATGTCTTTTGCAATCCGCTTTCTCTCTTCTTCCTGGCCCTCAACAATTTGGCTTGCCTGTACTTTTTTCTGCAACATGCGGGCTTCAAAGTTCTGCTGGGTAAGCTGCTCTACTTTTATGCTGTTCTCTTTCCGCTCCGTAATGTCCGAGCACAATATAAGAATACTTTGTTGTCTACTGGACTGATGCATGGGTACAATGGACATATCCAGCCAAAACTGTTTTCCTTTTAGAGTGGTAATTTTAATCTCCTCGGTACGGATAACGTTTTTTCTATTGTTCTTCAAAACCTCCCTAAGGTATTCTTGCTGGCCTTGATCGGCGGTTAGAATTTCGGAAAGAGGTTTGTTCAGTTGCTTTTCGG
Organism: Zobellia amurskyensis; assembly: GCF_009725985.1. Taxonomy (GTDB): domain Bacteria; phylum Bacteroidota; class Bacteroidia; order Flavobacteriales; family Flavobacteriaceae; genus Zobellia; species Zobellia amurskyensis. The sequence goes on from NZ_RCNR01000061.1 coordinate 4,403, forward strand.
TTATCCCTAATAGCTCTAGGAATTTTTTACTGATAAAAACAATGCTTCCATCTTTTCTGGTACTAGCAAACAATGCGGCATTGTCTATTACAAAGTTAAGTTCCTGTAGTTCCTGAAGGGATTTTTCCTTTTCTGAATAAAGCTGTTGAATCTCTTTGGCGCGTGCTTCCGAGTTTACTTGGTTTTGCATTAAATCGCCAATGGTCTTTCTAATTTGAATAGAAAGAGGGCGAAAAATAAACAATATTTCTAGCAATAATATGAGCAATGAAATGCCTAGTAGAACATATTCCTTTCGTTTAAGGATTTTTAACTGTTCCTTGCTCCGTTGGTCATATTGGTTTACGATATCGTCCATTAATTGAAGAAAGCTGTTCTCATTTTGCAGAACGACGGCAACATTTTCTTCTAAATTGGTCTCGTTTAAACTTTTATCATGGTAGGATTGGATTATCGATTCTGCAGCTGCCACCATGGCCGAATGATGGGGTTCTAACTTCTGGAATAACTCTAGTATTTCAACATGGGCCTCTTTAGGAATTCCTATTTCCCCATCTCCGTTCTGTAACGCCAAATGAGAGTGTTTCCAAATTGAAATGGTTTTTGAGAGGGCCGTTACATTTTTGGTAATGGAATTACTTGGAAATGCGTCTTTTATGAGTAATAGTTCTTTGGTTAATTTTTGACTATAGGCCCGTTGAAAACCTGCCACGTTAATGACTCGCGAATCACTCAGCTGCGAATTTAGGTGCAACTGAATAAGAATTTGAGAGACTATAATGGTAATTGCAATACCTGCCAAAGCCCATAGGTACCACTTTCTTATACTTAGAAAGGTTTCTGAGTCAAGGGGTAATTGGTTTTTTTCTTTTGGCATGGTACATGGGTCAAATTGCTACTCTAAAAATCAACCTGCAATGGCCTTCGATACCAAATCAAGTGAATTTTTAGAAAGAGGCAGTTTCAATGCGGCCTTGTGTCCTTCTTCAGACATCTTTCGCCAAGTTTTTTGAAGAATATCAATCACTTTTGCATCTTCATGTTCAGAAGCGAAAGGCTCAAAATAATGTTCAAGGAACACTAAGCAAATAACGTCTTCTAAAGTTTGAGTATCTTCATTCTTCTTCAATTGTTTTTTCTCCAATAAAAAGGCAACCTTCTCAATGGTTTCTTTCTCATAACCCACTTCTTCTAGTATTTCTGAAGCTTTCTGTGCATGGAATTTTTTTAGGTCTTGACGCCATTTTAGATAGCCGGTACGGTTCATTTCATAGGATTCCCTTGGAATTTCCCATCGGCAAATATGTTGGCATCTTGCCGTTAATTGCAAGGCTTCGGATGCTTTGGGTGCAAAATCGCTTAGCTTTTCGGTCATACGAAGTGCATAAAGCAACTCTTTGGGATAAGTTTTACCCGAAGGAGTTATTTCTGTATGGGGATCTTGCTCGTTAGCCTTATCGAACAATGAAAAGGCTTGCTGTAATTTATCGGAAACGGCCATAAGTTTAATTTTGGTCTAAGATACAAATACCTTGAGACCTGTACAGAATCTATTGTATGGCTATAACGTCTTTCCTGAAAATTTGTGAAAAAAGCACTTATTCCGAAAAGCCAACGAACACAAATTCGCCCTCTACCTTAACGGGGTAGGTGGCAATAGCATCCAAACTCCCGTTCAGGTTTTTCCCTGTTTTTAAAGAAAACGTATTCTTGTGAAGCGGACAAGCTACTTTTGGCTGCATATCTTCTTCGCCGATCATTCCGCGTGATAGAACCATTTCCATTTTATGCGGACAAAGATTCTGGCACGCGTACCACGTTGCTTGGCGTGTAAAATTGAAAATGGCAATTTGTTTATCCTTATATTTTATACATGCTCCGCCATTTTTTGGAAATTTACTGGCGGGTCCTGCTTTAAACCAGACTTTTACGTTATCTGGCTGTACGCTTTCGTAAGTGCTTAAGTTTGCAATCATAATGTTGTTTTTATTTGAGATTACACCTAATCGGAAAAGGCTTAGGTGTAATCACTACTTCATATTATCAAGATTCTTTTACGCCCATTCTTTAGGCATTTTTTGTTCCCGAAGTGATACGAATTCAATGTTGTCATCTGTTTCGTCAGAGTTGATAAAGTGGGTATACCGCTCTCTTATTTCAGGAGTTTCTACAGCCTCTTTCCATTCGCACTTATAAGTGTCCACAAAATTTTGCATGTCCGTATCCAATTCATCTACAATACCTAGAGAATCATTAATGACTACATTTTTAAGATAGGTAATGCCGCCTTCCAGTTTGTCTAGCCAAGCGGCCGTTCTGGTTAGTGGCGGAGCGGTCTTTATATAGAACATCATAAAACGGTCAACATATTTTATAGCGGTTTCCTTGTCCACTTTTTCGGCAAGTAATTCGGCGTGTCTAGGAGTAGCACCACCATTTCCACCTACGTAAACGTTCCAGCCACCCTCAACAGCAATAAAGCCAAAATCTTTACCACGGGCTTCGGCACATTCCCGAATACAGCCGGAAACACCTCCTTTGAATTTATGAGGAGAACGTATGCCTTTGTACCTATTTTCTATTTCAATGGCGAAACTTACGCTTTCATCCATTCCATATCGGCACCAAGTTGAGCCGACACAACTTTTTACGGTCCGCAACGATTTTCCATATGCTTGTCCGGTTTCAAAGCCTTCAGCAATAAGTTCTTCCCAAATTAGAGGGAGTTCGTGCAATTTTGCACCGAACATATCAATACGTTGTCCTCCGGTAATCTTGGTGTACAAATCATATTTCTTAGCTATCCTACCCATGGCCATTAATTGTTTTGGAGAAATTTCTCCTCCAGCAACCCTAGGGACAACGGAATAGGTTCCGTTTCGCTGTATGTTGGCCAGATAACGGTCGTTACTATCTTGTATGGTTTCTTGGCGGTTGGCCGTTTCGTTGTAAATACTGGCAAAAATTGAAGCAGCAAGGGGTTTACAGACTTCGCAGCCATGACCTTTTCCAACCTCGTCCAGCAATTGGTCGTAATCGTGAATGTTCTTGAGTTTAACGATGTCAAAAAGTTCTTGTCTGGAGTAGTCAAAATGCTCGCAAATACTTTCTTTAACCGTTTTTCCTAAGCTTTTTAGACTTTCTTTTACCAAGTCTGCAACCATAGGCTTACATCCTCCACAGCCTGTTGTTGCTTTGGTTGCTTTTGCAACCTCCTTTACGGTTTCGTTGCCATCATCTATTACGGAGCAACAAACCGCTCCTTTGGTTACCGCTTCGCAGGAACAGATTACGGCCGTGTCCGGTAAATCCATGGCACTACCAAATGCCGAACCTCCTTCACCTCGGGCGCCAACAATAAGTTCTTCGGCGTTATCGGGAAGGGGAATGTTATTTAGATACATTTGGTGTAGAATGCTGTAATCTTCAGCATCACCCACCATAATCCCTCCTAATAAGGTCTTGCCGTCATGACTTACGTTAATTCGTTTGTACAGTCCCTTGGTCTTGTTTTCGTAAATAATGGAAAGCCCTTTGTCAGCAGGCATATAAGGTATACCAAAACTAGCCACATCTACACCGATCAGCTTTAGTTTTGTGGACATATCAATTTCTGGGCGCATCACAATTTCAAAGCTTTCTATGATCTGGTTTACAGCTACCTCTGCCATTTCGTAACCGGGAGCTACAAGCCCATAAATCATCTGGTTGTATAAGGCAACTTCTCCAATAGCGAATATGTTTGGATCTGAGGTCTGCATTCTGTCGTTCACCACAATACCACCACGAATACCCATTTCCAGGTTACAAGTTTTTCCGAGTTCGTCGCGAGGGCGAATACCAGCTGAAATAACTAACATGTCTACCTCTAAAGTATCGTCTTCGCCAAAGTCCATTCCGGTTATGGCACCATTGCCTAGAATGCGATTAGTAGCTTTTCCTGAATGAATATTGATGCCCATATTCTCTAAGGTGAGCTGAAGGACATTACTACTTCTAGAATCTAGTTGTCTTGGCATGAGTTTAGGGGCATACTCCACTACATGGGGCTCTAGGCCCATATCCATCACGGCTTTACCTGCTTCTAGACCCAACAGACCACCACCTAAAATGGCAGCACGTCCATTTGATTTCTTTGCCTTTATCTTTTCTGCATAGTTAAGCATGGCTTCTAGGTCTTCAATTGTACGGTATACAAATACACCTTCTTTTTCTACACCGTTTATTGCGGGTACAAATGGACTGGACCCAGTAGCGAGTACTAAGTAGTCGTACGTATATTCTTTGTCGCTTCCGGTGGTTACTGTTTTTGTTTTGCGGTGAATGTCCGTAACACGTTCGTTTACGATCAGCTCAATCTTATTTTCGGTATACCAACTCATGGGAGCGAGCTCCAAGGCTTTAGCATCCCTATTTCCAAAGAATTCGCTCAGATGAACACGGTCATAGGCTGCTCGTGGCTCTTCACCGAAAACGATGATCTTAAAATTTTCAGATTCTTCTCGGGCTGCGATTTTTTCACAGAACTTGTATCCGACCATGCCGTTTCCGACAACAATAATAGTTTTCATAAGCTTCGATTTTAAACTACTTAGCAATATTACGTATAAATACGTATAAAACATCTGTTTTTATCGAAATAATTACGTAGTTTTGTTGAGGAATTACTAAAACAACCCTTTAAAACTGCTAGTTATGAAAACAGTAAAAGAGCCAAAAGTTACATTGATAGGAGCGGGTCCAGGAAGCTCAGACCTTATTACCGTTAGGGGTTTGAGGGCTTTAAAAGCCGCAGATGTAGTATTGTACGACGCGTTGATAGACGAAAATCTATTAAAGCAAATTGATGAGAGTATTCCAAAAATATACGTAGGAAAACGTTGTGGAATGCATTCGTTCAATCAAGATGATATTAATACCTTAATAGTAGAAAAAGCATTTGAGAACGGTCATGTGGTTCGTTTAAAAGGTGGTGACCCCTTCGTTTTTGGAAGGGCGCACGAAGAAATAGCCTATGTGGAATCTTTTGGAATTCCTGTAACGGTAGTGCCCGGTGTTTCTAGTGTTATAGCCGTTCCGTCAAGTCAAGGCATACCAATGACACGCAGGGGGGTGAGTAGTAGTTTCTGGGTAATGACGGCAACCAAAAGAGATGGCTCATTTTCTGAAGATTTGAAATTCGCCTCACAATCTTCTGCTACCATGGTTATACTAATGGGAGTAAGAAAGTTAGTTGAAATATCACAAGAGGTCAGTAAGTATAGGGGTTCGTTAACCCCAATGGCCATTATTCAAAATGGGACAATGCAAAACGAATCCTGTATTGTAAGTACCTTGGGCGGCATCGTTTCGGGTAAATCCAATATTGATAGTTCTAAACCAGGCATTATTGTAATAGGGGATGTAGTGGCAGAGCATCCTAGCTTTTTTGAAGAAGAGGTACAGCGCGTACTTCATTCTAGTCTCTAAAATATAGGTCTATTTAGATACGTATATTTCTAATAAGTACGTGCTAAAAGCTCTATGGAGTGCAGGTAATTTGCATTCTATAGAGTTTTTTATTTGATATAAATCCGATTTTATCAAAATCCACGATAATTATTTAAGGATATCTGATTTTATCGCTAATGTATTTTTCACTGTCGTAAAAATACTTAGAAAACGCACATATTTTTTATAAATACGTAGTAATACGTATTTATATACGTAGTTTTGAATATTGTTGAACCTAAAACATCTGTATTATGGAAACACAATCTAAAAAAGCGACTAGTTTAAAGCTTACCGATATTAAAAGTATGCCCATCCGTACATTTTGGATTACTTCAATTGCATTCTTTATATGCTTTTTTGCATGGTTTGGGATTGTGCCCTTTATGCCGGACGTAGTTAAGGATTTAGGTCTTACTCCAGAACAAAAATGGAATTCGATTATTTTGGCGGTTACCGGAACTGTTTTTGCGCGTCTTCTTATAGGAAAGTTATGTGATAAATATGGTCCTAGGTTGTGCTATACCTATCTACTTATTATAGGTGCTATACCGGTTATATTACTCGGTTTTGTGCAAACACCTACACAGTTTTTGATTTGTCGTCTGTTTATTGGGTTCATAGGAGCGTCTTTTGTTATTACGCAGTTTCATACTTCAATAATGTTCGCCCCAAATATAGTAGGTACGGCCAACGCTACTTCTGCTGGATGGGGAAATTTAGGTGGTGGTGCCAATCGTTTAGGTATGCCTTTGATTGCTGCGGCAGTTGTTAGTTTTGGTGTTGCAGATGAGGTTGCATGGCGTTATTCTATGATGATAGCAGGCGCTATAGCTATGTTAATGGGTGTTGTTTATTATTTTTTCACCCAAGATACTCCAGAAGGTAATTTCACTCAGCTTAAAAAAGAAGGTAAAATGCCCACGCTTAAGAAAGATGAGGAAAGTTTTGCGAGTGTATTAAAAGATTATAGAGTTTGGATTCTGTTCGTTGTTTATGCTGCTTCCTTTGGAATGGAGCTTACCGTTTACGGTACAATGGATGATTATCTGCAAAATACTTTTGGATTAACGCGCACCACGGCTGGTAATTTAGTATTGTCGTTTGCATTGATGAATATTTTTGCAAGGACACTTGGCGGTTTCTTTGGTGATAAATTTGGGAAGTTAAAAGGGCTTAGGGGTAGAGTTCTATTTCTTGCTGTAATTCTGGCTGTAGAAGGTTGTATGCTTACTGTTTTTTCAACCACAACGAGTATAGGTTTGGGTATCTTCTTTTTGATAGCCTTTAGTTTGTCTGTACAAATGGCCGAGGGAGCTACTTTTTCGGTAGTACCGTTTATAAATAAAAAAGCAATTGGGTCTATTTCCGGAATAGTTGGAGCCGGAGGAAATGTAGGGGCCTTTTTAGCCGCCATGTTCCTTAAATCGCAATCCGCATTAGCGGAAACCCAAGCCATTGCTGCCAATACCAACTTGGGAGAAGCAGCAGTTAAGGCAGCGCAATCCGCTGCTGCATCTACGGCCGTATCCGGAGGTTACTTTCTAATAGGAATCAGTGTGGTCGTAGCGGCAGGTTTATCACTAGCTATAAAATTTTCAACTGAAGACGAGAAAGCTACGGCTTTGGAAATGAACAAAATCAAAGTGCCTGAATATGCTTTAGGCGATAAGTAAAAACAATCGTTGTGGTTTCTACATTGACAAATAAAAATATAGCGCGAACCAAAAATAATTTGGTAAATACTTCTTGTGAGAGCTGTATGAATACCGGTTGTCTAATTAAAAGAAACTTAAATCTAAATGGAATAGTCTCTGAGTTTACCCACGAAAAGAGAGAGTTTACATGTAAAAAGGGGCAACAATTCATCATGGAAGGGGCCCCAGTAAACGGATTGTTCTTTATTTTATCAGGAAAAGTAAAAGTTTTTAGAACAGGTATTAATGGAAGGGAGCAGATTGTTCGCTTTGCTAATTCCGGAGAAATTATTGGCCATAGGGGGTTTGGAACCCAAGAGTATTATAGTATTGGTGTTATGGCTCTAGAGGATACGGCCCTTTGTTATTTCTCTAAAGATAATTTGCAAAAAGTACTTTTAACAGCTCCCAACTTTACGTATGATTTAATGTTGTTCTATGCCAATGAACTTAATAGAAGCGAGGCTAAGGTGAAATCTATTTCACAAATGACCGTCCGAGAACGCGTAATTGATGCCCTCATTTATATTGAGCGAAAATTTGGACAAAAAAATAAATTTCTTGATATCGTTTTGAGTAGAAGAGAGTACGCAAATTATGCCGGCACTACTGAAGAACAAGTCATACGAGTATTTTCAGCACTGAAAAAAGATAATTTAATAGACACCAAAGGAAAGCGTGTCCAAATTATTGATAGTTCTTTTCTTAAACGAGAAATATCTGAACATAACTTCTATTTAGACAGTTAAATAAGTCTCAAACCTTAATTGTAATTACTTAGTTTTTATTAATAGTCACTACGTATCTATGCGTGTATTGGTTGCGGTGTTTTAATGTGTTGAATTTAAGTTGATTAGGTTTAAAATATGTTTTTTAACAGGTTTTATAATGCATTATATCAGTTTTAGTACTGGTGAAAAAAGAGGATATGTCCTATCGTATACCATATGTTGAAAAGATAGTTACGTATATATTTGTCAAAAATAAGTATAAATACGTAGTTAATTTAAAATCACACTAATATGAAAACCATTTTTACAAAAGCATCATTATTTGCAAGTTTAGCTGCAGTAGTCATGGCTTGCGGGGGCAAAGAAGCAAAAAAGGCAGAAACGACCACGGAAGAGGCAGTTGCATCAAAAACCAAGATGTTAGATATTGAAAAGCCGCAATTAACCTTCGGTTTTATAAAATTAACAGATATGGCACCTTTGGCAATCGCCAAGGAAAAAGGATTTTTCGAAGATGAAGGCTTGTTTGTTTCCGTTGAAGCTCAATCAAACTGGAAAAACGTTTTAGATCGGGTAATAGATGGTCAGCTAGATGGTTCTCATATGTTAGCGGGTCAGCCCATTGCAGCAGGAGCAGGGTTTGGTAGACAGGCTAAATTGGTTACTGCTTTTTCTATGGATTTAAATGGAAACGCCATTACCGTTTCCAACGATGTTTGGTCTAAAATGAAACCAAATGTGCCAGTTGATTCTGAAGGTAAACCTGTACATCCTATTAAAGCAGATGCCTTAAAACCTGTAATTACGGAATACAAGAACAGTGGAAAGCCCTTTAAAATGGGAATGGTATTTCCTGTCTCTACGCACAACTATGAAATACGCTATTGGTTAGCTGCTGCAGGTATTCACCCGGGTATGTATACTGCGGATAACGTGCAGGGACAAATTGATGCAGAGGTACTCCTTTCTGTTACGCCTCCACCACAAATGCCGGCTACTTTGGAATCTGGTACCATCTATGGGTATTGCGTAGGTGAGCCGTGGAACCAACAAGCAGTCTTTAAAGGTATTGGTGTGCCCGTTGTAACTAACTATGATATTTGGAAAAACAATCCTGAAAAGGTTTTTGTAATGACGGAGAAATTTGTAGCTGATAATCCTAATACGGCTATTGCTGTTACCAAAGCTTTGATTCGTGCCGGTAAATGGTTAGACGAACCTTCAAACCGAGCCGAAGCAGTTAAAATATTGTCCATGTCTCAATATGTTGGTGCTCCAGAGGAAGTATTGGCGAACTCTATGACAGGTACGTTCGAATTTGAAAAAGGCGATAAGCGCGAGATGCCTGATTTTAACGTGTTCTACAAGTATAATGCTACCTACCCATTTTACTCGGACGGTATTTGGTTTTTGACTCAAATGCGCAGATGGGGACAAATTCCTGAAACCAAATCGGCCGAATGGTACGGTGAAACGATTAAAGATATCTATCGTCCTGACATTTGGAAAAAAGCAGCGGACTTGTTGGTTGCAGAAGGTCAAATTCCAGCGACTGATATTCCTGAAACTGATGGGTACAAACCGGCAACCAAAGACTTTATAGACGGTACATCGTATGATGCGAAAGACCCGGTAGGGTATATCAATAGTTTCTCCATAGGGAACAAGGATTAAGTTTTAGAGAAATCGATGCAAAATTATAGGATTATGGAACAAGATATTACATTAAAGAAAGAAGTACAAGGGCTTGCGTTTTTGAAACCCTTGGTAAACAAGTTCACTCCTAAATTTCAGAAAGGAGATATACTTTCATCATTGAAAAAAACGGGTATTACCATACTGTCCATACTGTCTTTCTTAGGATTATGGCATTTAGGTTCTAAAGCGCTTTATAATAAGGAAGCGAACTATAAAATTGAAAAAGCACTGACGGAGAGAGGCCAAGAAGCGGCAGATGCGGAACGCGCTTGTATAGCGTCTGGTGACAGCAGTTGTCAACCCAATACACTTCCTTCGCCTACCCAGGTTTGGAGTTCTTTGCAATCCTTGATTGCGGACCATAAATTGATCAATGCAAAGAAAGCTGCCTTTATTGAAAAGATGGCAGCAACCAACGCTAAGTTGGTAGCGCAAGGCAAGGATGCAATTGTTTACACGGGCCGAGCTTCTTTCGTGGATATCGTTCTTACAAGTATAAAAACAGTTTTTGCAGGATTCTTATTAGCACTTTTAATTGCTGTACCAATCGGTATTATCATAGGGTTGAGCCCATCACTGCGCAGTGCATTCAACTGGTTCATACAAATCTTTAAGCCAGTATCCCCCGTTGTTTGGTATTTGTTGGTCTTCATGATCGTAAAGACCCTTTACATAGGAGACAGTTCGGATAACGCATTTGTAATATCCTTTATAAGTGTAGGTCTCTGTGCCATGTGGGCCACCTTGGTAAATACCGCAATGGGTGTATCCTCTGTAGACAAAGATTATATCAACGTTGCTAAAGTTTTAAAATTGGGCACTTTTCAAAAAGTATTTAAGGTGATTTTACCATCTTCCCTCCCATTGATATTTACCGGTCTGCGTATTACACTTTCCGTAGCGTGGATGGTACTTATCGCAATTGAGCTATTGGCACAAAGTCAAGGGTTGGGACTTTTCGTTTGGGAAGAGTTTCAGAACGGGGCCAACGACTCCAACGCAAAAATCATCGTTGCGATGTTCGTAATCGGTATCATCGGATTCCTTTTGGACAGGATTATGCTTTCCGTGCAGAACTTGGTCTCTTTCAATAAAAATGAAATGGCATAAGCCTTAAAATCGTAACTAATGGCATATTTAGAACTAAAAAATGTATACAAGAGTTATGGTACGGATGAGAACGTTACAAACGTATTATCCGACATCAACCTAACGATAGAAGAGGGGGAATTTGTTGCCATCGTAGGCTTTACTGGAAGTGGAAAAACTACGTTGGTAAACCTTATAAACGGATTATTAAAACCTACAAGTGGAGAGGTATTGTTCAAAGGAGCTCCCGTAGTAGGTACCAGCCATGAAAGAGGGGTCATTTTTCAAAACTATTCTTTGTTACCGTGGTTAACTGTGGGGCAGAATGTATATATGGCCGTAAAAGAAGCCTTTCCAAAACAGAGCAAAGCGGAACTTAAAAAACGGGTAAATGATTATGTAGAGATGGTAAGCCTTAGTCCAGCAATCAATAAAAGACCTAAGGAGTTGTCCGGAGGTATGCGGCAAAGAGTAGCTGTGGCAAGAGCCTTGGCCATGAATCCTGAAATGATAATTATGGATGAGCCCTTGGGAGCTCTGGATGCTTTAACGCGCGGAAACCTTCAAGATGAAATCCTAAATATCTGGAGCAAGGATAAACGTACGGCATTGTTGATTACCAATGATGTGGATGAGGGTATCTACATGGCAGATAGGATTATTCCTTTAAAACCGGGTCCAAATGCTACGCTAGGACCAGAGTTTAAAATAGACATTGAACGGCCTAGGGATAAGACAGCCATGAACGATAATCCAAATTACAAGAAAACCAGAAATGCCATCATTGAGTATTTGATGGATATCGGAGACCAAAGAAAATCGGTTTCACAACAGGAATACATCCTTCCAGAAATAGCACCTAAAAGTTTTGTAGCCTAAACCTAGAACTATGTCCGAAACAATAGAAAAAACAGAGTTGGGAACAACGGAGAACGGTATTTTTTATCCTTCTCAGGTAATGTTGGATCTGAACGATCTTAAGAAAGTATACCCCACACCAAAAGGAGATTATGTGGTACTGGAACATTTGAACCTTCAGATCATGAAAGAGGAATTTGTTACCATAATCGGCCATTCCGGATGTGGTAAGACCACTATGCTTTCAATGATAGCCGGCCTTAACCCTATTTCAGGAGGAAATATATCCGTTTTGGGCAATCCGGTTAAAGGACCTGGGCCGGATAGGGGCGTTATCTTTCAATCACCAAGTCTTATGCCATGGATGACAGCGCTTGAAAATGTGCTGCTAGGCGTGAATCAAGTTTTTCCTCATGCTACAAAGGCACAGCGTCAAGATATAGCTAAATACTACCTTCATAAAGTGGGTCTGGACGGTGCTTTTGGCAAGAAAGCATCTGAACTTTCCCAAGGTATGCAACAAAGGGTTGGTATCGCCAGGGCTTTTGCCATTAAACCTAAGGTATTACTTCTAGATGAACCATTTGGTATGCTAGACTCGCTTACCCGGGGTGAACTACAGGATATTCTGATTGAAATCTGGAACAAAGAAAAAATTACAGCAGTAATGATCACCCATGATGTGGATGAAGCGATTTTCTTGGCGGACCGCGTGGTAATGATGACCAGCGGGCCAAGGGCTAAAATAGGCGACATCCTAGATATTGAATTTGAAAGGCCTAGAACCAGAAAATCCGTATTGGAACATGATGATTACTATACATACCGAAAACACTTAATAGACTTCTTAGAGCATTAAACCATAACTAAACACTAATACAATCACACATTAAGACCTATATTATGAAAAAACAGTACACCCTATTATTTGTATTGATGCTTACGATTCAATTTGCAACAGCACAATTTGTTCTCGATGGCGAATTCAAGCCCCGTACGGAATACCGCAACGGCTTTGGGAGTATCATTCCAGATGCCGCAGATCCTGGCTTTGCTATTGCAACACGTTTACGACTAAACGCCGGTTATCAAACCGAAGCCTTTAAATTTTATATGAGCTTGCAAGATGTTATGGTCTGGGGAGAGAACAGGCAACTGAAACCTGAGGATAGTAACAATTCTTTTTCTGTTTTTCAGGCATGGGCAGATATTAAATTAGCGGAAGGTTTTTCCACTAAAATAGGTCGCCAAATGCTTGTTTACGATGATCAAAGAATTCTTGGCGGGGTTGATTGGGCCATGCAGGCACGTAACCATGATGCTGCTTTGTTGCAGTACAAAAAAGGAAAATTTATGATGGACCTGGGTCTTGCTTTTAATCAGGACTTTACGGCAACTACTGCAAATCCGGGAGGGTTTCAATCAGTTGGTACGGCCTATAATACTACCGGGTTTTTCTCGTACAAAAGCATGCAATACCTCTATCTGAGACATAAAGGGGAAGCATTTTCCGCAAGCGGATTGATAATGAACAATGGTTTTCAAAATTTTACAGGAGATGCAGATGCTCAAGTTGCAGATGGTGTAAGCAATTTGGTTACCCTGGGTACACATTTAAACTATAAAAAAGGAAGTTTTGGAGCAGCGCTTAATGCTTACCTTCAGACAGGTGAACGTCAAAATAGTGTAGATGTAAGCGGAGCGTATCTTTTGGGATTGGACTTGACCTATAACGTAACTAAAGGTGTATCCTTGGGGTTAGGGGCTGAAATCATTAGTGGAAATGATACCAGTACTACTGACAAGACCGAAGCTTTCTTTCCACTTTACGGAACCAACCACAAATTTAATGGGTTTATGGATTACTTCTATGTAGGTAACCATGCCAATTCCGTTGGGCTAACGGATATTCATGCCAGTGTTAAGTTTGCTTTGGGCGAGACTTCTAGTTTAATGGTAAAGGTTTTGAACTTTAGTGGCGAGCAGGAGTTGCCAAGTGGCGAAAAGTCTCTAGGTACGGAAGTTGATTTGGTTTTTGCAAAGAGTTTTAAAGGATATGGGTTGGCCATAGGCTATTCCCAAATGTTCGCTAGTGATGGCATGTATGAATTAAAAGGAGTAACAGAAGCAGACGCTTCTAGTGCACAAAACTGGGCTTGGGTGCAGTTAACCATGAAGCCTAAATTTTTAAATACGGCCAAGTAATAAAATTATTTTAAGATGCTTCGATAGGGCCGTTACAACCTTTTTGTTGTGGCGGTTCTTTTGTTTTAAAATTGATTGGGGATTGGCTCCAGATACTTGTGCACCTCCCTTCGTAAAAATCAATTATATTTGTACGTATAATTACGCATATTTTGAACCAAACAACAAGTATCATTTTAGCGGACGACCATTCTTTGGTTCGTGACGGCATCAGGGCTTTATTGGAAAGTGAATCTGATTTAAAAGTTATTGCAGAAGCTTCCGACGGTATCGAAGCGATTGAAATGGTGAATAAAAATTCGCCTGACCTATTGATTATTGATATTAGAATGCCGCGGATGACGGGTATAGAAGCAGTTGAAAAGCTAAGCGCTCAAAATTCACCTGTAAAATGCATCATCCTTTCCATGCACGATTCAGAGGAATATATTCTGAAATCTGTTAAAGCCGGTGCACTAGGTTATCTTTTGAAAGATACGGGTAAAACGGAATTTATTAAAGCTATTCATGCCGTACGAGAAGGCGGCAAGTATTATAGTGGCGATATTTCAAATGTTCTAGTCAACAGTTTGTTAAGTTCTACGACCAAGACAGTTGAGAATCCTAAAAAAGTTGCGACTACAAATATTCCTTTTGATTTAACTAACAAAGAACTTCAAGTTTTAGAGCTTGTTTTATCAGGTTTGACGAACAAGCAAATATCCGAAAAATTGCAGAACAGTAAGCGTACGGTTGAAACACATAGGTTTAACCTTATGCGTAAGATGGAAGTCAAAAATCTAATCGACCTTTCAAAAAAAGCGCAACAGTTTAATTTGGTGTAGTACCTACTACTGCTTCTTTACTTATGGAGTTATTCACTTCTATAAATGGAAAAAGCCATTTTTTATCATATTTACCCGCTAGGTCTTTTGGGTGCGGAAAAAACCAACGATTTGGTTTCCGTTCCCGTAGATAGATTGTCTGAACTCCATCTGTGGTTAGAACATATTAAACATCTAGGATGCAACGCCCTTTATTTGGGACCAATTTTTGAGGCGTCAACTCATGGGTATGATACTGTGGATTATTATAAAGTAGACCGCAGGTTAGGTAATGATGATGCATTCATCGCTTTGGTAAGGAATGCCCACAAACTAGGTCTTAAGGTAGTTTTAGATGGGGTGTTTAACCATGTGGGCAGGGAGTTCTTCGCTTTTAAAGATCTTCAGAAATATGGAAAGAACTCTAAATATACTAATTGGTTTTGTAATGTCAATTTTAAGAAGAAAAGTCCGCTAAAGGATCCATTTACCTATGATACCTGGGCAGGCTATTATCAGCTGGTAAAGCTCAATCTTAAAAATGAAGAAGTTCGTGATTATCTTTTTGGTGCCGTTGCTAAGTGGATTGACACTTATAAAATTGATGGTCTACGTTTAGATACCGCAGATGTACTCGATTTCAACTTTATGAAAGAACTTGCCCTCTTTTGTGAAAAACGAAACCCTGGGTTTTGGTTAATGGGAGAGGTGGTTCATGGCGACTATAACCAGTGGGTGAATAAAACCATGTTAGGTTCCGTTACCAATTACGATTACCATACCCCAATTTATGAGAGTTTCAATCTAAAAGATTTTAGTAGAATTTCTAAAACTGTTGAACGGGATTTTGGTCCTAAGGGAATTTATAAAGATTTAGCACTCTATTCTTTTGTGGATAATCATGATGTTAACCGTGCTGCCAGCACTTTAAAGAAGCCAGAGCATCTTTTCCCGTTATACCTTTTGCTATTTACCCTTCCGGGAATACCTGCTATTTATTATGGAAGTGAATGGGGTTTTGAAGGAAAGAAATCTGCCCACAGTGATGATTTGTTGCGCCCACGTGTAAATCTCAGTGATTTAGGAAAACAGGCAAAACACCCAAAGCTAATGGATGCTATAAAACAGTTTATATCAGCGCGTAAAAATTGTGAAACCTTGGTTGACGGCTCTTACCAGACTTTGTTGGTTACGAAGGAGCAATATGCCTTTTCAAGAAAAAGTAAAGGCAAGACAGTTGTAGTAATCATAAATGCTTCAACTAAACACGTAAGTTTAACTATTCCCCTCAAAGGGATGTTGTCTGAGGTTTTTACGGATTTATTGGGCCCTGATTACAATCTAACATACAACAAAACAGGTCTTTCTGTAGGGGTTCCGCCATGTTGGGGTCGTATCTTATCTCATTGATCGAAAAGTAGCTAAGAGGTGCTTTTTTTGCAGATGTACGATTAAAACCTCAAACTATTACGAAAAAAACACTACGTATATATACGTAATTTTATAACTTGCTGTATCTAATTTTGGTGTCTTGCATCAAAAAGGAAATGTAATGTTGAAAAAAAAAACACATAAGACCGTTTGTTCCTACTGCGGCGTAGGCTGCGGTATACTGGTAGATGTAGACAGCAAAGGTAAGATAGAGGTAGACGGTGATCCGGATTACCCTTCCAACAAGGGCATGTTGTGCTCCAAAGGAAGAAACCTGAATTACGTGGCACAAGATACCAGCGACCGAATTATGTACCCAGAAATGCGATGGAGCAGAAATCATCCATTGCAAAAAGTAACTTGGGATACCGCTTTTGAGCGTGCAGCTGCCGTTTTTAAAAGTATTATTGCCAAACACGGACCGGATAGTGTCGGTTTTTACGTATCAGGGCAATGTCTTACTGAAGAATACTACTTGGTGAATAAGATTACCAAAGGTTTTATAGGAACGAACAATGTGGACACCAATAGCCGTTTATGTATGAGTTCTGCTGTGGTGGGTTATAAAAAAACATTGGGCGAAGATTCCGTGCCCATTTCCTATGAAGATATTGAACTGGCGGATTGTTTTTTAATTGCTGGGGCTAACCCTGCATGGTGCCACCCTATTCTATATAGACGTTTGGAGCAACACAAAGAAGATAATCCCAATGTAAAAATAATAGTTGTAGATCCGCGAAAAACACAGACTTGTGCTTCTGCCGATTTACATTTACAAATCCTTCCGGGTACAGATGTTATTCTTTTCAACGCCATAGCAAGATGGCTCATCGAAAAGAAAAAAATAGATAAGAGTTTCATTAAAAAACATACCTCAAATTTTGATGCGTGTAAAGAGAGTGCTTTTACCCTTTCGCTTCGCCAAGCAGCTGAAAAATGTGGAGTGCCCGTTGCCGATATCCGAAAAGCGGCACAATATATTGGCGATGCCAATAAGTTCATTAGCATGTGGACCATGGGGCTTAACCAAAGTGTAATTGGGGTTTCTAAAAACGTGTCATTGCTGAACCTGTGCTTGTTAACGGGACAGATAGGAAAACCCGGTTGTGGGCCATTTTCATTAACGGGGCAGCCCAACGCTATGGGCGGTCGTGAAGTAGGTGGTATGGCAAGCCTTTTAGCGGCTCATAAAGATTTGGGCAATCCACAACACAGAAAGGAAGTTTCCGATTTTTGGGGAGGAAAGGAAATCAATTCCGAACCGGGTTATACCGCAACAGAAATGTTCGATGCGCTGGAGAGCGGGAAATTAAAGGCAATTTGGATTATTTGTACAAACCCTGCAGTGAGCATGCCCAACGTAAAGAAGGTTGAAAAAGCTCTCAAAAACGCGGCATTTGTAGTCGTTCAAGATATTAGCCATAATTCCGAAACCACAGAATTTGCCGATCTTTTATTGCCCGCAGCAGGCTGGTTGGAGAAGGAAGGCACGATGACCAATTCTGAAAGAAGAATTAGTTATTTACCTAAAGTTATTGATGCTCCAGGGGAGGCTTTGCCAGATGCAGAAATTCTTTGGCGTTTTGCTCAAGCTATGGGGTATGAAGGCTTTGATTATAAAAACGCAGCTGAAGTTTATGATGAGCATTGCCTTTTGACCAAAGGCACCAATATAGATATTACAGGTCTATCGCATGAACGCCTGAAAAACGAAGGTAGCTTTCAATGGCCGGTTCCTCATAAGACCCATCCGGGTACACCGCGTTTGTTTACAGATTTTAACTTCCATACAAATGATAAAAAGGCACATTTTAATGCGCCACAGAGTCTATATAATAAATCTGAGGAAACAGATATTGATTTCCCTTTAGTGTTAAATACAGGAAGGGTAAGAGATCAGTGGCATACCCGAACCAAAACCGGAAAAGTAAAACGGTTAC
>NZ_RCNR01000062.1 GCF_009725985.1 Zobellia amurskyensis
AATTAGGCGGGATTTTTTTACAATATTCTTCAAAGCTTAAATATGTAACGCGCGATTATCCGTTGCAGCAAGAGCAGCTTCTTTTACCGCTTCAGCAAACGTAGGATGCGCATGGCTCATTCTAGAGATATCCTCTGCAGATGCACGGAATTCCATTGCAGTAACCGCTTCTGCGATTAAATCTGCACTACGAGCTCCTATCATATGAACTCCTAAAACTTCATCTGTTTTCTTGTCAGCAAGCATTTTAACGAATCCGTCCAAATCCATACTTGCACGAGAACGACCTAGTGCACGCATTGGAAACTGACCAACTTTATACTCTATACCGGCTTCTTTCAGCTCTTCTTCCGTTTTACCAACAGAAGCAACTTCTGGCCATGTATAAACTACACCTGGAATTAAGTTATAATCAATGTGTGGTTTTTGACCCGCTAATTGCTCAGCAACCAACGTTCCTTCTTCTTCCGCCTTATGAGCTAACATAGCGCCACGAATAACATCTCCAATAGCGTATATGTTAGAAGCCGAAGTCTGCAAATGGTCATTCACCTCTACCTTACCTCTTGAATCTAGTTTAACACCAGCGGCTTCAACATTCAATCCATCGGTATAAGGTTTTCTACCTACAGCTACTAAACAGTAATCGCCTTTCAACTCTATTTCTTGACCTTTTTTATCATCGGCTTTGATAATTACTTCGTCACCTTTTCTCTCAACAGATTTCACCTTGCTAGAAAGATTGAATTTAACCTTCTGTTTCTTTAAGACCTTAGTCAGTTCTTTAGAAAGCGAAGCATCCATAGTTGGGATGATGCGATCCATATACTCAACCACGGTAACCTCTGCACCAAGACGCTTATAAACCTGACCGAGCTCTAAACCAATAACTCCACCACCAATAACAATAAGGTGCTTTGGTATTTCTTTTAGCGTTAAAGCTTCCGTAGAAGTAATGATACGCTCTTTATCTATTTTTATAAATGGAAGTGTTGAAGGTTTACTTCCCGTAGCTATTATAGAATTCTTAGCTTCAATGGTTTCTGTGCTTCCGTCATTTTTCTTGATATTAATGTGTGTAGCATCTTTAAAACTGCCCAACCCTTCAAAAACATCAATTTTATTTTTATCCATCAAAAACTTGACCCCATCACAAGTCTGTTTAACAACAGCTGCTTTTCTTGCGATCATCTGTTCAAGATTCACCTTTATCTCTCCCGGAATATCAATCCCGTGCTCCGCAAAATGCTTAATAGCATCCTCGTAATGGTGGGAAGAATCCAATAAAGCCTTAGAAGGTATACAACCTACATTAAGACAGGTTCCACCCAAAGTACTGTACTTTTCGATTATTGCCGTTTTCAATCCCAATTGTGCACAACGAATTGCTGCAACATATCCTCCTGGTCCTGAGCCAATAATGGCCACATCGTATGAACTCATAAAATTTTCTTTGAATTTATCTGACAAAATTAACACTATTTTCCGGTTTGAGGTACCCTTTACCAATTTATACAAAAGTTGCACAAACCCAACCAAAATTGTAATATTACCTAATAGCTAAACCGTTATTAATGACAAGCCAAAACTCAGGGGAGCACAGAGAGAACGAAAATATCGTTAAAAACAAAGAATTAAATATTTGGGAAGCACTAACCCCCGTAATAGCACTTGTAGCCATGCTGGCCTACAATGTTTATGTTTTTGGAGACGATGCGCTTAGTGGCTCTAACCAATTTATTCTTTTGCTAGGAGGTGCTGTCGCAGCCATTGTAGGTGTATTTAACAAAGTATCCTACGAGCAAATGATGGCAGAGGTCGCGGAAAACCTTAAGTCTACTACCGGAGCACTACTAATCTTATTAATGGTAGGTGCCCTAGCTGGTTCCTGGCTCATAAGCGGCATCATTCCCGCAATGATTTATTACGGACTGCAAGTTCTTAATCCCACAATTTTTTTAGCGGCTTGTGTTATTATCTGCGCAATCATATCCATTGCAACGGGCAGTAGTTGGACTACCTCTGCCACGGTGGGTATAGCCTTGATTGGTATTGGCGAAGCATTAGGTATATCTTTAGGTATGACCGCAGGTGCAGTGCTATCCGGAGCTTATTTTGGAGACAAGCTTTCACCACTTAGCGACACTACAAACTTAGCGCCCGCAATGGCTGGCGGTGAACTTTTTACCCACATTAAATACATGCTTTACACTACGGTGCCCACCATAAGTGTTACTTTAATTTTCTTTATTATTTTAGGTTTTACCATAGAGACCAAAGGCTCAGCAGATATTGAATCTATTTTAACCTCCATTAATTCGGCATTTACAATTACACCTTGGCTTTTTCTAGTGCCCGTAATTGTAGTTGTCCTTATTGTTAAAAAAACACCGCCATTAGCGGCACTATTAATAGGAACCTTATTGGGAGCTTTATTTGCCCTTATTTTTCAACCAGATGTAGTGGCAGGTATTACGGAAGCCAAAGAGCTTACTTTTAGATCAGGATATGAAGGAGTTCTAAAGGCTATAACTGTTCAAACTTCAGTACCAACAGATAATGCAGCTCTTAATGATTTATTTTCCGCCAAAGGAATGGCAGGAATGATGGGCACTATTTGGCTTATTGTCTGCGCTATGGTTTTTGGTGGGATAATGGATGGCATTGGTGCTTTAGACCGTATTACCAAATCCTTGTTGGTGATGGCAAAAACTACTTTTGGGCTTTTTGCCAGTACAGTTGGTAGTTGCCTTGCTTTAAACATAACCGCATCTGATCAATATTTGGCGATTGTTGTTCCTGGAAAAATGTTCAGCAAAGCTTATGCCGACAAAAATTTGGCTCCAGAAAACTTAAGCAGAACATTAGAGGATTCAGGAACAGTAACCTCCGTTCTTGTACCTTGGAATACCTGTGGCGCTTATCACAGCAGTGTCTTGGGCGTTGGAACGGCAGAATATGCACTATTCGCCATTTTTAATTGGTTGAGTCCAATAATGACGCTTATTTTTGCTGCACTGCAAATCAAACTCAAGCAATTGACTACGAAAAACACCCCTTCTTGAAAAGAAGTTTAAATTCTGTAAATCCTAAAAATACCAATATCAAAATTACTGGGCTGTAAACTGATAATTCACTAGTTACAGCGTCTTATTTTTATCAATTTCACAATTAAAGACCACCAGAGTATAGGGCATCTACAATAGTTATTCTCCTATCAATTTTTTAAATACACTTTCCTTTCTCCGCCATAATATAGGTGTAATTTTGTAGTGAAATTGAAACTTTAAAAAACAATATAATATGGCATTTGTAGGTAAAAAATTCCCCAACTTGAGTGTAAACGCAATGAATGATTTAGGCGATACATTCAAACTGAACGTTTTAGAAGAAGCTCAAAAAAACAACAAGAAAGTTGTTCTTTTCTGGTACCCTAAAGATTTTACATTTGTTTGCCCAACAGAATTACACGCTTTTCAAGCTGCTTTAGGTGAGTTCGAAAAAAGAAACACATTGGTAATCGGTGCGTCTTGCGATACTGCAGAAGTACATTTTGCTTGGTTGAGCACAGATAAAGATAACGGTGGTATTGAAGGTGTTACATACCCATTATTAGCAGATAGCAACCGTAACCTTTCTTCTACTTTAGGTATTTTAGATATTACTGAAGAGAAATATAATGAAGAGACTGGTGTTGTTACCGTTGAAGGTGATAACGTAACCTACCGTGCAACTTACCTTATTGATGAAGAAGGTACTGTATTTCACGAAGGGATCAACCATATGCCATTAGGTAGAAACGTAAACGAGTATTTACGTCTTATTGATGCCTACACACACGTGCAAGAAAAAGGCGAGGTTTGTCCAGCAAACTGGGAAGAAGGAAAAGAAGCAATGACTGCCGATAGAAAAGGTGTTGCTGAATACCTTTCCGCTCACAAGAACTAAACAAGTTCTTAGTTACAAGTTAACCGCTTGTATTTTTCATTATGCAAGCGGTACTTTTTCAGTATAACACAGTATAAATTTTAAAACCTTATAGATATGGTATTGGAATTGGAACAAGATAATCTGCAGGAAATTATTGCAGAGAAAAAAAATGTAGTCGTGCAATATTCTGCGGGATGGTGTGGTAACTGCCGTATCATGAAGCCTAAATTTAAAAAAGAGGCTTCTACCAACGAAAACTTCACTTTCGTAATTGCCGATGCGGAAAAATTTCCGGAAAGTAGAAAACTGGCCAATGTGGACAACTTGCCTACTTTTGCTACTTTTACCAACGGAGAGTTTAAAAATCAAGTACAAACGAACAAATACGATGTTCTAAAAGAATTGATCAGTGAAGCTTCCAGTAATTAAGCATTTGACAAATTTCATTGCGGAAAACGACGAAGACTATGTTGTTGAAACCATTGAAACTTTAGAAGCCCTAACCGAAGTTTCGTCTCTAAAAGACGAAGAATTAGACGTTATTGGCGAACTGATATCCAATATGTACGGAGCACTTGAAGTACAGAAAGGCATAAAAGAAGGTAAACCTCAAAAAGAGGCTTTAAATGAATTTATGCAGCGTGTAATGGGTGCTATTGACAAGTAACCCAAGTAAAATATACTTTTACTTAGGTATTGAAAAGTGAAATAACTGTTGATTTTTAATCAAATCAATAAAGTTGTTTCACTTTTTTGGTTTATGTACCTATTTCTTTAATCGGATATTTATTTTGTGCAGCACATTTAATTAGCTATAATTTTATAATTTCACACCGAATATAAACAGAACATATCATGGCAACAGTAACCCTAAAAGGAAACGAAATACACACTTTAGGAAATCTTCCTGAAAACGGAAGTAAAGCTCCTAATTTTACATTGACGAAAAACGACCTTTCATCTGCATCTCTTTCTGACTACTCTGGTAAGCGAGTGGTTTTGAATATATTCCCGAGCGTAGACACTGGTACTTGTGCACAATCCGTTAGACAATTCAACCAAGAGGCTGCTGAATTAGAAAATACGGTTGTTTTATGTATTTCTAAAGATTTACCATTTGCCCAAGCTCGTTTTTGTGGCGCAGAGGGTATTAAAAACGTAGAAATGCTATCTGATTTCCGTGATGGCAGTTTTGGCAAGGATTATGCTCTCGCTTTTTCTGATGGACCTCTAGCCTCTCTATTATCTAGATCGGTAGTAGTTCTTAATGAGTCTGGCGAGGTTATCTATACCGAGCAAGTTACTGAAACTGTAGATGAGCCAAATTACAAAGCAGCTCTTGAAGCTTTAGCCGATGCCTAAAGAAGAGTCATTTGCAGTAAATAGAATAAAAAGTGTGGGCTTCGCTTTACGTGGGGCCCTTCTTTTAATTAAGACCGAAGCGAGTATTAAAATCCAAGTGTTTTTGGCTATTGCCGTCACTATTGCCGGGTTTTATTATGAAATATCTACCACTGAGTGGATTTTTCAAATCTTTGCCGTTTCATTAGTGGTCGGTATTGAAGGGGCTAACACCGCTATCGAAAAAATATGTGATTTCATTCACCCGGATTTTGACGAGAGAATAGGTTTCATAAAAGATGTAGCCGCTGGAGCAGTAATGCTAGTTTCAATTGGCGCTATCATTGTAGGTTGTATTATCTATTTACCAAAAATATTCTAGTCAGGCCTTAATCCTACATTTTGAAGGCCGATTATTTTTCGTGAAATAAAGACAAAACATTTTGCTGAATCCTAAGAACATATATCGATTAAACGAATATGCCGTTACACTGTACCGCATATTTTTAGCCTACATATTTTACTTTGTCGCTAGAGTTCTGTTTTTTATCTACAACAAAAATTTATTCAACGTAGACAGCGTGGGAGATTTCATGGCCTTGAGTTTTTGGGGGCTTAGTTTTGACACCACCGCCATTCTATACGTAAATCTGCTATTTATAGCCCTGAGTATTTTGCCTTTATGGATCAACACTACTAGAGTCTACCAAAAAGTGGTCATGTGGATATATCTAGTAACGAATTTAATTGCATTCGCTACTAATTTTGTTGATTTCATCTATTACAACTACACCTTTACCAGGAGTACTTTTGCCTCTTTTGAATCCCTAGAAAATGAGAAGAACAAGGAAGCTCTGCTTGTTTCTTTCCTGGTTGATTATTGGCATGTGTTTTTAATTTTTATCATTTGTGCTTTTGTTTGGGTCAAACTTTACAAAATAGTTAGGGTGAAAAATGTAAGCTACTCAAAGAAACTCCCCTACTTCATTAGTTCTATAATTGCTCTTTTAATTACCGGAGTCTTAACTATTGGTGGTATTCGTGGAGACTTCAGCCACAGTACCCGCCCAATTAATATGGTAGATGCAAGTAGGCATGTAAAAACTCCGGAGCAAGCAAACATTGTTCTTAATACGCCTTTCGCATTTATCAGAACTATAAAATCTTCAGATTTTAAAAGACTTAGCGGTGTACCCCAAACAGTTATTGATTCTACATATCACCCTATTAAACATTATAATGACACAGTTGCTAATAAGCCAAATGTGGTCCTTATAATCATAGAAAGTTTTGGTCGCGAATACCTAGGTAGTTTTAATGAAGAGATGAATATTAAAAACTACGTGGGCTACACTCCATTTATAGATTCGCTCGCCCAACACAGTTTAATTTTTCCAAATGCTTTTTCTAACGGAAGAAAGTCTATTCACGCTATGTCTTCTATACTTGCGGGTATCCCTTCTTTTAAAATAGCCTATACGTCTACACCTTATGCCAACAAAAAAATAAAGTCTATCATTTCTGCCGTTAATGGTATGGGGTATGATACGTCTTTCTTTCATGGTGCCCCAAACGGTTCTATGGGATTTTTAGGTTTTGGAAACGTTCTAGGCTATGACCATTACTATGGTAAAACCGAATATAATAATGATGATGATTTTGATGGTATATGGGGAATTTGGGATGAACCTTTTCTTCAATATACTGCTCAAGTATTAACGGAGAAACAACAACCGTTTTTCTCAACAATATTTACGGTTTCATCTCATGCACCTTACCAAGTACCTGAGAAGTACGAAGGAAAATTTCCTAAAGGCGATTTAGATATTCATCAATGTGTGGGCTATACAGATTATGCATTAAAACAATTCTTTAAGACCATAGAGGACAAACCTTGGTATAAGAACACTGTTTTTATAATCACCGCAGACCACGGCAACCAAATCCATTACGAGGCTTATCAGAAAACTGCCAACAGATACGCGGTACCTATACTCATTTTTGACCCTAACGGAAAATACCATGGTGTAGACCATAGCTTAGCTCAGCAAATAGATATTTACCCTACCCTAGCCAGCATAACCGGATATCAAAAGCCTTTTAGAAGTTGGGGAAGAAGTCTTGTTTCAGATACGATTCAGAAGCCTTACGCACTAGCCCATACAGGTACAAACTTTCTTTTTATGAGGGATAGCCTTATTGTAGTTCGTGATGACGAAAATACTTTGGGACTTTATCAAATTTCGGATAAAGCACTCGAGAACAACATTGCCGATAAAAATCCGTTAAAAACCAAAAAGATGGACGAGATGGCAAAAGGCTTTGTTCAGGATTATATGAACCGCATTCTAGATGGACATTTAGATGTAGAAAACATTCAAACAAAAGAACCATAACCACCTCATAAGGAGTATGTATGTTATAATTACGAAAAGACTTTTCGTAATCTCTACTCCGAAAACATCGTAATACGTATTTTTGCATCCAGTGGAAAAAAAGTAATGGCCAAAAAGAAAACAACGACAACCAAAAAAAAGACCCCCCCTAAGAAGGCTAGTCTTGTGGTATCCAAAAAGAACAAAATTATCATAGGAAGCTTGCTGATACTCTTCAGTATGGCTCTGTTTTTTTCGTTCGTGTCTTTTTATTTTACATGGCAAGATGATCAAAGCCTATTGTCCGAATTTGCCAATAGAAATGAACAAGCCAAAAACCTACTTAATAAATTTGGGGCCAGTGTAAGTCACTTTTTTGTTTACAAAGGTTTTGGTGTCGCTTCTATTATTCTAACTGTTTTGGTTTGCATTACCGGGCTTCATCTTTTTTTAAGTTTAGAAAAAAAAGGGCTTCTAAAGAAATGGATTTGGGGTCTCGTTTTTATGATTTGGATATCTATAGCACTAGGTTTCCTTGCTGATACCAAACCATTATTAGGTGGGCTTGTAGGCTATGAAATGAACGACTTCCTAAGAGACTACACAGGAAACATAGGCGTGGTACTCATTCTTCTTTTTGGACTGGTATTTATTCTTGTACGCTTCTTTCATTTTACTCCTGAAGGAATGGCTCATTTTTTCCGAAAAAAGACTACTTCATTAAAATCCGAATTAAAATCGACTTCAAAAGAAGCATCCGATGCTGTCAGGGATGTTAAGGAATCCATTAAGAAAACAGAACCTGAAGCACCAATTGTACTTGATACTTACACACATAAAAAAGATATTCCACCTTTAAAAACGGAAGAGGTTTCTTTAGACGATTTTGAAGTGACAGTTCCGGTAGAGGAAGAAACTACAGACGAACTTTCAATGGAAGTTGAGAAGATTGTTGAGGAACAGGAAGAAACAGATAATATTGCTAACAAACTGGTTGAAGATTTTGGGGAGTTTGACCCTACTCTTGAACTTGGCAATTACAAATTTCCGACCATAGAACTTTTAGACCAACATGGTGTTACGGGTGGCATCACCATTAATCAAGAAGAACTTGAAGAAAACAAAAATAAGATTGTAGAGACCCTTAAAAACTACAAAATTGGTATTTCGCAAATTAAAGCGACAATTGGTCCAACGGTAACGCTCTATGAAATTGTACCCGATGCTGGTGTACGGATTTCTAAAATCAAAAACTTAGAAGATGATATTGCCCTCTCACTTGCAGCCTTGGGTATTCGTATCATTGCGCCTATTCCCGGAAAAGGAACTATTGGTATAGAAGTACCTAACAAAAATGCGACTATCGTTTCTATGCGATCCGTAATCGCTTCCAGCAAATTCCAAAAAGCCGAAATGGAACTGCCAATAGCTTTCGGTAAGACTATTAGTAACGAAACTTTTGTAGTAGACCTAGCAAAAATGCCTCACCTTTTAATGGCGGGAGCTACTGGTCAAGGTAAATCTGTAGGATTGAATGCGGTACTGACATCGCTTCTTTATAAAAAGCATCCTGCTGAGGTGAAATTTATCCTAGTAGATCCTAAAAAAGTAGAACTTTCCATCTACAACAAGATAGAAAGACACTTTTTGGCCAAATTGCCAGATTCGGAAGAAGCTATTATTACCGATAATGCAAAGGTAATCAACACCTTGAATTCTCTTTGTATTGAAATGGATGACAGGTATGAACTTTTAAAACATGCCCAGGTACGTAACCTTAAGGAGTACAACGTAAAATTTAAAGCCCGTAAGTTGAACCCCAATGACGGACATAAGTTTTTACCATACATTGTATTGGTAATAGATGAATTTGCAGATTTAATTATGACTGCCGGTAAAGAGGTAGAAACACCCATTGCTCGTTTGGCACAGTTGGCAAGAGCTATTGGTATTCACTTGATTATTGCAACACAAAGACCTTCGGTAAACGTTATTACGGGTATTATCAAGGCGAATTTCCCTGCCAGGATTGCATTTAGGGTAACCTCTAAAATAGATTCAAGAACTATATTAGACGCTCAAGGAGCTGACCAGTTAATTGGCCGTGGTGACATGTTGTACACGCAAGGAAACGATGTTACCCGTATTCAATGTGCTTTTGTTGACACTCCTGAAGTAGCTAAAATTACAGAATACATAGGCTCTCAACGCGCCTACCCTAATGCTCACGAACTGCCAGAATATTCGGGCGAGGATTCTGGCACAAGTATTGATGTTGATATAGCGGACAGAGATGCCCTTTTCCGTGATGCCGCCGAAGTTATCGTAACAGCACAGCAAGGTTCCGCATCTCTGATCCAAAGAAAAATGAAATTGGGTTACAACCGTGCAGGCCGTATCGTAGATCAGTTAGAAGCAGCCGGTATCGTTGGTCCGTTTGAAGGAAGTAAAGCAAGACAGGTATTGGTACCAGACCTTGTAGCCCTTGATCAACTATTAAGCAACGAACGCTCATAGTTAGAACTATTAACTTAAACAGTGAAATGAAAAAGATTATTTTAGTACTTACCCTTGTATTACTATCCAACGTAACTTTTGCACAGAATTCCGAAAAAGCAAAAGCATTATTAGAAGACGTGTATACTAAGGTAAAAAGCTATGACAATATCTATGTCGATTTTAAATACGTACTCAACAATGCCGAGGCTGGTATAAACCAAGAAACCCGAGGTGAAGTCACATTGCAAGGTGATAAATACATTGCCAATATCTTTGGTACGACCCAGTTGTTTGATGGATCTAAGGTGTACACCATTATACCGGAGAACGAAGAGGTGACCATTGAAGATAAGTCAGAGGATGAAAATGCGTTGACACCTGCAAAAATGTTGACTTTTTACAGAGAAGGACACAATTATGAAATGGATATTCTTCAGAACGTGAATGGCAGAAAAATTCAATATGTGAAACTTACCCCTATTGATACCGACTCTGAAATAAAGACCATTTTATTGGGCATTGATGTGGAAACAAAGCATATTTACAAGCTGATAGAAACCGGTAAAAATGGGACTACCTCTACCTTTACCGTTAATTCTTTCAAAACGGACCAACCTTTGTCAAAAACCTTATTTACTTTTGATGAGGCGAAGTACAAAAAAGACGGGTACTACATAGTAAAAAACTAATATTGCCACATTGAGAATTCTAGACCGATATATATTATCGCGGTTCCTTTATAATTTTTTGAGTTCGTTCGTAATATTGATGTTCATCTTCATATTTCAGACGATATGGTTGTTCATTGATGATTTTGCCGGAAAAGGTCTGGATATTGGTATCATAGGAAAATTTTTCTTCTACATGATGCCCAGCTTAACGGAAAAGGTTTTACCGCTAACCGTTATTTTAGCCTCTATTCTTACGTTTGGAACCCTTGCGGAAAATTATGAATTTGCTGCAATGAAAGCTTCGGGTATATCCCTACAGCGCTCCATGCTTAGCCTGATTATCTTTATGGTTGTTTTGGGCGGTGTTACCTTCTATTTTGCAAATAGTGTCATACCTGCTTCCGAGCAGAAAATCTACAACATGCGCCGTAACATTGCAAAGGTAAAGCCCGCGGCAGCTATTGAAAAAGGGGTGTTTAGTGATTTTGAGGGCATGAGTATAAAAGTAGATGAAAAGTATGGTGAGAAAGACCGCTTTCTAAAGAATGTAATCATTCACCAGAAAACTCCTGCCAATGTCAACAGCACCGTAATCAAGGCAAAAACGGGTGAACTTATCAGTAGTGAAGATTCGGAACTTATTCAATTGGTACTTCGTGACGGTCATGATTATCGTGACATGGATAAGAAAAAAAGTACAGAAAAACGCAAGTACCCTTTTACCAATAGCTATTTTGAAATTTACCGGATGAACATAGAAATTCCGGAAATGGAGCAAGACCTTGAAGAAGAAAATGTATCTAATCGTGAGAAAATGAAAAATGTCTCCCGATTAATAAAAGATATGGATTCTATTGAGACGGACAACCGCAGAATCGTCCAAGCATTTTCAAAAAATATTGTGTATCGCATGGGCGCATTTATTCCCCTTACACCAAAGGATACGGCTGCCACTGAAAAAATGAATCTGTTACGAGAGAAAGAGGCTTCTAGCAATACAGTATCTAAAAATGCGGTTGATACAGTAGAAACCAAAGAGGGAGTCAAAATCGATTCACTTTCAATAGCAGATACTCCTATTAATTCAGAAGAAAAAACGCCACCTAAGGAAATCATATCATTGTTCAAAGACTGGCAAAAAGTACAGGTCATGAACGCGGCTAAGAACTCGGTTTCGAACATTATGACCTCTATAGAAGGGAAAAAGCAAGAATTGGATAAGCGTTACGAAATTCACCGTCGTCACATTTTCTCATTACATGAAAAATATGCTTTGGCCCTTTCCTGCATTATCTTGTTTTTTGTAGGAGCACCGTTAGGAGCTATTATCCGAAAAGGAGGTATAGGTCTTCCTATGGTAGTTGCTATTTTACTATTCTTGGTTTATTACTTTTTAGGTGTTTTTGCCGAAAACTATAGTTACAAAGGAAATATACATCCTATTATAGGCGCATGGCTATCTTCGATGGTTATGCTACCTTTAGGTATTTATTTAACACGTCAGGCCACAGCAGACCAGGGTATGATGAATTTTGGAAATGTTATTGACCTTGTCAAACGTCTTTTCTCTAAAAAAGACAAAACTGAAGAAGAATGATTACCGATATGGAAAAGAAAATTCAACTGAATACTATTGAGGAAGCCATTGATGAAATTAGAAAAGGTAAAGTCATTATTGTTGTTGACGATGAAAATCGCGAAAACGAAGGTGATTTTCTAGCTGCTGCCGAGTTGGCAACACCTGAGACAGTCAACTTCATGGCTACCCACGGTAGAGGCCTTATATGTGCGCCACTAACCGAAGGTAGATGTAAAGACTTAGGACTTCACATGATGGTTAATAACAATACGGATCCTATGGAAACCGCTTTTACCGTTTCCGTAGATTTACGTGGTGGCGGCGTAACAACCGGTATTTCAGCTTCAGATAGAGCCAAAACTGTACTTGCCTTGACTGACAGCGCCACAAAACCTCATGATTTAGCTCGTCCTGGACACATTTTTCCACTTGTGGCCAGAGAAGGTGGTGTATTGCGTAGAACCGGCCATACAGAGGCCGCTATTGATTTTGCCAGATTAGCAGGTTTACAGCCCGCTGGTTATATTGTAGAAATAATGAATGAAGACGGGAGCATGGCCCGCTTGCCCCAGTTAATAGAGGTTGCCAAAAAATTTGACCTTAAAATCGTTTCTATAGAAGATTTGGTCGCCTATAGAATGGAGCACGATAGCCTTATCGCCAAAAAAGAAGATTTTGATATAGACACGCGTTTTGGAAGGTTTCGTCTACGTGCTTACCAACAAACCACCAATAATCACATACATATTGCACTGACAAAGGGGGCGTGGACTAAATCCGAAAAAGTTTTGACCCGTATTAATTCTACCTTGGTCAATAATGATATTCTAGGTACCCTTACCAATAATCCCGATGCTAAGCTTGAAGATATGTTCAAGGCAATAGATAAGGAAGGAAAAGGTGCTATTGTTTTCATTAACCAAGACTCGGAATCATTGAATCTTTTATCCCGATTGGCCGAATTGAAAGAGCTACAGAAAAAAGGAATTCAAAAAGCACCAAAAATTGATATGGATGCTCGTGATTTTGGTATTGGAGCACAAATTCTCCATGACTTGGATATTGCCAAAATGAGAATCCTTTCAAACTCTCCTCAGACCAAACGTGTGGGCATTGTTGGCTATGGCTTGGAAATTGTGGAATATGTAGCGTATTAGATCGCCTCCTAATTTATTTTATTAATTGACTGGGTGGATAGCCAAATTGCTTTTTAAAGCAACGGCTAAAGTACAAGGGGTCACTGAACCCTATGAGCGTTGTGACTTCGGACACATTATATTTTTTTGTTCGTAGTAGTTGTGCCGATTTTTTTAATCTAATAGTTCGTACAAATTCGTTAGGGGCCAAATCTGTAAGTTCCTTTACTTTTCGGTATAATTTTGATGAACTCATACCTAACGATTGGCAAAGTAAGGATGTATTTAACTCACTATTACCAATATTCTTATGAATCAATTCTGTTAAATTTTCCATGAAAGATTGATCTATGGGCGAATGGGTTAGTGTATTCACATGACTCTCAATTTCTTCCGAAAATCTATTTTTTAACTCTTTTCTAGAATTGATGATATTCTCAATCCTAGTTTTCAGCAAGGATGGATCAAACGGTTTAACCAAATAACCATCAGCACCAGAGCTATAGCCTTTTATTTTATCATCGTTATCTGATAATGCCGTCAAAAGAATTACCGGAATATGGCTAATATCCGCATCATTTTTTAATGCTTTACAAAATTCCAGTCCGTTTTTCACCGGCATCATAATATCCGCGATACAGATGGCCGGTTTTACGTTTAAGCAAATCTCCAGTCCCTTCTCTCCGTTTTCCGCTTCAAATACTTTATAATAATCAGACAGAAAATCTACCAGATAATTACGTAGTTCCGCATTATCCTCTATGATTAATATGCGCTCTTTTAGATGTGTGCTTTGAATTATTTTTTTGGCCGTGATTAGCTGTGGGGAATCTTCCGCTACCTGACTTTTTTCATACTCAAAAACTTCATCATCCTCATAAGCATTTCGTCCAATAGGAAGCTTCAAGGTAAAAACACTGCCTTTATTTAGTTCACTTTCTACGGTTATTTCCCCTTTATGTAATTTGGCTAAAGCTTTTACCAATGATAAACCTATACCAGAACCCGTGTTAAGACTAGAGCTATTAGGAGCTTGGTAAAAACGGGAGAAAATTTTCTTTTGGCTTTCTTTAGGAACCCCTATTCCATCATCACTGACTTCAACCACTAAATAAAGCTTGTCGTTCTCCTCTTTCACCTCTATAAAAAGGTCTACATGGCCATAGATATGAGTGAATTTCAATGCGTTAGACAGTAGATTATAAAGCATTTTATCATACTTATCTCGGTCTACATAGCCCTCAATCTCTTGGTTCTCACATATTAAATTGAAGTTTATTTTTTTATCGTCCGCCAACTCTTCAAATGAGCGAAAGGTGTTTTTTGTGTATAGAAGAATATCGGTTTTTGTAACTTTCAAACGCAGTTCTCCGGATTGGGCCCTTCTAAAATCCAATACTTGGTTGACCAAATTCAATAGTCTATTTGCGTTCTGATGAATAAGATTATATCGGCTTTGTTGAAAATAATTTCCTGAGTCTTTGCCATCTTCAATCAACTGTTTGGCAGGGCCTAAAATTAAGGTTAACGGTGTTCTGAGTTCGTGGGATATGTTAGTAAAAAACCGCAGTTTTTCATTGTTCAATTTTTCATCGCGTTCTCGTTTTACTTTTTCCATCAACCACTGTTGTTTTAAAACAATGCGCCCTCTTATCTGCTTACGTATAAGATAAAATGCTAAAGCTAGGATCAGCAATAAAATAAAGAGTGCCTTGTACGTAAACCAAAAGGGAGGTAGTATTTCTATCTGATACTCAGAAACACCACTCCATACACCATGACTGTTCATAGCTTTTACCTTAAATACATAATCGCCAGAAAATAAATTTGTGTACTGTATGGTTCGTTGCCTTACATCTACGGTGTTCCAATTTTCATCAAATCCTTCCAAAATATAGCTGTATCTATTTTGTCTCCCGTTTACGTAAGACGGACTGGAAAAAGTGAGTGAAAAATTTTTATTGGTATTTTCTAGAACCAGATTTCTATCTAAGTTTAAATCTGATTTAAGTATTTGTTGCCCGTTAACCACCGAACCAATTTCAACTGCTTTATTTTGTACCCGTATATTTGTAATTACTGGTTCTGGCGCATACTCATTAACAGAAAGCTCCTTTGGAGAAAAAGCAATAACCCCCTCTTTTCCACCAAGATACATATGTTTGTCATCTGCATAATAAAACCCTCTGGTGCTAAAAATATCCAGCCTGTTACCACTTTCTGTATGATATAATTTCAATTCTTTGGATATAATATCATACTTGCCCAAATTATTATTGTTCATGTTCAACCAAAGAAAGCCGTCTTTTCTAGATACGAGATTCGTAATCCATCTATTTTTTAATCCATCAATATCTTCTATAGGCGAAAAATTATCCAATACCGAGTCATAGTAACACAATCCTTTTCTGGTGGCTGCCCAAATTTTACCAGATTCATCAATAGCAATATCACTTACGTTATTATGAGGCAAACCGACCTCGCCATCCGGTTGAGCTTCATACGCCTTAACTTTCATTGATTGTCTATCATAACAAAAGACGCCCATCTGGGTAGCAAACCAAATCTTATTATCCTCACTAACCTTTATGGAATTAACATCTATTCCAGGCAACAAGTTGCCATACGAGTTAACCACTTTTTTCGTCTTTTGGTCAATAATAACAGCGCCTTCCCCATGAGAGGCAACTATCATTTGGTTATTACCCATAGGCTCAAATGCCAAAATAGGAGCATGTTCAAAGCCAACATTTATTACTTTCTCTGTTTTGTTCAGGTAGTCAAAAACCAATATTTTTCCATTCCACAGACCACAATAGAATAATTTCCCATCTGGGGAATACATACTTGCAATATCTTTTTGCGTATGGTATAGAGGCTTGTACTGCTCTCCTTCCGAAATGAATAAACCGTTATGCCTTGTAGCTATAATTATTTTATCATCGAACGTTTTGGAAAAATCCCTTATACGAGGTATTTGGTTGTCTATAAACCGACTTATTGAAGTGTTATATTTAAACTGGTTCTCGTAGGGGTCATATTTATCAAGCCCTTCCTCCGTTCCTACCCAAAGTACGCCTGAGGCATCAAAATAAAGGGCGGAAACCAAATTATCGACTAAAGAATCGTCATCTGACAATTCTGAGAAATACCAGTCATACTGTTGTTTCTGAACATCCTCTAATTCATCAACTTGCAATATACCGCCTAAAGTTCCCAACCAATATTTTCCGTTGTAAGCTTTAGCAATCGATATAAAATAAGGTCCTAGCTTATCCCTTGTTTCTGAATCTTCAATAAAAAGGTTTTGAAAACGGTCTTCGTTTACATCTAATTTGTACAATCCATTTCTACTGCCCGCAAAAATATCCGACTTATGGTCTTCATAAATGAAATTCACATAAGGATTGGGCTCGTTTGCATTTTGAGCCGATAAAGAATATTGTTTTATTTGAACGATTGACCCTAGATTATCCAAAGAAATCCTAGCTACTCCTACATTACCATAGCTACCAATCCACAACCGACCTTTAGAATCTTCAAAAATTTCTTTTACATAGGTGAAACCTTCTAACGGCACTTTACTGAAGTCTTCTTTTTTGGGGTCATAAACAAATAAACCTTGATCTCTAGTACCAACCCAGACTCTTTTAAAAGAATCTATATGAACAGATCTAATTTCTTTATCCTGCAATGACCCCGATTTATTGGCGTCAGGTAAGAAAACTTTGAATTTATAAGTGTTTAAATCAAGAAGCGTAAGCCCATTTCGAGTTCCAATCCAGAGTTGGTTCGCTTCTTTATTAAATTCTAGCGCTGTAATATCATCATTGGGAATGGTGTTTTCCGATGGCGACACACTGGTATAAGATTTAAATTCATACCCGTCAAAACGATTAAGGCCCGAAAATGTCCCAAACCAAAGAAAACCCTCATTATCCTGAACAATGTGCCTTACCGAATTATGTGAAATACCACTAGCGTCATTATAATGCTCAAATTTTAATGATTGAGCACACAGTCCCCAGATAGAGAAGATAAACCAGAAAACGCATGTTAATCGGTAGCCCATTGGTTTTTGAGTTGCAATTACAATTTAGGGTTTTAAAAATCAACTCCAAGTTCATTCACATTTATTCTACTACAGGCTCATCCGCAATCATTTCAAAATTTAAGGTGACACCACTAGTAATTAAATCATGGGTAATATGATATTTTTCATACGGTGAATCGTTCAACTTTATACTTTTTACATAAATATCACCACTGCTTGCACCAGGCGAATTTATAATCAAACTTTTTCCGTTCTGAAGACTGATACTTACTTTATCAAAACTTGGACTTCCAAATTCGTATTTAGGATTTTCTTCGGTTCCCCCATTCATTTGAAATAGACCTATCTTCATTAATACCGCCAAGCTACCCATTAGACCCTGATCCTCATCACCATTATACCCTGTAGCCGGTGAAAGTCCACCAAAAACAGTATTTGCCACTTGTCTAGACCAATATTGCGTTAGGTCCGGTCTGTCTAATTTATTAAAAATAAAAGCGGTCTGTATAGATGGTTGGTTTCCGTAATTAATAGGTATGTTACGGTACTCAGGATGCAATTCTTGTGAATGCGAGTTACCAGCCGTAAAACCTAACTTTTCTGCTGTTTTAAATTGTTCGTTCAGTTTTTCTACAGCTTCGGGTTTCCCTCCCATTAACTCGGCAAGCCCTTCCTGATCATGCGGCACAAACCAAGTTGATTGCGCTCCATTAGACTCTATGAATCCATTTTCGTGTTCGTAAGGACTATAATTTTCTTGCCACTTGCCGGCAACATTTTTAGGCCTCATCCACCCAATAGAAGTATCGAACACATTTTTATAATTCTGCGAACGCTCTAGAAAATAGTCATAGTCTTCCGTTCTTCTTAGCTTTTTTGCCAACTGCGCTAGTGTCCAATCTTGATAAGCATATTCCATGGTCATACTTGCCCCATCTTGGTGCCCGCCAAATTTACCTTCCGGTATGGGGTGAGGTACGTATCCGTTCTTCAAATAATATTCAAGGCCACCACCAATAGCAGTGTTGTGCTCATAACCAGCTTTGGCCATGATACCATTAGACATATGATTTTTCTTTAAGGCCTCATAAATATGGTTCAAATCTTCAGTAATTAATCCCCTTTGAATTGCACTCACTATAAACGGCGTAGAAGATGCTCCGGTCATAACATAAGTATAGTTTCCTCCGGAAGGCCCCCTAGGCACCATTCCACCATCCTCATAATATTGCAGCATAGAATGCACAAATTCCTGCATAACATCAGGGTAAACCAAACCCCACAGCGTATTCAACGTCCACTGTGCCCCCCAAAATGAATCCGAGTTGTAATGGTTGAATTTAGGTTTTCCGTTTTCATTAAGCGGTAATTGACCAACTCTAAAAGATTCCCCTGTATTATCCGGATAGGCTCCGTTAACATCACTAATAATCCTACGGCCTTGTAAGC
The DNA here is from genome assembly GCF_009725985.1 of Zobellia amurskyensis. GTDB lineage: Bacteria > Bacteroidota > Bacteroidia > Flavobacteriales > Flavobacteriaceae > Zobellia > Zobellia amurskyensis. The sequence goes on from NZ_RCNR01000062.1 coordinate 19,035, forward strand.
CGTGCCATAAATCTGTGTAGAATCTTTTTTGAGCCATTTCTGTACCGCCTTCCACTTTTATTCGGTTTAACAGTCCGTTCCATTGCTTTTTAGAATCTGTAACCACTTTATCAAAATCCCAATGTTGCAATTCCGCATCAATATTGCCTCTAGCATTTTCAAACGAAGTATATGAAATGCCAGCTTTCATAAGAACTTCATCCGCACCTTCTTTAAGAAAAACCAAATAGTTTCCGGTGTTATCATCTTTTTCTATGGAAGCTATTTCCGAATTTAAATCTATCGCAAAAAACAGTTTTGTAGGCTTTGGCCTTCTACTTGTTTCGGCAATAGTAAGTTCGCCTTTTAAGGATTTTCCATCTATTTGCTCGAGTATTCCATTCGTGTTTTCGTTAGGCCCTAGCATGCCGTTTAAATTAAACAGTATAGCCGACCTTTTTTCTTTCTTCGGAAAGGAATATTTATGCAACCCTACCCTAGTGGTACTTGTAAGCTCAACATTTATATCATACTTTTCTAGTTCCACATAGTGATATCCTGGAGAAATTTTTTCCTTGTCATGACTGAATTTTGATTTAAAATCAGTGTATATTGATTTTGCACTAGACTCATCTACTGTAACGGGCATAACGGATAAACCGGAAAGTTGCCAAGCGTGAATATGACTAAACCCTTGAACCGTATCAACCTTATATCGGTAACCGCTACCCCAAGCACCATCTACTTCTGTATCTGGACTAAGGTTTACCATTCCCAAAGGCCTACTGGCAGATGAAAAGAAAAACCATCTTGAATTTTCAGTATCCAGTTGCGGAAAAACTAAATCTACAGGTTCTACAGCCTTAACCGTTGTTTTTGTCTCTACTTTTGACTCGCAAGAAGAGAGTACAACTGCTAGTGCAATATAGATTCCGTAATAAGGAATTTTTGAAAATAAACTCATAGAATACGTTTCTTTAGCTTTTTGAATTGAGGTTTGATGTAATCTTCTCCAACATTTCAAAAGTTGGAAATCCATTATTAGGTCTTCTTATTTCTGGGTTGTACCAATTATCCCATTTTATGGCTTTATCACCACTTTTTCTATTTTGATAAATTTGTTCTAGCTGCAATTTCGCTTTTGGTAACAAAGCTTTTATCTCCGAAAGTAATGTAGTGGTTGGAGCATCTTCATACTGTTTTTTTAAAACGGACATCTGGTGTAACGTACGTTCAAAACGAATCAAATCTTGATATAGCACTGTAGGCAAATAGATGTAATCATGGTAGAAAACTTTATTTTCTGTAGCAGCCTTCAATCCTTTACTTGCCTCTTGAGCTGAAAGGTCTATCAATTCTTCAACGACTTTTACATGTTCAAGGTCATTTTCAACTCTTTTGTAATCATGAGGAACGGGAGATTTTCCCGGTCTCTGAATTGGACTATCCGATAAGTAGGATATTGCCTCTCTTATTTCCCAAAGGTGCTGCACATAACCAATTCGTTCCTTTTGAGCTTCGTGCAAAGATTTCATTGAAGCTATTGCATGTTGGGAACTAGAATCATTAAAATAGCGTTTGGTCCATTCTTGATAAAAAGATGAAGCTTCAAAATTATCTGGATTATTGCAAACCTCAGAATAAGCTTCTAAATTCAATAAAAAGGGTCTAAAATTCTGCCCATTCACCAAACAAAACTTATCGGCATCATAGGTATGGAACATGTCCTTCATTACTGTCTCTACTTTCTCCGGGTAAGGATTGTGTACTGTATGATTCAGCCAATAACCTGCGTGCATATATGTACCAAAACTATAACCATCCGTGGTATTGGGTAAATGCTCAAAATCTCCAAAACCATGATCAGACCAAGCTACAATCCAATCTTTTGGAGGTCTAAACCCATCGTTCCACATTTCCATGCCATCAGAATAGCAGACTAAAACTTTGTCTGCATTTGGCTTATTCTCATCTACCAAATCTCCAAAAGCTTTGTATACCTCATTAAAAACGGCTATTTTTTCTTCTCCACAACTGCTTTCGTACTCCCAATCCCATACCTGGTGGCGAGGCCGCAATATAAAAATATCTGTTTTACGAAGTGGGGTTTTCTCTAAATAATAACGCCATGCAGTTATCCAATCTTCTTTATAATCTTTCCAACATGTAGCCTTATCGGCAGACATGGGGTGTATCTGATAGCCAAGCGCAAAATCTATCGCCACCTTCATACCTTTTTTTTGCGCGTAGTCTATCATTTTTTCAACATAAGCAACATTTACTTTATAATCCGTTAACTCCTTATATTCAGGACGAATGAAAAATTCTGGACGCCCGAGCATATCAAAAATTTGAATAGCATTATATCGTAATCGCACCAACGAGTTAATCATTTCCGTATAGCTCTCCCAGTCATATTCTAGAAGGTCTCCCCTATAATTGGCCAGCTCATCAACATCATTCTCAAAGTAACAAAGCAGCGGTACTATTGGAGGAGCAATTGTTCTATTTGTAAAATCAAAAAGATCAATAGATGTCTTTGGGATTATCTCTTTACCTGTCCAATATTGCAAAGGGTCTATATCTAAAATTTCTTTTGAATAATCATAAATGGCATATTGAAGACCTTGTACATCAGAACCGGCTATTACAATTATTTCTTTTTTCTGAAAATTGATTTTTGACCATATTCCACCACGTGGACCAGGATTTGTTGCGGTAATGTTTATTTTTTTTGATTTGTTTAATGAAGCTATCAAATGGTTTGACTGT
>NZ_RCNR01000063.1 GCF_009725985.1 Zobellia amurskyensis
CTTCATTTCATAAGGCACTCCGGGAAGCGAAACAAAGGCCACTCCGCCTTCTTTTATCCAAATGCCCGGTGCTGTACCAAAGGTATTGTGCAAAACTGTAGCCTTAGAAGGAACTAAAGCTTGCTTTCTATTGATATCCGATATGGGCGTGGAGGTAATATACTTTTTAAAAAGTTCTTCTACATGGGCAAGAACACCAGCATCTTCTACCAAAGTGTCATTAAAAAATTCACAAAGGGTATGTTTTGTAATATCATCTTTGGTGGGGCCCAGACCTCCGGTTATAATAACAACCTGAACCCTCTTTCTAGCATCTTCTAAGGCTTGAAGAATATGTTCCCTATCATCTTGAACTGAGGTAATCTGATAAACAGATACGCCAATTTTATTAAGTTCTTTGGAAATAAAAACCGAGTTGGTATCAACAATCTGACCGATTAAAATTTCGTCGCCAATGGTAATAATCTCAGCGAGCATCAGATATTGAAATCTTTTTTTAGCTCGGCTACCACCTGATATATGTCTTTTTTCAGCAAAGGAAAAACCACTTGTATCTCAGACATATTTGCTTCCGCTTTCCCCAAAGTCTCTATCTGTAGGGCTGCAGCACGAGTTTGCTCCATACCCAACAAATCAACATTGGGCTTAATTTTATGAGCCAATTTATAAACCTGGTCATGGTTTTGCTCGTTAAGCGCGATTTCAAGATCTTCAAGATCTTGCGGCACCTCTTCTAAAAATACTGAAATAACAGAATTGATGAAATCTTCATCTCCTTCAGCCATCTCGTTGATCTTATCAAGATTGTAAATCATTATTTTACTTTTAAGTGAAAAAGTTCACGACCCTCCAGAATACCTGAAAGGTAGTCATTTGCTTCAATTCTTCCAACACCGGCAGGTGTTCCTGTAAAAATTACATCACCTTTTTTTAACATAAAAAACTGGGAAACATAAGAAACAAGCTCATCTATCTTCCAGAGCATGAGACCAGTATTCCCCTTTTGCACTTCTCTTTCATTCTTTAACAAAGAGAAGTTTATATTATTCAAATCCTTGAAATCTGTTTTGGGAAGCCACTCCCCTATGACCGCCGCACCATCAAAACCCTTTGCTTTTTCCCAAGGCAAACCTTTTGCTTTTAATTTTGATTGCAGGTCCCTAGCGGTAAAATCTATACCCAAACCTATTTCGTCATAATAGTTGTGGGCAAACTTTTCGTTTATATGCTTTCCTACTTTCTTAATTTTCACGAGCACTTCAACCTCATAATGCACATCTTCAGAAAATTCAGGGATATAAAAATCCTGTTCTTTGGGTAAGATTGCAGAATCTGGCTTAATAAATACTACAGGTTCATCAGGCCTCTCATTGGCCAATTCCTCTATATGCTCCGTATAGTTTCTACCGATACAGATAATTTTCATCAATACCTTTTTAAACTTTTCTAACCTAACTTATTGTTTAGCTGACTCAACTTTACTTGTGTCAGCACCTTTTTTGTGTACAAGGGAAAATCGGCATTTAGAATCCACCCGAAGTAGCCGGGTTCCTTCTCTAGTACATCTAACACTTTTCTGCCTTTATGCTTGCCAAACGCAAAAACCTCAGCACCATCTTCATCATACCCTAAGAAGCCTGCAAAATCTGCAAACTGGCGATGAGTAGAGAATTCCGCTAGTTTTTTTACATTGTTCTCTAGCTCCGGATATTTATCCAATTGAGACAATAACACCTCATATGTTGCTAGCGTATCCGCTTCTGCACTATGGGCATCTGTAAGGTCTTTGTCGCAATAAAATTTGTATGCTGCCACTAAAGTGCGCTTTTCCATTTTATGAAATATGGTCTGCACATCTATGGAAACCATACTCTTCATATCAAAGTCCAGTTCAGCCCGCAACATTTCTTCAGCCAACAGCGGAATATCAAAACGGTCAGAATTAAACCCGCCCAAATCACAATCCTTTATCATAGCATAAATGCTCCTGGAAAGCTCCTTAAAAGTTGGCTCGTTGGCCACTTTTTCATTTGAAATACCATGTATAGCAACCACCTCTTCAGGTATTTCCATCTCTGGATTCACCAACCAAGTCTTGCTTTCTTTATTCCCGTTAGGATAAACTTTTAAAACAGATATTTCTACAATTCGGTCTTTGGCAACATTCGTTCCCGTGGTTTCCAAATCAAAAAAACAAATGGGACGCGTGAGATTAAGCTCCATGTTTTTAGCAATTTTTTTTTAACAAAGATAATCTTTAACAGGGTTCATGAAAACATATCCATACTTTTCTTAATAAGAAAAAATGCAGTTATAATCTTGTATTTATAACATTGTTAAAAGCCGAACCAAAAGTATAACTAAGTCCAACACTAAGGCTGGTTTCAAAATCTGTAGCAATTTGTTTTTGTTGCAGTAATACGTCCTCCAAAGAGGCGTCTCCTGCCGGCAGGTTAATTTGATCACGAATTACCTCAAACCTGCCCGAAAACCGTGCTGCCAAACCTTTCAATAATCTAACTGAAAAACTTCCGTTCAACTGAATTCTATTTTTTGCAAAGTCATTTAAAAAGGTGGAACCTCTTAGGTGCGCATAGACATTGCCCCAAGGCTGACGATACCTTACCTGTACATCTAACGAATGGTTGAACACACCTTCTGTTTCTTTCTCAAAAATAGTAGGCTCAATATAATCGTTATGCAAATAGCCAATTTTATAGGCAAAAACAATTTCTCTACGAAGCACTTCCTTATAGGAGTAAATATTATACTCTATAGCCGGTGTAGCGTAATATTTGAAGTCTATATTTGTAAAAGTATTATGTTGTACCCCTCCAAAAATACCGGCCGACCAATGGTCTGAAAGACTTGCAACAATACTACCATCGGCAGAGTACCTAAAGCGCTCGCTCGTAAAAGTCTCATCATCTTTCACAAATTCCTTATTGGCCTGATTGAGCTGTACATCACTACGAATTCTTAATTTTTCCGTTACATGATCACTTTGAAAACCCAATTCGTATTCAAATTCCTTTCGGCTAGATTCCCTTTTTAACTTAGCCTCTCCGTAGACTTCAAAAATCCAATTATTCCAGGGATCCCTAAAATCCACCTCTTGAATCTCACCAAGTCCATCTTTATTTACCGTATAAGTGATATTTTCCGCAAGATCTGACTCAAGAACATACTGCAGAAGTCCTGACTGCACCTTTCTTAAAAGTCCTTTACGAACGTCATCATCCGTCATGCTAGCAGTACTATCGTACGTAAGTTTCCCAAAAATGTCCTTATAATCGTCCACACCCTCAAACTCCAGCATATACGTACGCCCACCACTACCATTGGCAATGTCATAAATAAAAAGTTTAACATTGGCTTGTCCCTGGTCACGAACGTGATTCACGTAGTTGATTTCCTGCCTCAGATAATTCTTTTCGCAGTTACAATCTATATATAATTTTAAGGGAGCTTTTACTTCTTTATCCTCTACCTCCTCTTGTGCAAAGATTAAAATAGGAGTTGTAAATAAAAGAAAACAGAGCGAATTTAGAATTCGTCTTGGGGACGTTTTAAAATTTCTATTTGGCATTGTTGGTTGGAAGGCCTGATGGTTACTTATCTATCGCATGAAAATAAGACTATTAATCTACTAATAGCGAAAGCTCATTAAAAAACCGAAATAATTTGCGGATTTTAAAGAAATATGCTTTTTAAGTAAGAATGCCGTACCAAAAAAGTGTTAAAGAAACACTTTACACTTCCCTATCTACATCCCAAGCCTCTAAATAATCTGCCACCGCTTTTGCGAACATACTGCCTAATGCACCATTTACAACCCTATGGTCATAACTATGAGAGAGATACATTTTACTTCTTATTCCTATAAAATCTCCTTCGGGAGTTTCTATAACAGATGGAATCTTGCGAATAGCACCCAATGCAAGTATACCTACTTGAGGTTGGTTAATTATTGGCGTACCAAAAACACTCCCAAAAGTACCTACATTAGTAACCGTATATGTCCCATCTTGAATCTCGTCTGGCTTTAATTTGTTCTCTCTAGCTCTAGATGCCAAATCATTTATCACTTTGGCCATACCAACCAAATTCAATTGATCTGCATTTTTGATTACGGGAACAATAAGGTTTCCGTCTGGCAGAGCTGCCGCCATTCCTATATTTATATTCTTTTTCTTTATGACCGTATCACCAACTAACGAGATATTCATTAGCGGATATTTCTTAAGGGCCTTTGCCACGGCCTCCATAAAGATTGGTGTGAAAGTTAACTTTTCACCTTCCCTCTTCTCAAAGGCATTCTTAACCTTATTTCTCCAGTTGACAATTTTGGTAACGTCTACCTCAATAAAACTTTGAACGTGTGCAGAAGTAGAAACACTATTCACCATATGTTTGGCGATTAATTTACCCATCCGCGACAACGGAACAACCTCACCATCTCCTACTTGTTTTGGTTCAGAGCCATTGGCCGCCTCAACCTCAGAAGCACTATTATTTGCTGTCGAAGCCGGTTTCATTTTTGAAACGGAAGCTTCCTCTACTGGCTGCGTGGCCTTTTTGGAAGAACCATCTTCTAAATAAGCCAGAATATCATTTTTGGTAACACGACCGTCATTTCCCGTACCCTCTATAGCATCTAGTTCTGCTTCAGAAATACCTTCTTGTTTGGCTATATTTTTCACCAATGGAGAATAGAAACGTTCACTGGATGATTTTTGAGCATGATGCACCGGAGCACTTACCACTTCTTTGGCAACTTTTACGGTTTCCTCTACCATGTCTACCGATTTCTCAGTACCGTTTGATGCTGCAACCGGTTCACTTTGGGCCTTTGGATTGGCAACACCAGCAGACTGTTCTGTTTCAATAATCGCTACGGTATCACCCACTTTGATTACATCATCTACATCAAAAAGTTTTTCCACCAAAACACCTTCCACCTCACTTGGAACCTCTGAATCTACTTTGTCCGTAGCTATTTCAAAAATAGGTTCGTCCAATTCAATAGTATCCCCAACTTCTTTCAACCAAGTGGTTAAGGTTGCTTCTGCAACACTCTCACCCATTCTCGGTAATTTCAGTTCAAACTTTGACATATTCTTATTTTATTCTGCTTTTAAGCTAATTTGGTCGCAAAAATACCAAAAAAAACGCCTATTTATTAAACTTACTATATTTTTAATTCGCTTTTAAAGAGCCTTCGAACGGAATTCGGTTTAAAATACTTCGTCCTAAAGTAACCTCATCTGCATATTCCAACTCATCGCCCACGGCTATTCCTCTGGCAATTGTAGAGGTATTAATATCCAGACCTTTTAATTGCTTGTAAATATAAAAATTGGTCGTATCGCCCTCCATGGTAGAACTCAACGCAAAAATAAACTCCTTGACCTCTCCTTTTCTTGCTTTATCTACCAAAGAACCAATTGTTAGATCTTGCGGGCCTATACCCTCCATAGGCGATATTTTACCACCAAGAACGTGGTATAAGCCTTTATATTGGCTTGTATTTTCTATGGCCATAACATCGCGAATGTCCTCAACTACACAAACCAAACTTCTATCGCGCTTAGGATTGGCACAAATTTCACATACGGCCACATCCGAAATATTATGACAGTTCTCACAAAATTTTATTTCGCTGCGCAAATTTAATAACGCATTTGAAAGTCTTTCTGTCTGTTCTTTAGGCTGCTTAAGTAAATGAAGTACCAAACGAAGTGCCGTGCGCTTACCAATACCTGGCAATTGCGACATTTCGTAAACGGCATTCTCAAGAAGCTTAGATGAAAAATCCATAGACACAAAATTACGTACTATTTTTACTTTTTGTACTTTGGTTTGAAATTTTATTACATGACCGCCACTCACATCCTGATCTTAATAGGTGCTTATTTTCTCTTGCTTTTATTGATCTCTTATTTTACGGGAAAAAACGACTCCAATGTTGATTTTTTTAAAGCAGGAAAATCTTCTCCTTGGTACTTGGTTGCTTTTGGTATGGTGGGCGCCTCACTTTCCGGGGTTACGTTCATCTCGGTACCCGGATGGGTAGAGGCTTCGGAATTCAGTTATATGCAAGTTGTGTTTGGCTATCTGGCAGGTTATTTTGTTATAGCCTTCATCCTGCTCCCCATCTATTATCAGCTTAATGTAACCTCTATCTACGAGTATTTAAAAAAGCGATTTGGAACTGTAAGTTATAAAGTGGGAGCCATATCTTTCTTTATTTCTAGGGTTTTAGGCGCCGCTTTTAGGCTCTTTTTAGTCGCTATTGTTTTGCAGCAGTTTGTTTTTGACGAGTTGGGCGTACCCTTTGAGATTACCGTAATTCTCTCTATTTTATTAATATGGATATATACTTTTAGAGGTGGAATAAAAACTATTGTTTGGACGGACACCTTGCAGACTGCCTTTATGCTCCTATCCGTTGGATTGAGCATCTACTTCATAAATCAAAAATTGGACTGGAGTTTTACGGAATTCTTAGCTTCCGAAGAACTCAAGCAATACAATAAAGTTTTTTTTACCGATAGTTTTTTTGATAAGAACCACTTTCTGAAATCCTTTTTTGGGGGTATGTTCATTACCATTTGCATGACTGGTCTAGACCAAGATATGATGCAAAAAAATCTTACCTGTAAGTCTCTAAAGGATGCACAAAAGAATATGATTTCGTTTAGCGTGGTGCTTGTTGTCGTAAATTTTATTTTCCTTTTACTAGGTGCACTCCTATTCATTTATGCTGCTAAATTCAATATTGCAACACCATTAATGGATGGCCAACCAAAACCTGACCTTCTGTTTCCAGAAATAGCGTTAAACAGTGGTTTAGGCATGGTAGTAGCCATTACATTTATGCTTGGACTCATTGCAGCAGCCTATAGCAGCGCAGACAGTGCATTGACCTCGCTAACCACGTCTTTTTGCGTAGATTTTCTAAATATTGAAAGTAAACCCGAAAAGGACCAGAACAAAATCCGAAAAACAACCCATATAGGCATGAGCTTATTACTCATAGTAACCGTAATTCTATTCAAATACATCTTAGATAGAAATGTTATAGACGGTCTATTGACCGTTGCTACATATACCTACGGACCTTTACTGGGCTTGTTTACCTTTGGTATATTCACAAAGTACGCTGTTAAAGACCAGTATGTATGGGTAATTGCACTGTCATCTGTTCTTTGTATTATAGGACTGGCAAACCTGCCTATTGAATATTTAGGGGGTTACAAAGTAGGTTATGAATTATTACCACTTAATGGACTTCTGACTTTCATGGGACTATGGGCTATTCGCAAGAAAAATACCCAAGAAATAACGGATTGAGAAGAAAGCTCTTAAATGTTAAAGTTTCATACGAAAAATCGGACATGTCTTTTGTCGATTAATTAATATTGGCCGGTCGCCAGTAAAACCAAGGTACAGGCAACGAGTACCTCAACCCCTTCTTCTTCTAGGATTTTATAGAATTCCGGATTTTCCGTGCCGGGATTGAAAATGACACGTTTCGGTTTTAATTGTAGGATTTTGTCGATATATTCAGGCTGACGGGCCGGCCCAATATACAAAGTAATAGTATGAATGTTTTGAAATTCATTTAAATTGGTCTTTATTTGTATTTCCCTGATTTTACCTTCGCGTAAGCCGAATGCTTCAGTTTTGATGTTATGGTCTAAAAGTCGATTTACAGCTAGATTACTATAACGATTCGTTTTTAGGGAAGCTCCAAGTACAAGGGTATCTTTCATATGTTAAATATGATGTTAAAGTTCATTAAAGGTGTAACTTTTTGGTAGAATTACCGTCTATTATAGAAGTCGGTTTAAGAAGAGTAAACTTTCAAAAATATTGGTCGGTGATAAAGCTATATGTTTATAGTTAATGGTTAGTGTTTAGTATAGCAGCATCAACGACAGAAACCCCGATGGAGACATCGGGGTTTTGTGTACAATAGATCTACCATTTAATAATAGCACTGCCCCAAGTAAAACCACTACCAAAAGCGGCTAGAACCACTAGGTCTCCCTCTTTTATTTTTCCATTTTCCCAAGCTTCGGTAAGCGCAATAGGAATAGATGCTGCGGTAGTATTACCGTATTTCATTATATTGTTGAACACTTGATCATCCCCTAAACCAAACTTCTTCTGTATAAACTGAGATATACGTAAGTTGGCTTGATGAGGCACTAGCATGTTAATGTCTGCAGGTGTTAGGTCATTAGCCTTCAAGCCCTCCATAATTACCTCACTAAACCTTACTACGGCATTTTTAAACACGAACTGCCCGTTCATATACGGGAAGTAAGATTCATCATTTGGGTCATTTTCATCAATAATGTCCGTAACCCAACGTTTACCCATACCGGGAGCGATTAACGATAGTTCCTCTGCATGTTGACCTTCACTGTGCAAATGCGTAGAAAGAACCCCTTTTGAAGTATCTTCCTCCCTACTAAGTACCGCTGCTCCAGCACCATCTCCGAATATTACGGATACGGACCTACCTCTTGTTGTCATATCAAGACCATGCGAATGCAGTTCAGAACCAATTACAAGAATATTCTTGTACATACCACTTTTGATATATTGATCTGCCACACTAAGTGCATATATAAAACCGGAACATTGGTTTCTTACATCTAAGGCCCCAACCGTTTTTATACCTAAATCTCTTTGCACCAAAACGCCTGGGCCAGGAAAATAATAATCAGGGCTAAGGGTCGCAAAAACAATAAAATCTATATCATCTTTATCTATACCTGCACGTTCAATAGCAATTTTTGCAGCTTTAACACCCATGGTAGTAGTGGTATCACCACCTTTTACAACGTGTCTTCTCTCTTTAATACCTGTTCGTTCTTGGATCCATTCATCATTGGTGTCCATTACCTTGGCCAAATCGTCATTGGTCACTACGTTTTCGGGCACGAAATATCCTAGTCCCGTAATTTTTGAATTATACATAGAAGGTTTTTTTAAAATTTAAAAAGCTACAGCTTTAAACCAAGCTGCAAATTAACCCGTAAATTTCTAAGATAAGCAAAATTAACAGGATGAATTTAACCTTGTACGATTTATGAGATATATTGTTTGTAGCTATTAACTTCAATTTTTGCCTTTAGGTCATGCAGCAAATTATAAAGGCCGAAAAAAGTTCTGTTCATATACAGAAAATGTTTGGACCCTCTGTTTCCATTCATTTTACGTATTTGACTGTCTTTGGAATAGCGCTCGCTTAAATCGGCTATTTTATTCCAAAAATCGTCCGAACCAAAGTCAAAATTGGATTCGTGAAAAGGAGAAGTAAAAAGTGTAAGCATTTCTTTAAAAAGTGCTTTAAAGAATTTTAACTCTTCAGCAGAGTCGGTTTCCGTTAATATTTCCAGCTCATACAGTTTCTTGGTAAAAACCGCATCATTTTCTATATTTTGCTTTTGCGCTAATTCAAAATAAGGGACATAAAACTCATTAGGCACCTCTTTTATACAACCAAAATCTATGGCTATCAAAGTATGGTCCTCACTTACCAAAAAGTTTCCAGGATGAGGATCGGCATGTACTTTTCTAAGTCCATGAATTTGAAACATATAAAAATCCCAAAGCGTCTGACCTAATTTATCACCTACTTCCTGTTCAAAATTTTTGTTGGTAAACTCGCTTAAATGTTGACCGTACATCCAATCCATAGTGATGATACGCTCACTTGAAAACTCCTCATAATATTTAGGGAACTCTAAGTTTTTAATACCAGAGCAACTTTTGGTAATGCTAATACTCTGCTCAATTTCTAAAAAATAATTAGTTTCTTCTATGAGCTTATTCTCTACTTCATTAAAGTATTTATCGGAATCCTTGCCTTGTAGGTTGAACATTTTTATGGCAATGGGTTTTACCAATGCCAAATCACTAGAAATACTTTCGGCCACACCTGGATATTGAATTTTTACCGCCAACTCTTTTCCATCTTTGGTTGCCTTGTGCACCTGACCAATACTAGCTGCGTTTATGCTGTCTTTATCAAAAGTATCGAACAATTCTTCTGGATATTTACCCAAGTACTTTTTGAACGTTTTCCGCACCAATGGTGCAGAAAGTGGTGGCACCGAAAATTGGGAAAGGGAAAATTTATCTACATAAGCCCTTGGCAGAATATTTTTCTCCATACTAAGCATCTGGGCCACTTTTAGAGCACTGCCCTTCAAACTTTTTAGTCCGTCATAAATGTCCTCGGCATTATTTTCGTTCAGTTCGTTTTTATCTAACTCAGGGTTTACCAGTTTTTTACCGAAATACTTCACATAGTTTCCGCCAATTTTTACACCCGTCTTAACCAATTTACTGGCTCTTTCTATCTTACCCGTTGGTATACTATCAAGTGTTTTCATGTAGTTTCTTTTAGGAACGCAACTATAGTATTTGTTGATTACGCAAATGTTTCTTTATAGAGAAATTTTCCGAAGTCAAGAATGTTTTCAAGTGGAGTGTTATCAAAAATATCGAACACGGTATGAATTGATTTTTCTATGGCCATATCGGTTTTCTCAAACCCTGGCGAACTATCGCCCATCCAAAATTTAAGTACAAACAAAAACTGCAACCACGCCCCTTCTGAAAAAAGTTGTGGATTATATTTAGTGATTTTAGTATTCTTATCTGCGTTAGCATCATTAATAAGGCCCGTTGCAAAAGCCTTAATATGTTGGCGTAATCCTTTTAGCTGCTCTAGATTTTTTAGCGGACTGCTATTTTGCTTTAAAGCAAATAACACATAACTCCGGTTTAAAGTAAGCATCTCAAAAAAGGTATAGAAAAAAGCAAGCATTTTCTCTTTTTTCGAAAAGCCTTGATATTCTTCGTTCTTAAGTATAAGTAATTCTGTATTTGTGTAGAATTTGTTCCATATTTCCTTTTGCAAATTTTCTACGGACCCGAAAAAACTATAAAAATCAGTTTCAGCAATTTTGTTTTGCTTACAAAATTTATAAATGGATTTAGGCACGCTCTCGTGCTCCAACACATAATCCATATACATTGAAATAATACTATCTTCGGAAACTTTACTTGTCTTTGATTTTGCCACCATTTCAAACAATTTTTATATAGTAAAATTACGGTTAAAGGGCTGTATTCATTGTTAATGGAATACCAATTTTCTTTTAAAAGATAAAAACGCGCTTTCAGTTGAAAGCGCGTTTTAAAACAACCTAACCAATAAATGATTATAAACGTGATATTGATTAAAAATTTTCCCTTTCACAGCAATCTTAATCACATCTTGAACGAAGATATGAAATGTTTAACTAAATTACAAATTTATTAAACAAAATTATATTTCAAAGTAATTACTGCAGACTAACGTGTCAGTTTGTCATAGTCTTCGTATGTGGTATTTTTTTTGACAATGACCTAGAGGTTAAACACGACCCATATTCTTCATATGCTGAAGAATGATAAAATAGTATTAAACAAAGTTCAAGCGCTAGCACGAACATTTTTAAATTTTATAAATTATGTCTACAGGTAAAATCAATGTTTCGGTGGAAAATATATTCCCACTGATTAAGAAATTTTTGTACAGTGACCACGAGATCTTTTTAAGAGAGCTCATATCTAATGCAACAGATGCTACCTTAAAGTTAAAACATCTTACATCTATAGGTGAAGCCAAAGTAGAATATGGCAACCCCATGATCGAGGTGAAAATTGACAAAGAAGGCAAAAAAATACATATTACCGACCAGGGTATTGGTATGACCGAAGACGAGGTCAAAAAATACATTAACGAGCTTGCTTTTTCAGGTGCCGAAGAATTTTTGAACAAGTATGAAGATGGCGCCAAAGAGTCTGGTATCATAGGTCATTTTGGTCTTGGTTTTTACTCTGCCTTTATGGTAGCCGAGAAAGTGGAAATCAGCACTAGAAGCTTTAAAGAAGGAGCAGAACCAGTTCTATGGAGCTGTGATGGTTCTCCTAACTTTACGTTGGTACCTGGTGACAAAAAAGAACGAGGTACGGAAATCATTCTTCATATTGCCGAAGATTCTACAGAGTTCTTAGAAGACAGTCGCATAAGCGAACTATTGAACAAGTACAACAAGTTCATGCCTATTCCTATAAAGTTCGGTATGAAAACCGAGACTTTACCTAAGCCAGAAGATGCTAAGGAAGAAGACCCTGCACCTACTCAAGAAGTAGATAACATTATAAATAATCCAAATCCGGCTTGGACAAAGCAACCAACGGATTTAGAAGATCAGGATTATAAAGGTTTTTACCGTGAGCTATACCCAATGCAGTTTGAGGAGCCTTTGTTCCACATTCACTTAAACGTAGACTACCCTTTTAACCTTACCGGTATTCTTTACTTTCCAAAGATGACCAACGATCTTAATACTCAAAAAGATCGTATTCAACTTTACCAGAACCAAGTTTTTGTAACAGATAATGTAGAAGGTATTGTACCTGAGTTCTTAACTATGTTGCGTGGGGTAATCGATTCTCCGGATATTCCGTTAAATGTTTCTAGATCATACTTACAAGCAGATGGTGCCGTAAAGAAAATTTCTTCTTACATCACTAGAAAGGTTGCCGATAAATTAAATTCACTTTTCAAGAATAGTAGAGAGGATTTTGAGCAAAAGTGGAACGATATTAAAATCGTTATTGAATACGGAATGCTCAGCGAAGATAAATTCTTTGAAAAAGCTGACAAATTTGCACTCTACCCAACTGTAGACGGTAAGTATTTTACTTTTGAAGAACTTCAAGAAAAAATTAAGGAAACCCAAACCGATAAGGACGATAAATTAGTAATTCTGTATGCTTCTGATAAAGTTTCGCAACACAGCTATATTGAAGCGGCTAAAGCTAAAGGTTACGAGGTTCTTTTAATGGACTCACCAATCATTGGTCATTTAATGCAGAAATTGGAGACCTCTAAAGAGAAGATTTCTTTTGCACGTGTAGATGCGGACCATTTGGACAATCTTATCAAAAAAGAGGACACACAGATATCAAAATTATCTGACGAGGAAAAAGAAACCCTTAAAAAGAACCTGGAAGAAGTAATTACGGACAAGAGCTACACTGTTCAACTAGAAGCTATGGATAGTGATGCTTCACCGTTTATCATTACAGAGCCTGAGTTTATGCGTCGTATGAAAGAGATGCAACAGACCGGTGGTGGCGGTGGTATGTTTGGTATGGGTTCTATGCCGGATATGTATAACCTAATTGTAAATACAAATCACGAGTTAGTAGGCGAAATATTAAATACTAAAACTACTAAGAAACGTGAAAGACTTATTAGTCAATCTATTGACCTGGCTCGTCTTTCTAAAGGTTTGTTGAAAGGTGAAGAATTGACGAACTTTATAAAACGTAGTTACGACATGGTGAAATAGCACCTAGTAATTAGACTTACAAAACGCCCAATTGCAGAGTTCTGCAATTGGGCGTTTTTTCTTGTTAAATTTCATATCTTCCCGAAAAATTTTAGAAATTTATGGCACATTTTTAATTATCAACATTAGATGTTGTAAACGACGATATTTTAAAACATATAACTACATAACCATCAATGACTTCACCTTTTAACAAGATGAATAAATAGAAAACAACAATTCATTTTACTGCCCCACTCACAGCCTTTTTCAACTCTCTACTATGTTATAAATTCAACGTTTTATATTAAAATACGACAAAAACAAATCACATTTTGTACTATTAATCTTTCTAAAGTCTTAAATCTTAATGAACTTTGAAGACAGAAATAATTTACATAAAATATAAGTAGAGCACCCTATTCCCCCTAGGTAATTGCTCCGTTTACTGAAACAAAGCATATTTTATATGGTATTTACAGAATTAAACCCTAAAGGCAATTTTGACAGTTGGGATAAAAACAAATTAAAAGAGATAGAAGAAGGAAACTTTAGCGAGAATATTGGTGAGACTCTTTTTGAAAATGATGAACTTATTCTAACAGAAATAATTTTAAGGCCTAAAGAACGTACTCCATTTAGAAGACACAAGAACGATTACAGTTGCACTTGTTTTACCGATGGCCTAATGGTCTCAAGGAATGTTAATGGACAAATAGCCCTATTACGTCTGGAAGAAGGCGATCATTTTAATTGGGCCTGTAGCGGTGAAGAAATGGTTCACGACTTAGAGAATATTGGAGAGAACACTATAAATATTAAAATTCTTGCCGTCAAAAAATAACGGCCACTATACATCTTGTATAGGGCCGTTTCTATAATTATTTTAGTATGCTCATTACCAATTAATAGGTCCCTTGCCCAAATATTTCTCAGCAATAGGCTGGTAATAATCCCTTACATCTTCCAAATCATATATCTTCTGAGACTTGGTATAGAGGTCATATTTATTAAAGTCCTTAATGAGCTCTAGGTATTCTTTATCACCTTCGTTCAATAACTCTTTATAGCTTCCTCCCGTATGCCATGGGTAGAAAGAATGGTAACGGATCATTACCATGGCTTCTTTAGGTAATTTGTTCTCTTTATGATTGGAGAGCACTTGATACAAATACTCATCATGACCCCAAGCTAAATTTAGGTTATCCATACCACAACCTTCTTCATAAATTCCTGTAGGCGTATTATAACGAGCATCGGCCATATCAGGGTTTAACTCATTAAATTCAGGATACACACAGGTATCCGGAAATTTGCAACCTACCACAAACACATCGCCAACGGTTCCCCATTGTTCAGCTTGGCTGGTACCATCTTCATCACTACCCCAAAGGAACATAATCTTCCCTAAATCATGAATAAGCCCCGTAAGCTGCATCCAATCCGGGCGATTGTCTTCCCTAATGGCTTCTGCACTTTGAATTAAGTGCTGTACGTTAGGCAAATCTAAGTCTGGGTCACTTACGTCTATTAACTTGTTCAAGTGTCCCATAGCCTCCCATAGACCCATTGGCTTGTCATAGGTCAAATATTTCTTTTGCATACGCTGAACGTAGTCTACCGTTTGCTTTTTTCGCATTTTTCTATAATGCTCCTTAACGGCCGCCGACACATCTACAGCCTCGTAATCCCTGAACGTTTTTTCCATCTTTAACAATTTAGCTTTAAACTACTTACACTAACTATTCTAGTTTACCTCTGGATTAGTTATACATTACACATTCCCTAAAACAAGGTACAAAATAATAGTAAACACTACTAGAAAGAGACTAAAAGGCTTTGCGTACTTCCATGGTTTAAGGTTTAACACACCCGCATCTTTCATTATAAATCTTTCTTCTTTTTTTCCTAATGCAGAAACTACATGCATAATCAATAAATTCAGCACAAACTCTATTCCCCAAATATGTATAAAATGAAGATTGACTTCTATAATATAATACATAACTACGTAGAACACCAACCCGAACAAAAGTCCCGCTTTAGCCCCTACAGCAGTTACTCTTGGAAACAAGAAACCTGCAATAATAACACTGGCAATAGGGATAAAAAATATTCCGTTCAGCTGCTGTAACAACTGGTAAAGACCATCAGGTGCATTAGCAACAAAAGGCGCTATACCTATAGCCAAAACGGCCAAAATAGCGGAAGTACTTTTACCTATAAGTACCAGTTTGCTATCACTGGCATCTTTCTGAATGTATTTTTTAAAAACATCTAAACTAAACACCGTGGCAGCACTGTTCAGTGCACTATTAAAAGTACTTAGAATGGCGCCCATCATGACGGCAACAAAAAAACCGGTAAGCCAAAGGGGCAATACTTTTTTCACTAAAAGCGGATATACATTATCTGGATTATCATAAAGACTTTCACCAAAATAATAAAAGCCGATAAGACCTGGCAACACAATTACCAAAGGAACCAATATCTTAAGTAAGCCAGTATACAACAATCCTTTTTGAGCTTCTTTTAGACTTACAGCCCCCAACACCCGTTGGATGATAGATTGATGCATGGTCCAGAAATAAATCTGATTTATCATAAGCCCCGTAAACAAAACCTCAAAAGGTAAGATTGCGGAACGTGCACCCTCTCCTACTCCTGATTCATTACTTACTACATTGAATTTTTCCGGACTATGATTAAAAACTGTAGTCATTCCTTCAAATAGATTTCCATCTCCAATACTCAGCAATGCTAAAATGGGGACTAACAGACCGGCAACTAAAAGCCCAAAACCATTAATAGTGTCCGTGTAGGCTACCATTTTCAATCCGCCAAAAATAGCGTAGACAGCACCAATGGTACCTACAATTACAATGGTTATCCATATACCTTCACTTTGGGTAACGTTCAACAAGTCCGAGATTTCAAAAATCGCCTCAATATTCAAAGCTCCTGTGTACAAGACTATAGGTAACAAAGTAGCTACAAACGAGATTATTAAAAGAAGTGCCACAAACGTACGAGTGAGACCATCAAATCTTTTTTCCAAAAATTCCGGAATAGTGGTCAATCCCATTTTTAAATACCTAGGCGCAAAATACAAGGCTGCAATGACCAATGCCAGTGCGGATGTAACCTCCCAAGCAACTATAATTGCCCCATTCCTGTACGAAGAACCGTTCATACCTACTAAATGTTCGGTAGAAATATTGGTCAATAATAATGAGCCGGCAATTACAATTCCCGTTAAAGACCTACCTCCTAAAAAGTAACCGTCTTTGGTATTCAATTTATCGCGTCTAAGCTTGTAAGTAGCATAAAAAGCGACAAAACCGGTAAAGAGTAAAAATGTTAATAACGCCATAAAATGGTACAATGGAGATTAAATAGCAAATAATTGCCATGCATAAATATCAAATAAACATAAATAAAATGAATAAATTACCATATTACCAAAATTTTCGTGTGCGCAAACGAAAATTTATGAATTAAACGCGCAAATCTCACTACAAATACGATTTGCCATAGTTAATCCTGATTACAGATGGATTTTTAGCTTTATGTACAGGAAAATAATTTCAACCCACTATTGGCAATTACAGTCATTTAATGAAACAACTAAAAATACCAGAAATCCAGTATTTTATAATTTGTAGTGGGATTGTATTTTAGCAACCAACCACAAACAAACTTTAAAATGAAATATTCCAAACTGGTGACATTGTTTTTTATAGGGTTGTTCTACTCCGCAAATGCTCAGCATGCCTCAGACGAAATTTTCATGACCAATGGCGAAACTATAGCCGTTAAAGTTTTGAAAGTTGAGCCCAATACAGTTACCTATACCTATTTAGGCGAGGATTTGGAAAACGTTGTCGAAAAAGAAACTGTTTCCAAAATTATATTTAAAAGTGGTCGCGAACAACTCTTCTCACAGGAAAACACTGGGCGCCAATCTATAAGTCCAAATTTTGAGTACCCTACAATGAAAGGAAATGAAGGAGCTATTCTGCCTTTTGAATTTGTCTTTGACGGCACCGAGGCGCCAGAAGAGGGGTTTGAAGCCCAAGAATATTACTACCATAATCTCATGCGCAAACCCGAGAGAAATACAATTACCTACCAAGATGTAGAAATTACTTTGAAAAGGTTGCGTGAAGTGGGCATTACCAAAGCTAATGATTTACGAAACTATGAAATGACCGAAATTGCCAAAATAGTTGGTGCGGGTATTTTGGTAACAGGCAAAATTACGGTGGACTACCGTAGTACAACCTCATCTTCATCAGGCTCCTCTACCACTAGGGTTGACACCAAGAAAAAAAAGGTGAAAACATATTCATCTGATTACAGTAGGTCTATGGATGAATTTGACACTAAGGTCCTTTTTAAAATATATGATAAAAACGGAAATAAAATTGTTGACGTTAACCGTGTTCCATTTATGGCCACCACACGTGATAACTATGTAACCGCCCTAAATTACTTAATGAAGCGTACTCCATATTACCAGAAGTAGAACTCGTAAATTGGAACAGGTAACGTATCAAGGTACTATTATTTTTGAAACCATAGTTATCATTCGTTAATTGCCGATGGTTTGTCTATTTTTAATTCATGAAAATTATCTCAACCAATATTGGCAGCCCAACCAATATTACTTGGAACGGCAAAGAAGAGCAGACGGGGATATATAAATACCCTGTAGACCTCCCCCTATTTTTAGGAAAAACCGATGTAGCTAAAGACACGGTTATAGACAGAAAACACCATGCAGGTGTAAACAAGGCCTGTTTTCTATTTTCTACGGAACATTATGAGTATTGGAAAAGCCTATATCCAAGTTTGGCTTGGGACTGGGGCATGTTCGGAGAAAATCTTAGTGTGAGTGAATTTGATGAATCTATAGTACGTATAGGTGATATCTATAAAATAGGAAGTGCCCTTGTTCAAGTATCGCAACCAAGGGAACCTTGTTACAAATTAGGAATTAGATTCAACAACCAAAGCATCTTAAAACAATATATAGATTACGGTTTTCCAGGTACTTATGTACGTATCCTAGAAGAAGGGGAGGTCACAAAAGGTGATGAATTAATTCTAATGGAACAATCTAAAAATGAGCTTACCGTAAAAGATTTTTATCAACTATTGTTTATGCGAAAAAAAGACCTCCAAATACTACAGTTGGCCTTGACCAATACCTCATTGCCCGAATACAAACGCGAACGTTTAAAGAAATACCTCCCTAAAACATGAATTATCCTTGGCACCTGTATGTAATGGGCTTTATTTACGTGATGGGCGGCATTATGCATTTTATAAAACCAAAAGCATATATGAGAATTATGCCTCAATATTTGCCCAATCATAAGCTATTGGTGCAACTAAGCGGTATAGCGGAAATTATATTGGGAATAGGTATCTGTATTCCTGCTACGAAGAACTATGCTATTTATGGAATTGTACTTATGCTTGCGGTATTCTTACTAGTGCATTTTTATATGATATCTAGCAAAAAGGCTTCAGCGGGTTTCCCTAGATGGTTGTTATTATTGAGATTGCCTTTGCAATTGGTCTTAATGTACTGGGCCTATAGTTATATACAACTATAAAAAAAAAGCCCCTAACGCTCTCAACAACATTAGGGGCAATTAACTCAACTCAACTTAAACTACCTTAGTTTACCGTAACCTCTTTGTAATAAGTGTCTTTGCTGTCTTTTACAACAACTGTGTACTCACCTTCATAGGCTTTGGTAAAATCAAATGCTTTTTCAATAACCATTTGATTTTCTCTTTTCTCGGAAAAAACCAATCTGTTACTGCTATCGTAAACTTGAATATTAACATCTTTACTATCAAGGTTCAATAGGTTCAGATAAACCATTCCGCCTTTTTCTCTAAAGACCGGCTTACTGTTTTCCTTTTTATCGATTACCTCTACATCACTTCCTTTTACACTTATAGTGTAGGATACTGTTGTTAATTCATCTTCTGATTTAAAGAAGTACAAACCATCTTTAAGCTTAGAAAGGTCAAATTTCTTAGCGTAATTTTCTTTTTCAACAGTTTCAAAGAATATAATATTCTGCTCTGCATCCATAAACTTGATAGTTGTTCTTCCCGAATGAGAATCTAGTTCATATACAAAGCTTTTTACATTTTCATTTGGTACAACGCTAAGTTTGGGCTCGCTGGCCATGCCAACAGTTGTAGTGAATAACAAAGCGATCATTGCGGCGGTTCTTACTACTTTTTTCATATCGTTTTTGTTTTATATCCCGCTGTTACACAGGGTAGGTTAATAATATGATACAAACTTACAGCCGTTATCTTGCTCTCACTACTCCGTAATTCGCCAATAAATGTGCTATTTTACCATTGCCTATACAACAAAATACCCCATAGGGTAATATTGAACATATTTTGGTTAAATTTGCAAAGAAAGAAGGAAAGAGCCTTGTTTAATTTTGTACTATGAGCAAACCCCCGCTAATAAATCAAAAGCCCGCTTTTGAGGCAATAGAGCCAAGTTTTGGGCATTCTTACACGTATCAAAGATTTGATGCGACAAAGAATAACAAGAATACAGTATGGCATTACCATCCTGAAATAGAATTAGTTCACGTAAACGGTGGATCTGGTAAAAGGCAGATTGGCAGCCATATCTCGTACTACTCAAAAGGAGACCTTATATTAATAGGTAGTAATCTACCCCATTGTGGTTTCACCAACAAGCTTACGGATAATGAAAGCGAAACAGTCATTCAGATGAAGTTGGATTTCTTGGGTAATGATTTTTTTGACATTCCTGAGATGAAAAAAATCCAATCGCTTTTTGAAATGGCCAAAGGAGGTATTGCCTTTTCTGGAAAGACCAAAAGAAAGATTGGTGAGAAAATGCAGATTTTGGAATACCAGACCCATTTTCAACGCTTACTTTCTATACTGAACATTTTAAACGAACTGGGTAACTCCAAAGAATTTAAGATTCTTAATGCCGAAGGATTCTCAATGGAAACAGAGGTTAAGGATAACGACCGGATTAATGTAGTCTTTAATCACGTTAAGAATAACTTCAAGGAGGAAATAACGTTGGATGAAATAAGTAATATGGTAAGTATGACGGTACCCTCATTCTGCCGTTACTTTAAAAAGATTACTAACAAGACTTTTGTTCAGTTTGTAAACGAATACCGTTTAGTGCATGCATCTAAACTTTTAGCGGAGCAACCTTTAAGTATTACCGAGGTGTGTTTTGAAAGCGGATTCAATAACTTTTCACACTTTAACAAACAGTTTAAAGCCTTTACAGGTCAAAATCCATCTGAATATAGAAATGAATTGAAAACGGTTCTTAAATAATGGATGGTCTGTTCCGGGACAAAATTCATCTGAACCTACCGGATAGTGATATCACTTACTACCCAAATTTTATGGTAAAGGCAGACGCTACTGTTTTTTTCGATTTGCTTCGGGAAGAAACTCCGTGGCAACAAGACGATATAACTGTTTTTGGTAAAACTTATGCCCAACCCAGACTTACCGCACTATACGGTAATAACGGTAAACCCTACTCCTATTCCAAATTGGTAATGGTGCCTCATACGTTTACACCTCAACTTTTAAATATTAAGGAAAAGGTTGAAACCATTGCGGGTGTATCGTTTACTACTTGCTTGCTCAACCTTTATAGGAATGGTAAGGACAGTAACGGTTGGCATGCAGATAATGAGAAAGAGTTGGGTAAAAACCCGATTATAGCTTCTGTGACTTTAGGGCAAGAGCGGTTCTTTCACCTAAAACATAGAACGGACAAAAGCCTGAAACAAAAAATTCTGTTGGAGCATGGTAGTCTTTTACTAATGAAAGGAGCTACGCAAGAACATTGGCTACACCAAGTACCAAAGACAACTAAAATTGTTGATGAGCGCATCAACCTAACTTTTTAGAATTATTATATAAAAAACA
>NZ_RCNR01000064.1 GCF_009725985.1 Zobellia amurskyensis
CTGTAGTGAAATTGCCTTTTACATCTTCAAGCCCATGAGCATCTGGATTTACCTGTTCTTTACGCTGAAAATTCAGGGTAGTGTTCTTAGGAACAGAGGGAATATAATAACCCGTATTTCTATTATCTACCATCCAAAAAGGTTTGGTAGAACTTAATGTCTTTTCGTAGGGAAATGCAGAAATATTTTCTGTGCTTAACGCTAAAGGTGTGCTTCCTTTGATTTCATTTTGTAGAATGGTGGTTTCAACATCATACTCCTTTAAATCACTTTTAATATTGCTTCCTAGACAAACCACATAATCGTCAAAGAAAAAATAAGATTTCTTGCCAGAAAATGACTGAATATTAAAGGCGTCATGTCCTTTAAAAGGGAAAACAAAAACGCCATTTCCTTCTTTCGAAGAAACACCTCCAACAAAAGGTTGGTCAGAAAACAAATATTCTCCGCCTTCATCTTTTATTTGACCAGGATTGGTAATCATTTTATCATACGGAAGCCTAACAGTAGTAGCTCCTGGCCATCGATGCCAATCGTACCCATTTATCCAAACACCTTCTTTTGGATTAGTACTTCCAAGGTCATCCCAATACGTGACATCTAAAAAACCGTTGGCAATAAACAAGGAATACGCAAAATAGCTAGGCCCCCAACTTTCAAATGGATATACGTATTTGCTATGCCCACGTACGGTAGTCATCCATTTGTTTTCATTGCGTTTTACCCCAAGACTGGAATAGGACATTATCTGTAGTTTGGGTTGCTCAAAACTCTTTCTTTCTACGGACACCTCATCTAATTTTTTGGTCCAATAGGAGTCCATTGGGTCGGGTTTTTCTCGTAGCGAGATAAGCCAATCGTATAAATTTGCCAATTCTGGGTCAAATGTGCTGCCGGAAAGTGCTGCTAATGCAGGAAGATTGTAAAAATGTTCCGGTACGGTATATGGGCTAAAACGAATGTTATCAAAAGCTCTTGGGTTTTTAAGTTCCGGTGTAAACACACAGTTAAAATACGTTTGGATAGTTTTTTTAATACGCCCAACGGACTCATCTTTCATATAAAACGGAGAATCTGCCAAAAGGTAGGCCACAGATATTAACCCATGTGCTCCACGGCCACCATATCCCAAAGTGTGTCCTGCATGGCGACAAACCGTGCCATCTGCTTTTAAAATTTCGTCTAAAGCTCCTGCATAAGCCGTTGAAACATTGGACAAATAAGACGAATAATGACGAAGGTCGCGCACTTTTTCTTGTGAGTTCTTCATAATCAACGCGCTCAGTAATCTAGGGCGAATTAAACCTTGAGCATCATCTGCATCATTTCCAACCCGACCTTTGACCATATAAGCCATATCTTCCCTATAGACTTGGTTGAAACTATACATCCACTTCATTAGGTCCGTAATCTCCTCAAGACGATTATTTTGCTCTAGCACATTACGCATTAAGAAAAAAGCTGGCGCATGTTCGCGAACTTCATAGGAATAATGGTGGATCCACCCTAATCCTGCACCGTTGGCAAATCCTTGGTCAATACCATAATCTACCAAATCCAAAAACATTTTCTCTAGGGTAGCTTTATCTTGGGGAGTAGTAATGGATTGATATCGTTTGGATATACCCAACAATAACTGACCATATTCCCTCCAATCAAAAACACCTTCCTTGTTTTTCATTCCGCTGTCCGCGAAATCACCCTTTATCAAGTTACCTTTTATTAAAGGCTTCCCATATATTTCATCTACTTCCCTAATAATTCCATACGTGTCATATTTCTTCACTAAATCAGAAATGGGCTTTTTTTGTAATTGCTCTCGCTCATAGGCGGGAAGAATAAATTCATCAGCTTTATCAGCCATATCATCCATTGCTTTAACTAGCTCTGGATTTAGCTCTTCTAACTGAAAATTAGGTCTGAATTTGCTGAACTCATAAATCAGCGATGCATAATTGGTTGACTTTCTGTTATGAGGTTGTATATGTGGTAACTGAGGATTAGGACTTTTGGTACGAGCGAACATTTGCATGGATGTATTGATTACATCAACATAAAAAGCACCTGAACCTATTGCTGGGGCAACAATCTTTAGTTTGTCCATACTCTCGTTGGGGACACCTTTCATATCACCGCGGTCGTAGTGAATATAGACTGTTCTCCATCCTTTAAAGTCTAAGTTATAGTCAAAATGAGTGTCAACTTTATTACCTCGCCCAAATTGAAAAATGAGACTTTGATTACGGGGGATTTCGTTATAAATCCACATAAAAAAGCCTCTTGGAGCCTCTAAGATTGTTTTGGTAGAATTCGTATTAGAATGCACATTCTTAAGCTGGTCTTTATCATACCCTGAAGTGTTGATAGGTTTTTGAGGATGATAGCCTATAGGGGTGTTGAAAACTAGAGTGTCATTGGGGACCCAATTCCACTTTAAAGAATTTTTACCATCTTTTATTCTTTTGGAGTCCAATTCCAGTTTGCCACCAGTGGCAGAAAGTCCTTGGGGAATTCCATCTTCAAAATCTTCATAGGTAAAAGTAGGTTGAGTAGAACTTTGTGAAAAAAGGGAGTGGCTCAACACAAGGGTAAGAAGTAAGAAAAAGATATTTTTCATATAGAACTATTGTTGCACCTAGTAACTGTTGATTTGGTATGGTTTATTATT
Organism: Zobellia amurskyensis; assembly: GCF_009725985.1. Classification (GTDB taxonomy): domain Bacteria; phylum Bacteroidota; class Bacteroidia; order Flavobacteriales; family Flavobacteriaceae; genus Zobellia; species Zobellia amurskyensis. The sequence continues at coordinate 2,669 of NZ_RCNR01000064.1, forward strand.
GTTCCAATAATTCATGCATTTGCTTTCCCGCAAGGAGAAAGGCACCGCAACCATATTCTACAGTGTCATTTTCACTGAGCGCAAATGGGCTAGACCCTACTTTTTGAACATAACCGATTTTTCCGTCTGCGTTTATACATTTAACAAGTCCGCTCCATGCTTTATTTACATGAGGTAAGTACACTTCCTTATCTAATACTCCATTGTTTACGCCCCATGCCATGGCATAGCAGAAGAAAGCGCTAGCACTAAATTCCTTAACGGGGTATTGCTCAACATCTAAAAGGGAAGTACGCCACATGCCATCTTCACCCTGTAGCGAGGCAATTTCCTCCATCATTTCTAGGTATAACTGCTTGTATTTTTTTCGGCTATGGAAGTCTCCAGGAGTGTAAGTAAGCATATCCACTAGGCCTCCAACGACCCAACCGTTACCTCTTCCCCAAAATACTTTCTTACCGTTTTCAGTTTTTAAAACATCACCTTCTTTATCCCATTTAAATCGGTCATCACGATAAAATAAATGGTCTTCTTTACTGTATAAATGGTCATAGGTATCCCAAAACCGGACATCCATTTCATTTAAATATTTTCTTTTGCCTGAAGAGGTATATAATTTTAACCATGCTGGAGGCGCCATAAATAAGGCATCTGCCCATGACCAATTGTTGTCTCCATTCCACCCAACGACAGGTCCTCTTTTAGGATTATCGATAATGTAATCTACTCGCTCATACATATCTTCCAATACTTTAGGGTCTCTGTTTACTAGAAAAATATCAGTATACACACGGCCTATAGCAAATTCATCTGCATGTCTTTGTCGTTCTCCTAGTTTATAATCAACCTCTTGACACAACCCATCAACATAATTAAAAATCTCTTGATCTTTGGTAAGGTCGTAATAGGCCATCATGCCCGATAAGAAAGTTGCTCTTACCCAATTATGTGTGGTTAGCGGTTCAATAATACCACCAGGGATATACATAACATGGGGCAGGTTATTGATTTGCCAAGTAGAGGTTAAATCCATCAACTCTAAAACACCTTTTTGGGACATAGGGTCTATATCCTGTATTGCGGTGTTATTTTTTGATATCTGGCTAGTCGTAATTACGGAAGAGTTACTATTGCATCCCCATAAGACGATACAAATTAGGGAGCATAATGTTTTTTGAATTTTCATTTGAATTAGAGAAATAGGTTTGTAGAATTAGTATGATTTATTTTTGAATAAGTGATGTTCTTTTTTAGTCTGATAGCCCTTTTAATATGAAGGAAAGCGTAAGCTTAGTAACCATGCCTTCTTTTCAAAATTGCTGTTTGTAACTACAGTCTAAAAATAAGCTGGGTATGCAAGAATAGGGAGGGGGTAATAGTTTGAAGAGAGGGGGGTAATACGCATTAAGCCTTATTATTTAGTCTATTGAGCGTATTTGAGGAGAGAAAATTAACTCTTTGGGAAATAAGATAGGGTTTTTTAAAGTACAATCTTACCGATAGAATAGGAAGAAGATTTGAAAATCAATGAGGAACGAAAGACTTTCAAAAGAGCGGAAATAATAAAAACGGTAGGCATGTTTAATAATGATACGCCTACCGTTTAGTTAACGGAATGAATTTTTTAAATGAAAGAATTAAGGTTAAGATGCAAATGCCTTGTTGCACGTACAGTTATGGCTTATTCTTTTATCTCGCCTTTTGCGGCCCAATAGATACCACCAAATAGATGGTCTATATAAGTTTGGTTTTGAAAAGCTTCCGGTTTGTGACCAAGTGTGGTATAGAATGAGCGCCCACCATCATATAATTGATACCAAGCTATAGGGTGGTTTTTACCCATACCTTCAAGTGGTATTTCGTTATACCCTTTTTTGTAGTCATAGGTGTTTTCATCTACGGAAAGAAGCACATTAACATCTTCTGATTTTAAGAGTTTAAAATTATACCATTCTTCACTCCATAACCATTTTTCCGGTAGGTGTAGGTTAGATGGAAAATTGGCATCGTGATTGGTGAGTACAGCAGCCTGAAATTGCGGGTGGTCTTTAAAAACGCCGCCCACAAGATTATCGAACCAAGGGTTTCTAACTTCACTATCGGAAGTGGAGTGTACTCCCACGAATCCTTTACCCTTGTGAATGTGTGCTTTTAGGACTTCTAGCTGCTCATCAGTTAAATTGTCGGCATTCGCATTTAAAAATACAACTACATCATAGGAAGGTAATTTTTCAGCAAGACCTTCCGGACTTTGCGTCCAATCGAACTTAAACTGATGTTCGGCGGCCATTTTGTGGAAAGCGTCTACCGCATTGGGAATACATTCGTAGTGCCAAGTGTCTTGTACGGTGAATAACAACACCTTAAATTGGTCTTGGGCAAAAGCCATATGGTTAAAAGTTAAAATGATAAAACAGGTGAATTGTAAAATTCTGGATTTCATAAAGTTGAAGTGTTGAGTGTTGAGAGTCAATTGTTAGTTGAGAGTCAATTGTTATAAGATATTAAAGTATAAATAGTTCCAAGCAGCATTGATGCTGTACCACACGGGATAATTAAAGGCTTCCACTTCGGCCACAACATATTTTAGGCCAGCAGTTTTCGCATATTTAAAGTATTCCTCAAAGTCCATTTTCCCGCTTTGGCCCAATTCTTCGTAATCTTTTACATGCCAGCTTAAAAAGCGGTTCCCGTATTTTTTGAAATAGTCAATTGGGTCAACATTAGAAAAATGCATCCAATACAAGTCCGCTTGAAAACTGACATACTCTGGGTCGGTGTTTTCTAAGAGATAGTCATAGACAACCTTGCTTTCTATGGTTTTAAATTCATCGGAGTGATTGTGGTAGGCAAATTGAATTCCCCTTTCCTTACAAAGTTTCCCAATAGCATTGTAATACTCAGCATACCTCTTGAGTTGAGCAAGGGTGGTGATTTCTTTAATTTGATTGTTAGATATGGTAAGATATTTCACTCCTGCTTCTTTATGGTCGTCTATACATTTTTGCCACCAATCCATAGCTTTTTTCCAAGCTTTGTCATCATCGGAAGGAAGGTCGTAGAACGTCATGGATCCCGTAAACTTCAAATTGTTTTTCTCTACCAATGTTTTAAAATCTAAAGGGGGTAGTCCATAAAACGAGCGGTCTTTATAAACAAAAGTTTCAATATAGCTATAGCCCATTCTATCTAGATATTTCAAGGTCTTCTCTGGGTTTTCCTGCATTTCTTTGTGTACCGAAACCAGTTGAATACCTATGTTCTTATCTTTTGGATTTTTCTTGATGTAACGGGTTTGCCAAAGAATTTCGTTCTTTGGGTTTGTTCCCTTTAAATACACATCGGTCTGATCTTTAAAATCAAAAGTAACCGTCATGGTTTCTTTCCCGGTAAAGTCCCGGTCTTTCATTATCCAATCTGTATCGCTGGTAAATCCACCTTTCCCTAGAAACATATCGCCTTGAGCGCTTTTACCCAATGCAAAAATCGAATCGGTTTTTGTATCATATCCAATAAGCTCTGTTAAGGTATGGTTGTAAATTTCTCCATCTAGTTGAAATACATCTACGGACATGGAGGTATTATCTGTTTTAGGGTAATTGTTCATTTTTATTAGAGGGGTGTTCGCCACACTATCCGTTTTATAATCAATAGAGCTTGCCCAAAATCCTAAATACTGCTGCAATCTATCTGATTGTGATGGAATGGAATCCTGCGAGAAAACAGAATTTGTTCCAACTAAAAAGAGTAGTAATACGATTTTGTTGGTAAACCCATGTAAACTGAAATGGTAAGTCATCCTTTAATTTTTATGGTAGTAAATTTAAAGGAGTAGCTTGTTTTAGACTATAAGCTATGAAGCCATAATTGCCACTGGTGTTGCAAATGGAATAGTGCGTTTAAAACTGAAGCTGAGTTATCAGTTTTTAGCATGAGCATAACCTATGCACTTATTGCCCTGTGTATAAGATTTTGAATTTCCCTGCAGTCCGCATACATACTTGTGAAAAGAGAAAATGCCACATGGGTGCTATACAATGCACAATTTATTATAGAATCTAGATAGGGTAACATTTACCTTCGGAGCTTATGTAATAATCAACCTTCTAAGTGTAATTGTAAAATAGATTCTGAAGTGGAAAAAATAACAAAGTATTTAATAGTGTCTCTAGGTCTTTTTTGGCTCAGCTGTTCTTCCGACAACGAAGAAATTAAAACTATTGTAGATGATGATATTTCTGTAGTTGAGGTACAAGCTTCATTTGAGTATACCATTTCCCAGGAAGACCCTTATGCAATTTTATTGGAGAATACGACGGAATCGGATTCTGACTTTTCAGCTGTATGGGATTTTGGAAAGGGAGGAGAGAAGGTTGCGGATAAAGCGGGATTAGAAGAAGTGCGTTACACGGAAACTGGCGAGTATACGATTACATTTGAGGCGACCAACGCAGCCGGGACTTCCACCGCAACAAAAACAATAAAGGTAGAACAACGGTATGGCGTATGTTCTACTGATGGGTGCGAGGAACTGTCGCAAAATGGATTAAAAGAAGAGACGGATACTTTTGCCGTTGGTGTAATAACCCAATCGTACAGAATTAACGAAGGAGGGAACCACACTCAAGTATTGAAAAAGGAATTCAATAGTTTGACAGCCGAGTACGAGATGAAGATGAACATCATGTATCCCTCACCAAACACCTATGATTTTAGTGCGGGCGATGCTATTGTTGATTTTGCGGTTGCAAATGACATGTACGTTCATGGGCATGCTTTAATTTGGCACGAAGCCTCTCCCGATTGGGTAGAGAATTTTACGGGTAGCGATGCTGAATTCGAGAAAATGGTTGAAGACTATATAACCACCACTATGACTAGATATAAGGGTAAGGTAAGGTCTTGGGATGTAGTCAATGAAGCAGTAGACGAAAGCGCGGGCAACCCTTTAAGAAACTCCGTTTTTAAGCAAAGAATGGGAGATGACTATGTGAAAAAGTGCTTTCAATTTGCTAGAAATGCAGATCCGGATGCGATTTTGTTTTATAACGATTTTAATATTGCGGCCAGTTCTGGCAAAAGAACCGCCATATTTGATTTGGTAGATGACTTGGGGGATCTAGTGGATGGTCTTGGAGCACAAATGCATATCTCAATAGATTATCCTTCAACTGAAGATATACAAGCGGTTGTAGACGCCACTGTTTCAAGAGGATTGAAGCTCCATTTTTCGGAACTGGACATTCGTACCAACTTGGAGAACGACAAGAACCTATCTTCTTTATCCACAGAAAAGGCAGCACGGCAAAAGGCCAAATTCAAGGAAGTGGTAAACATATACAATGCGGTTCCCTCTGAAAATAAATTTGGGGTTACCGTATGGGGTCTTCGTGACAATGAGTCTTGGCTGGTTGATTTCTTCGGAGTACCGGAATGGCCCTTATTGTTTGATGAAAATTATAATAAAAAACAAGCCTATGATGGCTTTTTAGAGGGATTATAATAGGCGAAAATGGAAATACATTAAAAGAAAAAGATGATAAAAACAAGAGGTATTAAGCTAAGGACCATTCAGCTGCTAGGTCTTCTGTTGCTGATGTCAATGAGTTGTAAGGAAAAGGAAAGTAGTGAAAGCGCCAGCTTGGACACAAAGGGCGATACCAAGGAAATTCCCTTAAAAACAGCCTTTAAGGACCATTTTAAGATGGGGTCCGCCATAAACGGGGCGGTGGTTTCGGGGAAGGATGCGACCTCGCTACAAATTGTAACCCAAGAGTTCAATACGATTACGCCCGAGAATTGTATGAAGGCGGAATCTGTGAGTCCAGCGCGGAATGTGTACAATTTTGAGGAAGCAGATGAGTTTGTGGCCTTTGGTCAGGAACAAAACATGTTTATCGTAGGGCATACCTTGATCTGGCATAACCAGACTCCCGATTGGTTTTTTACTAATGAAAAAGGGTCGCCGAATACGCCCGAGGAGCAAAAGGAGCAGCTGCGAAAGCATATCGAAGCCGTAGCCGGAAGATATGTGGGAAAAGTGCATGCCTGGGATGTGCTCAACGAGGTTATTGACAATGATGGCTCCTATAGGCCCACGAACTGGATACAACATATAGGCGATGGGGATGAAATGGTAAAATTGGCTTTTAAGTACGCCAGCGAATACGCCCCTGACACCGAACTTTATTACAACGATTTTAATGCATGGCGACCCGAGAAGAGAGACGGGATCGTACGTATGATAAAGATGCTACAGAAGGAAGGTATCCGTATAGACGGAATCGGGGTTCAGGGCCATTGGGGACTCAACTTTCCCAAGAACGATTACATTCAACAAGCCATAGACGCCTATGCCGCCCTGGGGGTGAAGGTGATGATTACCGAGTTGGATGTAGACGTGCTTCCTTTGACCAAAGAAGGACAGATAATAGGAACGAGCATGATGGAACCCCAATTTCAGTTAGAGGAGTTTGAATCCTTCCTAAACCCGTATAAAGAAGGGCTTCCGGAGCCGGTTTCGGTGGAATTGGCCGCCCGTTACAAGGAACTTTTTGAGATCTTCCTAAAGAACCGCGATAAAATTGATAGGGTTACCCTTTGGGGCGTACACGACGGATTGTCTTGGAAGAATGGCTATCCCATCCCCAATAGAACCAATTATCCCCTTTTGTATGACCGGGACAAAAAACCAAAACTGGCCAAAGAGGCCATTTTAGAAACCGTAAAATAAAGGAAGTTTCAATTACAAATAGTTAAAAAATACAACGTATGAAAAATGTGATTTTTGCCGTATGGGCGATGCTATGTATAACAAGTTTTTCCAATGCCCAATCTTCGGATGGCGATAAGGGTGATTCGGACAAATTGCTATTGACAATCTTCTTAAAACACGATCAGTCGATGAACCTGAACGAGATAGAGGAGGTTAGGAGCAATCAGGGCTTCTATAAAAACTTCCCGCCCGTAGGGGTTTCCGTCGTGAACTGGTACGTGGTAATGGGAATAGGACAAATGGTGGTGCTGGAGTTGCCCGCCTCAAAGCTCAAAGATGTGAATTTGGCCATAGAAAGAAGCGCCTGGAAAGCCTTTCGTTCCGAGATTTATCCTACCTATGATCTGTACCCTATTGTAGAAGATAGGCTCAGCAATACATCAAAAGTGAGTTATTAATTGAGATATCAACTCATCCAACTTGCCGTAATTAAAACTGCATAGTTCTAAGGCGATTTGGATGAGTTAAAATCCTTCACAGGAAGCGTCCAACGAAGGTTTTACAAGGTTTCCGGAGGGAGGAAGGACTTCCCTCTAAAACTAATTTTTAAGTGGTACCGCATATATTTTTCCGGCCATCATATCGGGTACTAACAACCTTCCTTTATCCTCCTCAAGATAAAAATCGGCGGCAGATTCTAAATCTTCAATAAGCACGGTAGATGCCTCGGTTTCAGGATTTATTTTCCAAACTTTTCCAGCTACCCAACTACTTATATAGTAATTACCATTACTGTCCTGTTCTACGGCATCGGCCCCTCTAAATTGCCCTTTCAGCGGACGAAGCGCACCATTTTCGGTAACTAGAAAATTCCCCTTGAAAAAGGCGCCTACCATAATATTTCCATCGTTGTCAACACCAACGCCGTTGGGGTTCAACATAAGTGGGGAAGTATCTTGTTTTATGGTAATGTGCCCTTCTAAGTCTACATGATAGATACGCCCCAACTCAGGAACTTTCTTGGCTTCTTCACTATCTAACGGCCATAAGTTATTATCGGGATCACGCATGTATTGAGTTGCGCCCATATCGGCTACAAAAATTCCGTTTCCTTTATCATTTAAAGAAACATCGTTCAAATAAAGAACTGTTTCAGGAAAGTCGGCTTTATCTACAAAAATGCTGGCCTTTCCTTCTTTATCAACCTTCCAAATTCGGGTAACATCAGAGAAATAGAGATTTCCGTTTAAGTAGACGATTCCCTTGGGCTCATCAAAACCCTTCGCAAACACCTTAACACCGGTTTTTGAAACCTCCACCAATTCGCCATCTCCAGGTTCTTTTGCATTCATTACGGTTACGTAATAGTTATCGTTGAAGCCCTTGGTAATGCTCTCCGGTTTCATGCCCACTTCAACTGGAAACTCCACTTCGGTTTGCGCTTGAACGATAAAGACGAAGAATAAAGCGATTAAGGTGATTCTTTTGGTTGCCATAATAGTGTTTTTAAGGTTAAAATTGAATAAGTGGTTTTTAATTTAATAGATTGGACTATGCCAGTTGCAAGCAAATTCCGAATTCAAAAACGGGCTGATTCTTATACTTACAAATGTTACCGAGCAAACAATTTAATGATCAAATTCATTGGCCGATTATTAACAATATCTATTTACTCGATAATCGAGATTAAATGCTCCGAGGCTTGCCCCGAGGTAGTTTACTAATAATACGATAATGATAAGGTGAAATCTGTATCCAATATCATAAATTATTAATTTTTTACAAATATATAGGTCGTTTATATATGTATATGATAGTTTTGAAGCAGATACTATTAAAATTGTTGCGATAATGGTTGTACAGTTTCCTGATTAAGAAACAGGCCCGTTAAACCTACTTTTTTTAATCAACAGAATAATTAATTTTAGCCTTTTCATCATGTTTTTTATTTCTTGAAAAATGGCAAGTATGCCCAAAGAAATGGTTTTAGCATTTCTTTAGGCAATGGGCACAATAGGAAGTAGTTGAATTTGAACTTGTAATTGAAGCCTAGGCAAACTTGTTTTATAAAGTGATATTAAACAGTGGTATCCATCTTTGGTAAGTAGAGAACAAAAGTAGCTCCTTTGCCCTTGGAACTATGGGCTATAATATCTCCCCCATGATTTACCATTATCTTTTTAACAATGGATAATCCAATTCCCGTACCTTCAAACTCATGTTTGCCGTGAAGACGTTGGAAAACTTCAAATATTCTATTCTCCATACCCATAGGAAAGCCTATACCATTGTCCGTTAATGTAATTTTATGGTACGATATGTCTTGGTTTAATCCCACTTCTCGTATCTCCACATTTTCTGTATTCCCACATGTAATCTTAATTAACGGGGGAGTGTTTTCTTTTGAAAATTTTATAGAATTACTCAATAGATTACTGAAGACTTGTCGCATTTGAAACCACACACCGTTTATCGTAGGTAAATGTTCGCTTTCAACCCTGGCTTCTTTTAAGTTAATAGAATCTGATAGGTTGTCTAACACCTGCTTCAGACTTTTATTTAAATCGGTTAGGACAAATTGTGTATCATCCACATCTGTCCGAGAAAAGGTGAGCAAGTCGTCGATCAAAGTTCGCATGCGACTTGCAGCCACGTTAATTTTGTCAAAGTATTTTTTACCTTTTTCGGTGAGTTGCGCTTCCTCGTGATCTTTAATTCGTGACGTGTAAATCTGAATTTTGCGTAAGGGTTCCTGAAGGTCATGGCTCGAAATATAGGCGAACGACTCTAGCTCGACATTTGCATTTTCAAGTTTTTTGACTGAATTCTGCAATGCACTATTCGCTTTTTGTAGCTGTTCAGTTCGTTCTTCAACCTGTTTTTCAAGCTCCTTAGAAAAGTTTTCCAGTTCCGTACGTGCCTTTACAATTTGCGAAATATCTTGCATTACCCCAATCATACGAACCGGTTTTTTCTGTTCGTCAAACCAAGTTCTACCTTTGGCCCTTATAATTCTTTGTATGCGGGTATTTGGATTTTCCATGGGGTACTCAATGTCAAGAAATCCGTGGTTAAAGTCAAGACATTGTGCTAGTGCGTATTTCACTTTTTCCCGGTGGCTTTCCAAAACTTGGTTTAACCCTAAGTTTAAATCAAAATGGCCGTGTTCCGAAAGGCCATACCAATCTCTAAGCCTTTTGTCTCCGGTGGCAGATTCTAGCTGAGAATCAATTTCCCACATGGCCATCTCGGCTACGTCCAGAGCAAGTTGTAATTGTTCCGTTTTATTTTTTAAAATTAATTCACGTTCGCGCTGCTCGTTAATGTCGGTACAAATTGTGGCTATACCAACTACTTCTTTTGTGTCTGGATCTTTAATGGTAAACCCGTTCCATTTCATCCAAATCGCTTCACAGGTAAGAGTGTTTTGAAATCTAATTTCTTCGGAAAAGCTTCCCGTTTTTATTAAGCTAGACAGCAATTTGATTGCGATTTCTTTGTCTTCGTTATGAATACAATCTAAAATTGTCAAGCCGGAAAGGGAGTCGCATCCTAATAATTTTAGACCAGCCTTGTTTAAGTATTCCATTTTACTATCAAGAGTGGCCAGACTAATGAGGTCATTACTGTTTTCAATTATTGCATGGAGTTTTAGACGTTCCTTTTCGGCCAAATACTTTTCGGTTACATCTTGCATTGTTCCATTAAAGCGATAAGGTTGGTTTTTTTCGTCAAACCATGCACGGCCTAGAACATGAACAATTCTTTTTTCTGTAGTCTTTTTATTTTCTATGGTATAGTTAATGGAATATTTGCCTTCATTTTCACCTTTTAATGCAGCGGCTATGGCACTTGTAACCCGTTTTTGGTCTTCAGGGATAATGGTTTGAATAGCCAGTGAAAGGTTCATTTCTTTTTTGCTATCCAGACCAAACCAGTTTTTAAGCCTATCGTTCCCCGTAAATTTATCGTTATGCGGACTGTAGTCCCATGTGCCGAGTTCGGCAGCGTCTATGGCAAATTTTAATTGGTTCTCACTTTCTTTTAAGCGTTGAAGGTTGACTACGGCATCAGTCGTTTCGGTGCAGGTGGTCAATATGCCACCTATTTTTTGGTCGTCACCTATTAACGAGCTATAACTAAAAGTCCAGTAAATATTTTCAATTTTGCCGTTCCTATAAAAAGGAATAAGCTGGTTCTCGCTCCAAGTAGCTTCACCTGTTTCCCAAACTTGCTTTAAGAGTGGGTGTATGGTATCCCAAATCTCAGGCCAAGCTTCTTTGCCTTTTTGGCCCAAGATGGAATGATGCTTACCTTCTATCCCTAAACTTGGCCGGTAAGCGTCATTATAGAAGCACCTAAGATCTTCTCCCCAAAAAATAAAGTTGGGGAACTTAGTTTTTAGCATGGAACTTATAGCAAATTTTAGAGATAGGGGCCAACCTTCTGGCTTACCCAACGGTGTGGACGTCCAGTCCATATCTCTAATGATCTGCCCCATTTCTCCACCACCTTCAAGAAATTTGGGAGTATTCTTTTCATTACTTGAGGTCATTGCGTTGCTTTTTGGATGAAGTCTATATTCCTGCTATTGGTGAGTTTGTTTTCAAAAATAGAACTGAGGCTGCGCTCCAAAATTGACGTAAGCAATGAGAATGAAGTAGGTTTTTGAATATAAAGATCAGCACCCAAATTTTTTAGACGTTCTGCCATACTTCCTACAAACGAAGTGGAATAAATTACTATGTGTATGTTGTTATACCTTTTGTTGTTTCGAATTTTAATAAGACAGTCTTCACCGCTTATAAAAGGAAGGTGTAAGTCTAAAAATATAACTTTTGGTAGTTTGTGCGACGCATCCTCAAGATATTCTAATAACTGTTTGGCATCACCGAAAGCAATAACCTCTGGTTTAATTTGAATTTGGTTGACGGCTTCCTCAAATAAATCTCGGTCATCTGCGTCGTCATCGACTAAAAATAGTAGGTTTTGTTCAGTAACCATGATTTTCCAGTAATATATAAATGCGTTATTGATTATGTCTCTAATTGACTCAAATACAGTTTTCTAAAGAGGCAGTTGTTCTTTTACGATACTAGTGATAAATTCTTACTTATTTTTAATTTTTGCTAACTCTAATAAACAAAAAAAATACCATTATTAGATTTGTTTTTCAAGTGTTTTTCCTGATGCGTTAACTTTTATATCTATCACGTACATAGCATGAAGTTACTTGTAATAGTTTTATAAGAAAATAAGCTTTCTGAATATGGAAACGAACACTGAGAAGATAGTAGAAAAATTGAATGCACTTGTTCAGAAGAATAGGGATGCAGAAAAAGGTTTTGAAAAAGCTATTGAAATAGCAAAAGCAAAAACTCTTATGGACTGGTTTAAGACTAGGGCAGAGGAAAGGAGAGAGTTCAGGGAAGAACTTAAAGAAGAGATTCACAGTTATGGATTCTCTTGTGTTCAAACTCCAAGCTTAACAGGTGATTTGCATCGTACATGGATGGACCTTAAGGCTGCGCTGGCGGACGATAATGATGAAGCCATGTTGGAAGAGGCCATGCGAGGGGAAAAAGCAACGTTGGAAGAGTATAATTCCGCTATTTCAGAAATAACAATGCCGCCTGCAACTGAACACATTTTAAAATCTCATCGAGTAAAGATAGAATTTGGGCTTTCTATTTTACGGAGTCTAGACGATATAAGGTTTCAAGAAGAGTCTTAAATTTAGTGTTGAAGCTTTGTGAACAGGTTTTGCTGTGGAATAGGACCATTTTAATTTTTAGATATTTAAAATAGTACAACTATATACCATTACCAATGGTTACAAGTTCATTCCATTGGGTCGTATATCTGGGGCTACGGTGTTCCTTAATAAGTGCCCATTCTTTATTACGGTTACCAACTGTAGCAAGTTTAATTTTATTCTTGCCATACTTGCTGTTTAGGTTATCTATAACATTGGTGATAGCATTGCTCTCACTTTTGTGCGGGGTTTCAAATAGATTGGTCTGAACTTCATTTCTATTGACCAGTTGAGTCAAATTAACTCCAACTTTTTTATAACGATAACCAGGCTTAAAAATCCTTTTTAAACCCTTAAGGGCTTCCTTTGTTAATTTAGCGGTACTGTCAGTAGGGGTGTCTAAGGTTATTACAATCTTATTTCTATATTGTTTGTCTACTGCACTATGTTGGTTAGTCTGTAAAGAAATTTCAATCTTGGACGTGGCACTACGCTGTTGTCTAAGGAGGTCTGCAACTTCCGCTACATAAGAACTGCATGCCTCCTCAATCAAACTGTAATCCGTTAGCTTAAAGCCAAAAGACTTAGCTGTTCCAATACCTTTTTTTGCATTGGGTTGCAGAGTTAGATCTAGACAGTGAATATTGTTCAGTTCTCTCCAAAGGCGTTCTCCTATTACGGTCATTTCTTTCCTTACCCATGCAACCGGCATATTTGCGAAATCTAAAGCAGTTTTAATATTTTTGGCCTCCAGCCGCATGGCATGCTTTTTACCTATTCCCCATATATCTTTTACCATAAGGCTCTGTAAAAGAAATACTCTTTTCTCTTCGGAGTCAACCACATAAACATTATTGTTAGATGGTATTTTCTTGGCAAATTTGTTTGCTAATTTGGATAAGGATTTGGTTTTGGCAATACCCACACCAACGGGTATACCTGTGTTTTTTACAATTGTATTCTTCATACGATGGGCCAATTCATCTAAATCCTGATTTTTAATATGAGATAAATCAACAAAACTTTCGTCAATGCTATATTCTTCTACACAAGGGGAAAACAACTGTAAGGTGTCCATTACCCTGCGAGACATATCGCTATAAAGTGTATAATTAGATGAAAAATAGGTTACGTTGTGTGCATCCAATAATTTCCTTATTTTAAATATGGGCTGAAACATAGGAATATCTGTTAACGCCTTAGCTTCTTTATTGGCCGCAATGATACAGCCATCATTATTACTTAGAACAACTACTGGCTTATGCCTAAGATCAGGCCTGAATACTTGCTCGCAGGAAGCATAGAAGCTGTTACAGTCAACTAAGGCGATCATAGTACTGATTTGATAACAAAAGTTATGACGCCCCACAAATTCAACTCGGAATCATTTTTATCTATTCGTATTACACTGAACGTATCATCTACGGTAGCCAATACTAGTTGATTTGTCTTTGGCGATAAAGATTTGTCCACAATGAGAACATCATTCCTAAAAATGTTAAATTCATGAAATAGGTCATCTGTTACCCTTATGAAAAAAGTAGCGGAAGAATTGGTTACCAAAGTTTCGTTTAAATCTATTCTGGGTTCATTATAATGTGTGGCAGGACTAGAAAAACCGGTCTGAACAGGTCGTTCTACCCTATAACTTTTATCAGACTTCTTTACTAGCTTAACCTTTTGTTCAATCATAATGTTTATATCCCTTTATGAAGTAGACCTCCATTGCAAGTGAAATTTATAACAAATGGAATTAATCCAAAATTAAGGATATATTCCATATTTGATACTCTGTTTTGAGAAATAATTTTTACAGATAGGTTATTAAGAGCGCAATATTCCTAATGACGTAAACGCTAGAATTTTATAAGGTCAATTATATAATAATTAGAGCAAAGGTGGTAGAGTTCACATGTCTAACTTCATCTCCCAATACTAAAAATTGTAGCAATGAGTAAGATAATAAAGACTAACGATAAGGCATTAAACAATGAAGTTCAACAAAACCGTGGACTAGGTAAGGAACGTGAGGGAAATCAAAGTTCTACCGAAGAAGTTGGCAAGCCTGTAAATAATGGTGGTGATTCAATATCGGTAAATGAAGAGCACCTAAAAAAACAATGGTCGGCCGTTAGAGATGAATACCTTGCAAATTTTCCGGAATTAAGTGATTTGGATGTAAATCATGAAAAGGATAACGTGAGTGCTTTAATCACAAGTCTAGCACAAAAAAGAAAGCAAACACGAGAGGCTATACAAGACGAAATAATGAACTGGTCTTCATCAAAATAAAAATTGTTTTGATGTTCATTGGGTTACGCCCTTATCCTAAAAATTGAAATGAAAGAAAACGCTACCACAATATCTGAGTCGATAACGCTATTCTACAATGATTTTATAGAGCAATTGCCCGGTATTGGCATGGGTATATTAATTGTAGTATTAGGGTTGCTAATCGGTTCTTGGGTAGGAGGGTTTGTTAAGCGCAAATTAGCTGCTAGAACTGGAGACCCTCTAATGAGCAAGTTTCTAGGGCAAGCAATTAAATATATTTCGGTTATTATTGCCGTGATGTTGGCGCTAGAGGCTTCCGGTCTTGGTGCGATTGCCGCAGGGATTTTAACTGCGGCCGGTGCAAGTGCCGTAGTGCTAGGTTTTGCTTTTAAGGATATTGGGCAAAATTTCATTGCTGGAATCATAATGGCTTTCAGTAGACCTTTTGACGTTGATGACACCGTTCAAATAGATGACAATTTTGGAAAAGTGAAAGCCTTGGAGTTTAGGTATACTAAACTAAAAACCTTTGATGGTAAAGATGTTTATATACCTAATAGTGATGTGTTGACCAAACCGGTTACAAACTATACCGAGGACGGATTTTTCCGATGGGATTTTATCATTGGTATTGCTTATGAAAATAATATTGAGGGAGCAAAAGAAACAGTGCTTAAGGCCTTGAGAAAGGAGCCAAATGTTATTGAAGACGAAGAGCATGAAAATTTTGTGATAGAAGATGAACTGGCAACGAGTACCGTAAACCTGAAAGTTTTTTTCTGGGTGGACACCAAAGATTTTAGACGAATGGCGCTAATAACAAAAGGTAATGTTGTCCGCAATGTTAAAGAAGAATTAGAATTGGCCGGATATTATATGCCAGCCGATATTCAAGAGATAAAACTTTATGGAGGAGAAACCGAATTTCCGGTAAAAATCAACTCTAAATAAACATCAATTGCATATAATTCCATCAATTGAGATGCTAAATAAATAAGTGGTAGAATACCTAATGGCGATATAGTGATAGCTCTCAATACCCAAAAAAATAGGAGCTGCCGTATGGCAGCTCCTATTAAATTATAGACCTTATATTTTAATCCAGGTCCTCAAGAGACTTAATTCTATTTAGGTCTGTCCTAATTTTCGTTTTTTGCTCACGTATTAGAGTTCCAATAGATACAGGAAGCGTTGAATCTTCTAAAACTTCGTCATACTCTTCTACAGCGGCTTTATCTCCTCTAATTGCTTCTTCCAGCATTGATTCATCGTTATCTGCGGAAAAGAGGGCTTTAACATCCATCCATACTCTATGTATACTTCCGGTGAAGCTACTATTGTCATCAATAGAATCGTAACTAGCTATCATTTCTCTTTTCAATGCATTATTGAACTGAGCGCGTTCACGCGACTTATTTTGAAAATAGGATTTAAGACTTGGACTGTCCGCATTTTCGGCGGCTTTTTTATATCCTTTTTCTGCATCCCTATTTTTAGCAAGTATTTCCTCAAGTTGATCTACAAGCTTTTCATATTTTGTTTCCATGATACTTTATGTTATTTGGGTTAATAATACATAAAGTTTCATTTTTTTCAGGTTACCTATTATTCCAAAAGAAAATATTTATAACCTTAAAAATTTTCGGACACTATTTCTGAGAATTTTCTTTAATAATTATCTATTATAAATGAAATAGAGTTATTGAAATTCACTGCAATACAGCTGATAAATTATTAAATGTGCTTACTTATTTACGATGAATGCATGAATTACTCCTGGTAGCCAAGCCAGCATCGTAAGAAGAATACTTATTAAAAGGGTAGTGCCAATTCCGTGCTTAAGAAATACAGCTAATGGTAGTAATAGTATATTTAAGATAATTGTGATTAAAGACATGATATATTAAATTTTGGTTCACACCAAAAGTAGCTCGTACCTAGCAGATTAGTTGACCGTAATCATGGTATGATTAACTGTATGACATTAAGGTAACCTGATATGGGATTCAACTAAATTCAGAATCAATAATTTCAATCCTTTTTTGCTTCACCCATTTAAGGGCTAATAATTTCATGAAGTTAATTGAAATCCATTCCTATTTATAAATCAATTTCGTCGGGTTTATTTATGCCCCTTCTTTGAAATTGCACTTTTGAACATTTGCTTGATTTACAGAAGACATAGGTAGTTCCTCCAAAAAATTTAAAACTAATTTAAACTCAATTTGAGACTACTTGAGGTCAGATATTACAGCCTTAATATTTTCAATAACAGGGGCCTTTTTAAATTCTAATTAGAAGAGGTGAGATACCGGATAGGAAAATCACCTTTTTGATATTCATTATTTACATTATGTATTATTATCAATTATAGAATTTATTGATAATTGATTGGGTAAATTCTCAATCCATTTCTTTCTTTTCATGCTGTTCTCAATTTTTGAAAATACTTTTAATATACAGATTTGGTTCATTAAATATTTATCAAAATAAATTTAAAACTTTGATTTTGAGTGGTTTAATATTGGGTTTGTTGTCTTGAACAACTTGTTGAACAGAACGTTTCAAATCTCAATTTAGGTCATTTTATAAAATGAAGCGAAATGAAGACCATCGTAAAGTAGTTTTATCAGGTAAATTAAAGAGTGCTCAACTCTTGACAACTAACTTAAACTTAACTCACTTATGCGAAAGAAAATTACAATGTTTTTCTTGGTGTTACTTTGTGCACCATTTTTTGCATTGGCGCAGCTAAACGTGACCGGTACGGTCATCGATGATCTGGGATTACCTTTACCCGGCGCTTCAATTGTTTTAAAGGGAACTACAAATGGTGTCACCACGGATTTTGACGGAAAATTTTCCATACAAGCCAATGAAGGCGATGTATTGGTGTTTTCGTACATAGGTCTAAAGAACAAAGAGGTAATCGTTACCTCCGAGGTGGTAAATGTGGCCATGGAGAGCGATATATCACAACTTGATGAAGTCGTAATCATTGGTTATGGTACCACAACCAAAAAAGATGCCACCGGTGCAGTACAATTATTGACCGCTGACGACTTGAACAAGGGTGCCATTACCACGGCAGACCAAATGATTACCGGTAAATCTGCCGGTGTACGTGTAGTGAGCAATGGTGGAGACCCTGATGCGGAAATTAACATTAGAATTCGTGGGGGTTCTTCCTTGAACGCTAATAATAGTCCATTGATAGTGATTGATGGAGTACCGTTATCCAATCAGAATCCTGCAGGGCAAGCAAATCCTTTAACTTTAATAAACCCTAATGAT
>NZ_RCNR01000065.1 GCF_009725985.1 Zobellia amurskyensis
CCGTCCTAACAATTAAGTCAGGACGGTTTATTTATAGTAGTTCGATGTAGATTATCCTACTGTCGCACGTTTAAAACCTGTAACATGAACATCTCCATGAGATTCAACGTATTTTGCTACATTGATTTTCTCATCTTTGATGAAATTCTGGTCCAATAAACATTGTTCTTGGTCCAAAGTAGTGTTGTCAGAAACAAATCTTTCTATTTTACCTGGAAGAATTTTGTCCCAAATTTGCTCTGGCTTACCTTCAGCTTTCAATTGTGCTTTTGCATCTTCTTGAGCTTGGGCCATAACTTCATCAGTTAATTGAGCCATTGAAATGTATTGAGGAACATTTTTAAGTGTCTTTCCTAGACGACCAAGTTCTTCGTTATCTTTTTCAATTACTGCAATTCTAGCTTCTGTTTCAGCGGCAACGAATTCAGGGTCAAAATCTTTGTAAGACAAAGTTGTTGCTCCCATTGAAGCTACTTGCATAGAAAGGTCCTTTCCTAGAACTTCAGCAGAATCTACTCTAGATGATAGGCCAACTAAAGCAGCAATTTTGTTAATGTGAACGTAAGTTCCAACATATGGAGCTTCTAATTTTTCGAAAGCAGTGATTTCTAATTTCTCACCAATAACTCCTGTTTGCTCAATTAATTTTTCAGCAACAGTCATTCCTCCAAAATCAGCATCTAAAAGTGCTTCTTTAGAATCATAGTTCAAAGCTATTTCAGCAATTTGATTTGCTAATGCTAAGAAGTTTTCGTTTTTTCCAACGAAATCAGTTTCACAACCTAATACGATTGCAACACCAACAGTTTGGTCAGCATTCAATTTAGAAACTGCAGCACCTTCAGATGAATCTCTGTCAGCTCTTTTTGCGGCTACTTTCTGGCCTTTTTTACGAAGAACTTCAATAGCTTTGTCAAAATCTCCTTCAGCTTCAACTAAAGCGTTTTTGCAGTCCATCATTCCTGCGCCAGTAGCTTTTCTTAATTTATTTACTTCTGCGGCTGTAATTTTTGCCATCTTATGTCTATTTTTCAATTTGCTCTAAGATAGAGGTAATTCGTAGCTCTATCTTAAAGCAAATGTTATGTTATTATTTTGTTTACTATAAGGTAGAAGAGAAATTATTCTACGCCTCCTTTAGTATTGTCTTGCCATTCCTTAAGCTCGTCCCATTTGCCTTCAGCAGCCATTTTTGCTTGCTTTGGCCATGAAGTTGGGTCAAGGTGTGCCATTCTAGAGCTAGCCTCAGTAAGAATTTCCTTAATTTTTTCAGGATCACCTTCAGCTAATTTAGCGTAAGAATCAAAACCGGCATTAACCAAGGCTTCAGCTGCTTTTGGTCCAACACCTTCTACTTTAGTAAGGTCAACAGCTTCAGTAGTTGTTGCTGGAGCTTCTGCTTTAGGAGCTTCTTTAACTTCTTCTTTAGCTACTTTTTTTGGTTCTGCTTTTTTAGTGTCTTCAGCACCTTCTTTATCTGATTGTTTTTCAGATTTACGCTCAGCAAGACCTTCAGCTATTGCATTGGTTACTTGCGTCATGATAATATCGATTGATTTAGAAGCATCATCGTTAGATGGTATCAAATAATCAACATCTCTTGGGTCAGAATTTGTATCGACCATAGCGAAAATAGGAATGTTCAATTTTTGAGCTTCCTTAACAGCAATGTGCTCACGCATAGTGTCTACAATGAACAAAGCACCAGGTAGACGTGTCATGTCAGAAATAGAACCTAAGTTCTTTTCTAATTTAGCACGAAGACGATCTACTTGAAGACGTTCTTTTTTAGACAAAGTCATAAACGTACCGTCTTTTTTCATACGATCGATAGATGCCATTTTCTTTACCGCCTTACGGATAGTAACGAAATTGGTCAACATACCACCAGGCCATCTTTCTGTGATGTAAGGCATGTTTACGTTTGCTACTTTTTCAGCAACAATGTCTTTTGCTTGTTTTTTTGTAGCTACGAAAAGAATTTTTCGTCCAGATGCAGCAATTTTCTGAAGGGCTTCGTTAGCCTCATCTAATTTTGCAACTGTTTTGTAAAGATTGATAACGTGAATCCCGTTACGCTCCATGTAGATGTAGGGCGCCATGTTAGGGTTCCACTTTCGTGTAAGGTGTCCAAAGTGTACACCAGCTTCCAATAATTGTTTTACTTCGACTTTCGCCATGTGAATTTAGTTTACGTTCTTATGAATTGGCAATGCTTAAGTGGTATGCCAATAAATTGGCAAGCCTTAAACATTTAGATGCTAAACTAACGGTGCCTTTGAACATGAGGTGTTCTCGGGTCTCCCGAATAACTATTTCCAAAAGAAAATAGTTTTTAATTTATTCGCTTAATGCGAACTTTCAATGAACTTTGATTAAAGAAAAAATATAAAAATGATACCCACCAATGGGTGGGTATCGATATAATCGTATTGTAATACTAACGTTTAGAGAACTGGAATTTCTTACGAGCTTTCTTCTGACCGAATTTCTTACGTTCTACCATTCTTGGGTCACGAGTTAATAAACCTTCTGGTTTAAGAACTAGTCTGTGCTCTTCATCAACTTCGCACATAGCTCTAGAAAGGGCTAGGCGTATAGCTTCTGCTTGACCAGTAATACCACCACCGTATACGTTTACGCTTACGTCGTAAGTTTCTTCGTTTTCAGTAAGTGCAAAAGGTTGTTTAACCTTATACTGAAGAGTGGCTGTTGGGAAATAATCATTTAAATCCCTTTGGTTTACTGTGATGTTTCCTTTTCCTTCTGAAACATATACACGAGCAACCGCTGTTTTTCTTCTGCCGATTTTATGAATGATCTCCATTACTTAAATTCTTTTAAATTGATAACCTGTGGTTTTTGGGCTTCATGATTATGAGCTGTTCCAACAAAAACCTTAAGATTTCTGAAAAGTTCAGCACCCAATCTGTTCTTAGGAAGCATGCCTTTAACCGCCTTCTCTACAATTTGCTCAGGTTTTTTGGCCAAAAGCTCTTTTACAGAAGTAGAACGCTGACCACCAGGATAACCTGTGTAACGCAAATAGGTTTTGTCATCCCATTTGTTTCCGGTTAAAATGATTTTCTCAGCATTAATAACAATCACGTTATCACCACAATCAACATGAGGGGTGAAATTTGGCTTATGTTTTCCTCTAAGCATTTTGGCGACTTTAGAAGCCATTCGGCCTAAAGTCTCTCCTTCTGCATCAACTAATAACCACTGTTTGTCAACAGTTGTTTTATTGGCAGAAACGGTCTTATAACTTAATGTATCCACTACGGTTACTTTTTAATTAAACACTTCAATCCCGTCAAACGGGCTGCAAATGTACACTAATTCTATTGAAAAACAAGCGGTGTTTCCGGAATATTTTAAGTTAAAAACACTCTTTTTCAATTTCTTGGGCAAATCTAGGTAAAAATTAAGAGCTTAAACGAATGATTTGGAGAATTGGATATTCGTTGATTCTAAATTTGAGAAGAGTTCTTTCTGGTTTGTACTTAGTGATGAATGAAAATAAGGTCAGAAAGGTGGGAAGCTAAAATTCTATTGTTTGTAGAATTTAGTGCAGATTTTTTCTTCGTTGGAATGTATATTAATGATATAAGCCCCTGAATCAAGAGAGGACACAGGTATGCTAATGGCATTTCTTCGGATTTCCCATTGATGAGATAATACGGTATTCCCATAAATATCCATTATAGAGATGTTTGCTTTAGCTGTATTTTTTAAACCTAGAAGATTAACCACATTACTAGCGGGATTAGGAAATACCTTTACTTTCTTCCCGGTCGTGGTATTTTGACCATAGCCAATATTGCGCGCTGGCACATCTTGTGCTTGACCGTTGCACACAAAAAAAAGAATAGTAAAAAGGGTGGCTAACGTTTTCATTTTGGAATCTACTTATCCTACTTTATAGTTTGAATAGGACTGTAAAAGTATATATGAAAAGCCCTTTACACGAAAAAATGTTGTGAAAGAGCGTGTTTTGTATGTCAATGCGCCTCTAACCAATCTTGGCCAATACCAACCTCTACATCTAACGGTACGGATAGTTTGTAGGCATTTTCCATTTCAGATTTTATGACATCCTTTAATTCTTCTAATTCTGGTTTGAAAATATCGAACACCAATTCATCATGTACCTGTAAGAGCATTTTAGATTTGTAGTTGCCTTCAGCTAATTTTTTATGAATGTTAATCATAGCAATTTTAATAATATCAGCGGCACTACCTTGAATAGGGGCATTAACGGCATTACGTTCAGCAGCTCCACGCACTATGGCATTACTTCCATTGATGTCTTTTAAGTACCGTCTTCGGCCTAAAACGGTCTGTACATATCCATTGTCACGAGCAAAATTTACCAGTTCGCTCATGTAATTACGTAGTTTTGGATACGTTTTATAATAGGTGTCGATTAATTCTTTGGCTTCCGAACGGGATAAATCGGTTTGATTGCTCAACCCAAAGGCCGATACTCCATAAATGATTCCGAAGTTTACGGTTTTGGCATTGCTCCTTTGTTCACGTGTAACTTCCTCAATTGGAACATTAAATACTTTTGACGCAGTAGAGGCATGAATATCTTCACCATTTTTGAAAGCTTCAATCATGGTGGTCTCTTCACTCAATGCCGCAATGATGCGTAGTTCAATCTGAGAATAATCCGCAGCTAATAAAATGTAGTCTTCGTTGCGAGGAACAAAGGCTTTACGAACTTGGCGACCTCTTTCTGTACGGATAGGGATGTTCTGTAAATTGGGATTGTTACTGCTTAAACGACCGGTAGCGGCAACGGTTTGCATATAATCCGTGTGAACTCTTCCGGTTGTAGGTTCAACTTGTTCTGGTAATGCATCTACGTAAGTGCTTTTTAGCTTGGCTAGCCCACGATAATCCAATACATTTTTAATGATTTCATGGTCCTTGGCCAAATAGGAAAGTACATCTTCTGCGGTAGAGAATTGACCTGTTTTGGTCTTTTTCGGTTTGTCTACCAATTTCATTTTACTGAAAAGAATTTCCCCCAGTTGCTTTGGAGAGCCAATGTTGAATTCTTCCCCTGCAGCTTCGTATATTTTTTCTTCAAGACTTTTAATATCATTATTAAGGTCTTCGGAAAGAGAATTCAAGAATTTCTCATCTAGATTGATGCCTTCCAGTTCCATGTCAGCCAGAACATGTAGTAAAGGAATTTCAATATCCTTAAAAAGAACGTCAGTATTTGCTTCTGCAAGTTCCGGTCTAAAATGTTCCGCTAATTGAAAAGTGATGTCGGCATCTTCTACTGCGTATTCCGTTTGTTTTTCCAAAGGAACATCGCGCATATTCAGCTGATTTTTTCCTTTTTTTCCAATAAGTTCGGTTATTGAAATAGGGGTGTAGTTCAAATAGGTCTCAGAAAGTACATCCATATTATGTCGCATATCAGGATTTATAAGGTAATGCGCCAACATGGTGTCAAAGAACATACCTTTTACCTTAATAGTATACTTGTTCAAAACCTTAACATCATATTTAAGGTTTTGACCTATTTTTTCAATGGTTTCTGCCTCAAAGAAAGGGCGTAAAATTTCTATAAGCTCCTGTGCTTCTTCTTTGTCCTCGGGAAAAGGAATATAATATCCTTTTGTGGCCTCCCAAGAAAAAGCAATACCAACAAGTTGGGCCTCAAGTGGATTCAAAGATGTAGTTTCCGTATCAAAACAAACCGAAGTCTGTTTCATCAGGTTTTGAACAAATAATTTCATGGCCATACCCGGAGCTACACTTTGGTAAATGTGCGGTATGTCTTTAACGGTTTTTCGGCTAGAACTGTCAATTATGGTTGCTGCGGATGTGCCATCGCCTCCAAAAAGGGAAAATTGCCCGCTGCCAGCAGATGAGGAAGTTGAAGCCTCTTTTTTTGCTGTATCCGTATTGCTAACTTGTGTTTGGGGCTCTGTTTCTCCAGAAAATATTTTAATGAATTGGTCTTTTAGCCTTCTGAATTCCAGTTCTTCAAAAATCTCTTGTACTTTTTCGCTATCTGGAACAGACATTTCGTAATCTTCTGCATTAAAAGTTACATCGCAATCAACACAAATAGTAGCTAGTTTTTTTGAAAGAAGGCCTAGTTCTTTATTCTCTTCTACCTTTTCTTTCATTTTGCCTTTCAGCTTATCGGTATTCGCCAAAAGGCCTTCCATAGAGCCAAACTCCTCAATGAATTTTTTGGCAGTTTTGTCACCAACGCCTGGTAGTCCGGGTATGTTGTCACTGGCATCACCCATCATTCCTAGGTAGTCTATGACCTGTTCCGGGCGTTCAACTCCAAAACGTTTTTGTATTTCGGGAATGCCCCATATTTCTATACCGTTACCCATTCTTGCTGGGCGATACATAAATATGTTCTCCGAAACCAACTGACCAAAATCTTTATCCGGAGTAACCATAAAGACTTTGTAATCTTCTTTTTCTGCTTGTTTTGCCAACGTGCCTATAATGTCATCTGCTTCCCAACCTTCAAGTACTACGGAGGGTATATGCATGGCCTCAAGTATCTGTTGTATATAAGGTACCGCGATTTTTATACCATCTGGAGTTTCATCTCTGTTCGCCTTGTATTCTGGAAACAACTCGGTACGTTCTGCGCTTCCTCCTTTATCAAAACATACGGCCAAGTGGTCTGGTTTTTCACGTTTGATTACATCAAAAAGTGAATTCATAAAGCCCATAATAGCCGAGGTGTCCATGCCCTTGGAGTTGATTCTTGGGTTTTTTATAAGTGCGTAGTATCCACGGAAAATTAGTGCGTAGGCGTCTAGTAAGAAGAGTCGTTTTTGTTCTGGCATTTTATAGTTTTTCAAAAGGTTTCAAAGCTAATCAAGTTTTTGAATTCTTTTTAATGTTTTAAGATTTGATATAACTTTCCGAAGGATTATTAATATGGCCAACTTCTGAATATGACCTGTAAGTAAATCCAGGGTGAATGCAATAGCTACCCGTTTCACCTTTTTTGTTAACGGCTATAAACCCGATTTGGAAATCGTCTCGACCTTTGTTTTTTTCCATAATACGTTTTACACCTTCTTCACAGGCTTCTTGTGGTGATTTTCCTTGCCGCATTAATTCTACTATAAGAAAACTGCCAACGGTACGTACTACTTCTTCGCCCATTCCGGTTGCCGTGGCGCCACCAATTTCATTATCCACAAAAAGTCCGGCTCCAATAATTGGAGAATCGCCTACTCTGCCAGCCATTTTGTATCCCATACCACTTGTGGTACAAGCTCCGGAAATATTGCCGTTGGCATCAATGGCAAGCATACCTATGGTGTCGTGGTTTTCAATATTTATAATTGGTTTGTATTGGGAGGTTTTTTTCCATTCAATCCATTCTTGTTTTGATTTTTCGGTAAGGAGGTTTGTTTTCTTGAACCCCATTTCATAAGCAAATTGTTCAGCCCCTTTTCCAGCAAGCATGACATGGGGTGTTTCTTCCATAACCTTGCGGGCGACTAAAATAGGGTTGGCAATATTTTGCATGGCAAGCACAGCGCCACAATTACCGTCCTTGTCCATAATACAGGCGTCTAAAGTAACCTTACCATCACGGTCAGGTCTACCGCCAACACCGACAGTCTGGTTGTTTACATCATTCTCTTCCATCATTACGCCTTCCGTTACGGCATCAAGTGAAGATCCGCCTTCTTTTAAAATATCCCATGCTTTTGAAGAAGCATTATGAAAATCCCAGGTGCATATTACTATAGGTTTTGTAGGGGGTATTTCATTCATTAATGAAGTGGTGGATATATTGTTTTGGGTAGCCAATAAGGGAGCAGAAATAAGACCGGCCGTTACGGTAGTAGAATTTTTTAAGAACTTTCTTCTTTGCATGGTATTGAGATTTCTAATTTAGGCGTAGTTTTAAAATGCCACTTGGGCATTAAATATAAGTAAAATGCTAGTAGAAGTCTGTGCCAATTCCCTGCAATCTGCATTAAATGCCCAAAAGGCTGGTGCCCATCGTATAGAGCTTTGCTCTGAACTTGCTGTAGGTGGAATTACCCCATCATATGGTTTGTTGAAAAGCGTTCGCGAGCGAATTTCTATTCCGGTTCATGTATTGATTCGTCCTAGGAGTGGTGATTTTTCATATACTAAGGGTGAATTTGAAATCATGAAGGAAAACATAGCCCTTTGTGCCAAACTTGGTTTTGAAGGTATTGTTTCAGGTGTTTTAAAAACCGATTTTTCAGTAGATACTGATCGAACCAGGGAGTTGATTGAAGCTACAGGGAATTTGAAGTTTACATTCCACCGAGCATTTGATTGGGTGGAAGATCCTTTTAAAGCTTTGTCGCAATTGGAAGCTTTGAAGGTAGATTATATATTAACCTCGGGACAGCGGAAATCTGCTCCAGAAGGACTGGGGCTTTTAAATAAACTTAATGAGCAAGCTTCAACTTGTACCATTATGCCCGGTGGAGGTGTCAAACCCAATAATGTAATGAATTTTAAAAATGAAGGTTTTAAGGCGGTTCACCTTTCGGGGACTAAGTTTTTAAGAACCTTGCCAGATACAAATCGGGTTTCTATGAATACGCCATCTTTTTTGCGTGATTGGGAGATTGCCGTAACCGACTCGGATACAATAACTACAATTGTAAATAGGGTTAAATAAAATCTAAATGAGGTAATCCTCGTGTTAGATTCAAATACCTTTGTAGCTATGCTACGTTGGATCATATTTATTATCGTTTATATTGTAATGGGCCTGTATACTTTACAGGCGCTAAAAACCGTAACAAGATACCCTTGGGTATACTACCTCTTCATAACTATAGCCGTGTTGGTGTTGGGTAACTTTATCTATCAATTTACTGCGGGAGAAGAAGAGGGCAGGGTGCTGAGTAGATCTAAAAGTTATGCTTTTGGATTATTGTTGACTGTGTTGGCGTTTCAGTTAGTAACCATTCTTTTTCTTTTTTCCGAAGACATTTTTCGGGTTATCTCTAGCGGGTATCAGAAATTTTTTGGTCAGTCTAAAGAGTTTACTCTGCCAGAGCGCAGAAAGTTCTTGAGTATACTGGGGTTGGGCTTGGCTGCAATTCCGTTTGGAGCACTGCTTTATGGGATGTACAAGGGTAAGTATAATTTTAAAGTGCTGAAGTATAATTTGGAATACGATGATTTGCCAGATGCCTTTGATGGATATCAAATCACCCAAATATCTGATGTGCATAGCGGTAGTTTTGATAATAGGAAGAAGATTGAATACGCTGTAGACCTTATAAATAAACAGAAGAGCGATGTTATTCTCTTTACGGGCGATATGGTCAATAATATGGCCACGGAAATGGAGCCTTGGTCAGATCTTTTTACAACTCTTGATGCTAAAGATGGAAAGTTCTCGGTCTTGGGAAACCATGATTACGGGGATTATGTTGATTGGGAAACAGAAGAAGCTAAAAGTCAGAATTTAGAGGATTTAAAAAATCTTCAGCGCAATATGGGGTTTGATCTTTTGTTGAACGAGAATCGTTTCTTGCAGAAAGGTGATGATAAAATTGCATTGGTTGGTGTGGAAAATTGGGGTAGAGGTGGTTTTAAAAAAGCAGGAGACCTTAAAAAGGCAGCGGCTAACGTGGGTAAGGATGATTTTAAAATACTGATGAGCCATGATCCTTCTCATTGGGAGGATGTGGTCTTACATGACGAATATCATTATCACCTTACACTAAGTGGTCATACGCATGGAATGCAATTTGGTATTGAGATACCTGGATGGATAAAGTGGAGTCCCGTAAAATGGCGTTATAAGTACTGGGCCGGCATCTATAAGGAGCTTGGGCAGTATATAAACGTGAATCGGGGATTTGGTTTTTTAGGGTATCCTGGTAGGGTAGGTATATGGCCTGAAATTACTGTGATTACGCTTAAAAAGAAAGCTTAACATGATTTTAACGCCACCCAAAGTCTATAAAATTGGGGCTATAGGTGGCAATTTAACATTTTTTCTTACATTTGGCTCCTAACCCAATAACTACGTATGTCAAAGTTTGGTGAACTTATAGATTTAAAAATTCCTGTTCTTTTGGATTTTTATGCGGATTGGAACGAGCAATCGAATTCAATGCACGCTGTTCTACGTGATGTGGCCGCTGCTTTGGGTGATAAGGGCAAGGTTATAAAAATTGATGTAGATAAGAATAAAGAGCTGGCACAGGCACTTCGTGTTAAGGGGCTGCCTACTTTAATGATTTACAAGAAGGGTGAAATGGTGTGGCGCCAGAGCGGCGAACAAGATGCCAATACCTTAATTGGTATTTTAAACGAATATCTGTAATAGTATCTATTGAAACACTTAAATCCTAAGGGTATTTTCCTTTTGGATAGATTCAAATAAAAAAACGCCCTCCGTTATAGAGGGCGTTTTTTAGTTCTTGAAAGCAATACTTAGCCTAGTTTGTAGCTGGCACCAATGTGGTGTCTACTGTATTTTCTCCTGCGGTAGCAGCGTCTATAGCTGTAGTGTCAGAAATGGAGACAGTGTCTTCTAAATCGGGATTTTGACCGGGTTCCATGTCATCTTCCTGTAAAATATTGTCTTTGTAGAAGTGCTGAAACTTATCAATATATTCATTGAATATTAATGTTTCTTTTTCGGCCATGTCACGATCGTTATTGCCTATAAGAATGTCTATGTTTCTTCTATAGCCTTCCATGTCCGCAATAATTTCGTCTATTTTCTCATACTGTTCCTCAAGGGGTATGCTAGCGTAATAATCCAGACGGTCTTGATAGATGTATTTGAGTTTCCCAAAAAGCTCCCGCGCTTTATTGGTCTCGCCAACTTTGTAATACCCATCAACAAAAGGTTCAACAAATGTATAGTACCCAAAATATTCTACCGGAAGGTTCTTGATAGAAGTATCAATAATGTTCTTGGCTTTCTCTATTTCATTTTCTTTTAGCAGTTGCTCAAGCAATCTAGCCAAATTGCTACGGTAAGATAGTCCTTGAATACGGGTCTGTGGGTCGTGGTAGATGTCCGGGCTTCCTGAGTTGCCCCAATCCCAATTGGTAACCACATCGTACATAAGTTCAGAATCTATACGTCCCATTTCAAAAGAATTTCTACG
Source organism: Zobellia amurskyensis (assembly GCF_009725985.1). Lineage (GTDB taxonomy): Bacteria > Bacteroidota > Bacteroidia > Flavobacteriales > Flavobacteriaceae > Zobellia > Zobellia amurskyensis. The sequence goes on from NZ_RCNR01000065.1 coordinate 11,142, forward strand.
CTCTGTCTTAATAGGAACTAATTTGTAGGCCATTCCATCCAGTTGTAAATAATCTTTCATCCAAATGAATTCGGCATCATCAAAACTTCCTCCAGAGAAATAGATAGGCCGTTTCCAATCATTGTTAGCTATGATGTCTAGCATCATCATACTCTTTTTGGTAATTGCGCTTTTAGGAAGGTCAATGTCAATATAGTCAACAATAAGTGCTGAGTCTTTTTCTTTAACCAATCCAGTTTCCAGAACATTTTTCTTGTTTACCGGTATGCGAAGTTTGTTCGTTGGGTAGTAAACAATGTTTTGGCTGCTTTCCGAGTAAGCGTCTAAATCAATATTTTCTTGTCTTTCTAAGATGTATTTCAACTTTGTTTGCGGGTTGTCGCTATCTACCCACTTAATGAAATCTTGAATAGACCAACGGCTTTCAGATATCTTTTTGTTGAAAAGAGGGTCTACGGTTTGGTAGTATAGCACGTCACGAGATCCCCAACGGTACTTATCATGCGCTATTTGCGAAGGAATAGCTTCACTTTCATACGCTTTTCTCTTCATTTGATCAATATACCAATCTGTTTCAAAAAGACTGGTACATACAATGCGAACATCCGTTCTGTAGCCTTCAATTTCTTGGGCATACCAAAGTGGAAAAGTGTCATTGTCGCCAATGGTAAAGAGTATGGCGCCCACATCTTCTTGACAAGAGTCTAAATAGGCTTTTGCCGATGAATTGGCGGTAAAACGATTAGATCGGTCATGGTCATCCCAGTTTTGAACGGCCATTACTGTGGGAACCGCTAAAAGACAGACTATAGTTACGGCCGGTGCCAGTATTTTTGGGGTCAGGTATTTCTTGAGTTCATCAAAAAGACCATAAACTCCGAGACCTATCCATATTCCAAAGACGTAAAAGGAACCAACAAGCGAGTAGTCTCGTTCACGGGGTTGAAAGATGTACGGATTGGTGTAAAATTGAATGGCCAGACCTGTGAACAAAAAGAATATTAAAAGAACCCAGAACTGTTTTGGGTTTTTGCTTATTTGAAACAATATACCAACGATACCCAGTATTAGAGGTAATAAGAAATAGGTGTTTCTGGCTTTGTTGTTTTGAACTTCGTCTGGCAGGTTGTCTTGACTTCCCAAACGTGGGCTATCAATGAAGTTAATACCGCTCAGCCATTCGCCATTTCCATTATATCGGCCTTGTACGTCATTGTTCTTACCTGAGAAATTCCACATAAAATAACGCCAGTACATATATCCAAATTGAAATTGTACCATGTACTTTATATTCTGCCAAACCGATGGTGGTTGCACTTCAATATAATCGCTAAACCTTCTTAGGAAGCTTATATATTGTTCAGCATCTATCTCGCCATTGGCAAAACCATCTTTTACTTGTGCCACAGCTTTTCTTAATTCATCATTAGATTGGGTCATCTTAAAATCTAATGGGCCAAAGTAACGCATGTAATTTTCTGCATTCTGACCGCTCCACATACGTGGCAAGAAGCCAATATGTTTGGGGTCGTCTCCAGGTACAGCGCCTTTATAATAATTTACGATTATGTATTTACCGGTCTTTTCGTCTTTTTCGTATTTTGGAGCTTCATCTTTGTCTTCGCCCCCTACACCAAATGTATTGGAGTAGTAAGTTCCGTAAACGGGACTATCCACACCTGGGTACTGTTCACGATTGTAGTAGGCCAGCAAAGCACGGGCGTCTTCCGGGTTGTTTTCATTAATGACAACTCTTGCATTTGCGCGAATAGGAAGCATCATCCAAGATGAAAAACCTAAAAAGAGAAACATCAAACAAAGAACAATGGTGTTTGCGGTGTTGTAATTGTTTTTTCGGGTGTAGTTCAGGGCAAAGTAAAATGTAGCAATGAAAATAAGCCCCATTATAATAGTGCCCGAATTAAACGGAAGACCAATACTGTTTATAAAGAAAACTTCGCTCCATCCAAAAAGTTTCAAGACATAGGTTAAAGAGAATTTGTAGACTAACATTAATACCGAAATCACGGCAATGTTAGCTAGTAAAAAGTTCTTTACGGTAGTCTTTTCGTAGGTTCTAAAATAGTAAAGTAGCCCAATTGACGGTATAGCTAAAAAGCCCATGAACTGAACGCCAAAAGTAAGCCCAACAACAAAAGAAATAAGAACGATCCATTTATTCCCTCTCGGATTTTCGAGATCATCTGTCCATTTCAGACCAAGCCAAAGCAATAAGGCCATAAGTAGGCTAGCTGTGGAGTAAACCTCGGTTTCTACCGCGTTAAACCAAAAGCTATCAGAAAAGGTGAAGGCAAGAGAACCAACGATACCACTACCAAAAATGGCGATAGCCTTACTGTTCGTTATAACATCATCTTTGCTTTTTATAAGTTTTTGGGTAAGATTGGTAATCGTCCAAAACATAAAAAGAATAGTAAATGCACTTGAAACGCCAGAAACGTAGTTCACCATACGAGCCACTTGATCGGGTTCAAAGGCAAACATGGCAAAAAAGGCACCGATCATTTGGAGCAACGGTGCTCCAGGTGGGTGACCTACCTGAAGTTTTGCGGATGTGGCAATGTATTCACCGGCATCCCAGAAACTATTCGTGGGTTCAACGGTAATTGCATAAGTAATAAGGGCTATAAAAAAGACGGACCATCCAAGAAGATTGTCCCATTTTTCGAAGTTCTTTGAAAACATGTACTACGTGGTTTAACCAATGTGGCGAATTTACTAATTAATATAGATATGGAGGGTCATTTTTGATAAACCTTTAACAAGCTATTTGTAAGGTGAATATTGAATCAAATGTAGTCAAAGCTTTGCCAGTGGGTCTTGGGATGATAAAAATGAATCTATTTATTTGTTTTATAAGTCTGAAAATCTGCTAGTTGTATATAATTTTGATTATTGTTGCAGAAAATGTTTGTGCAAACAAAAGTTTGTTTTAAATTTGCACGCTCAAATGCTGAACTTGTTTCAGCGACAATTACGGTGATGGCCTATGGTGTAATTGGCAACACAGCTGGTTTTGGTCCAGTCGTTCTAGGTTCGAGTCCTAGTAGGCCAACAGAATTTCAAAAACCCGATACAGCAAAGTATCGGGTTTTTTATTTAGGGTCTGTACGGATGGTTAGCCTGGTCCAGGTCTTCTGTCTCTCCAGAAGAATCATGGCTGTTTTCTGTAGTTTCTGTCTTTAGAGTTTCTGTGTTATATTCGTTAAGTTGGTCTTCTGCTTCGTTACGGGCTAAAATTTCTTCATCAATCTCATCTAACATCGTGCCCATTTTCTTTTTGTCCCGTATCATGGCCCAGGTCATAATTAAACTAGTGGCAATAATAACAAACAATAGAATGCCGGATTCAAAGCCTGCAACTTCCGCCTCTGCTGGAATGGCGTAAAATAGTAATATAGTTATCAACCCTCTTGGTGCAATAAATGCTTGTGGAAGAATGTCCTTGCCTATAAATACGCGCAGTATCAAAAACCGAATAACATATATGGAGGCAATAATAAGAATGCTTACCATAGCAACATTCAAGCTTAATAAAGAAGCTAGTACTATGGTTACGCCAAAAATTACAAAGAAAAAAGTGCGGACCACAAAAGCTGTTTCTAGGGTGATGATGTGTAACTCATGAAATATTTGGTGCATTTTTTCCTTTTCGAGAAAAATTGCGGTTTTTCCTGGGAAGAAAAGTTTAACATTGGCGATTACCAAGCCAAAAATTAAGATTATGATCAACGAGGATAAGTGCATCTTCTTTCCAATCGCGTAAAGGAGGAGAAGTACAGCTATTAATAAAAATTGTTTCGCCTGACTTTTTATTTTTTGGAAAATAAGCACTAAGGCATAACTCGCTATAATGGCAATTACAATTGTGAGTACAATGTTCCCGGCAAAAGCTACTGCGCCAGAGTCGGTTTCGGGGTCTAATCCTCCGGTAAGGAAATAGAACATCATGATGCCCATAATGTCCGAAAAGGTGCTTTCGTAAATGTGAAATTCTTTTTTGTCTTCATTTAAGGCGCTTACACTAGGTATGATTATGGCGCTCGAGAGGATGGAAAGCGGTGTGGCGTAGAGCCATGCAGACTGCATGGTCATACCGTCAATAAACTGGTGTAGTACAAGAGCGGCCACCCATGCCGAGGCAACAAGCCCAATTAGGGCGATAGCCATAGATTTGAGTATGGGTATTAGTTTTTCTCGTTTTAGCTCAAGTTCTAGGGCGGCTTCAAGAACAATCATAATTAATCCAACTGTTCCTATGATTTCTAGGGTTCCACGAAGATTTTTTTCGAAATCAATTTCGGCTCCTATAAAATATTTTAAAGCAAATTGAAGGGCAACTCCCAAAACAATAAGCATAAGAACGGATGGGATGTTGGTCTTTTTTGAAATGCCATTAAACCAAAAAGATATGATTACTATGGCTGAAGCACCAATAATCATGTTGTAAGATGAGAGTATTTCCATAGGTATTGATTTGGTTGGGATGTTTTAAATGTACTATTAAATCGTTAATCTTAGATGAATTAACATGATATAAAACTCTTTAAATGAATAGGATATTGCGGGAAACAAAAAAATCGTATATTTGCAGGACTGAAAGGATATAAAAGTATTCATGAGGGGACAATTTAGTCCTCTTTTTTATTTCTAAACGTTATGTTGAAGACTCAGGTTAAAACCTTTTTAGACGAAGCCCTAGAAGAAGATGGGTCCTTGTTTTTGATTGACTTTTCAATGTTGGATGACAATACCATCAGGGTGGTTTTGGACGGGGATGAAGGTGTTACTGTGCAAGACTGTATGAAAATTAGTCGTGCCATTGAGAACAATTTGGATCGGGAGGAACATGATTTTTCGTTAGAAGTAACTTCGGCAGGAGCGGCGTCGCCTCTAATAATGCCAAGGCAGTACAATAAAAATATTGGTCGAAAGCTCGCAGTGAGAACTGAAGCTGGGACATTTGAAGGAAATTTAACCGAAACTACTGACGAGGGTATCGTACTTGAATGGAAAGCACGAGAGCCCAAACCCATAGGAAAAGGTAAAGTTACAGTTCAGAAAAAAGAGCAATTCAGTTTTTCTGATATAAAAGAAGCAAAAGTCATTTTAAAATTTTAAAGGTAATAGTAGCATAATGGAAAATATTGCACTGATTGAGTCTTTTTCGGAATTTAAAGACGACAAATTTATAGATAGGGTAACGTTAATGGCTATTTTGGAAGATGTATTCCGAAGTGCCCTTAAGAAGAAATTTGGCTCTGATGATAATTTTGATATCATTATTAACCCGGACAAAGGCGATTTGGAAATTTGGAGGAATCGTATAGTTGTAGAAGATGGTGAGGTAGAAGAGCCTAATGAAGAGATATCACTTTCCGAAGCGCGTAAAATTGAGCCCGATTTTGAAGTAGGTGAAGATGTTTCCGAAGAAGTGAAGCTTATAGATTTGGGTAGAAGAGCTATTTTGGCACTTCGTCAAAACTTGATTTCAAAAATTCACGAACACGACAATACAACCATTTATAAGCACTTTAAAGATCTTGAAGGCGAAATTTACACTGCAGAGGTGCATCATATTCGTCATAAGGCTATTATTTTGCTAGATGATGAAGGCAATGAGATTATATTGCCAAAAGATAGACAGATACCATCCGATTTCTTTAGAAAAGGAGATAATGTTCGTGGTGTTATTGAAAGTGTAGAGTTAAAGGGTAGCAAGCCAACTATTATAATGTCTAGAAGCTCCCCTAAATTTTTGGAACAATTGTTTTTTCAAGAAATTCCAGAAGTTTATGATGGTCTTATTACTATCAAGAAAGTGGTTCGTATTCCAGGTGAGAAAGCAAAAGTTGCTGTTGATTCCTATGATGACCGTATTGATCCGGTAGGTGCTTGTGTGGGTATGAAAGGTTCTAGGATTCATGGCATAGTTCGTGAGTTGGGTAATGAAAATATTGATGTTATCAATTGGACGGCTAACCCGCAGTTAATGGTAACAAGGGCATTGAGTCCTGCTAGAGTATCTTCTGTTAAATTAAATGACGAGAAGATGACGGCGCAAGTTTACTTAAGACCGGAAGAAGTTTCAAAAGCTATTGGTCGTGGTGGGCATAACATACGTTTGGCCGGCCAGTTAACTGGTTATGAGATTGATGTCTTTAGGGAAGGTGTTGAGGAAGATGTAGAATTGACTGAGTTTAGAGATGAAATTGATGCTTGGATTATTGAAGAGTTCAAGAAAATAGGATTGGATACAGCTCGTAGTATATTGGAGCAAGATGTAGCTGATCTTGTAAAACGTACCGACTTGGAAGAGGAAACAATTTCAGAGGTTGTGCGTATTCTTAAAGAAGAATTGGAAGATTAGCTATGAACTCGTCACGGGTTTTAATACTTTAGCGGAAAATTCTGCTAAAGTGTTGGATTGTGAACCCCATTGGAGTTCTGTATATTAGCAAGGATTAAAGAGAATTAGGAGAAAGTATTTATGGCAGACATTGCAAAAATTAGGCTTAACAAGGTCCTCAAGGAGTTTAATATTTCTTTGGATAGGGCTGTTGATTTTCTTGCCTCTAAAGGGCATGAGATCGATGCGCGACCTACAACAAAGATTTCTGACGAGGTTTATGAAGTCCTTCAAGGAGAATTTCAGACCGATAAGAGCAAAAAAGTCGCCTCTAAAGAAGTAGGTGAAGAAAAGCGAAAGGAAAAAGAAGCCTTGCGATTGCAGTTAGAGCAAGAGCAAGAAGAACGACGTTTGGCTAGGGAAAAGCGTGCTGCTGCGGCAGAAAAGACTTTGGTAGGCAAAGTTGAGCTTCAAGGGCCTAAAACCGTTGGCAAGATTGATCTTGATGCTGCTGGCAAAAAGCCAAAAAGCACTCCTGCTCCTAGTGAAGAAAAAGTAGAGAAAGTAGAAAAAGAGGTTGTCGCCGAGGTTGAAAAACCAAAAGAGGTAGAGCAGCCTAAGAAGGTAGAGGAGCAACAGCCTAAAGTTGAAGAGAAGCCTGTAGAAAAGGTGGTAGAGAAACCTAAGGAGGTGGCTAAGGTTGAAGATAAAAAACCTGAAGCCCCTAAAGTTCCTGAAGCTAAAATAGAGGAGAAGCCTAAAGCTCCCGAGAAAGAAAAAGTTGAGGAGGTAAAACAAGAGGCTCCAGCAGAAGAACCTGCTGAGGAGAAAAAAGACGATGGCGTCTTAACTACCAAGTATAAAAAACTTACCGGTCCCAAGATTACGGCAAAAATTGACCTTTCTCAGTTCAATAAGCCTAAAAAGAAGAAAGAAGAACCTAAGTCAGGTTCTGATGCTGGTGCTGATCGTAAGAAAAGAAGAAGACGTATAGTTAGTAGTCCTGGTACGAATGCCAAGCCTAATGCGCCTAGGCCTCGTGGTACGGGTCCTGCCGCAAGAAAGGGTCCTGGTGGAGGAAATCCACGATATGGAGCTCCTAAGGTAGAGCCTACTGAGGAAGACGTGCAAAAACAGATTAGAGAGACTCTTGAGAAATTACAGGGTAAATCTAAGAAAGGAAAAGGAGCTAAATATAGAAGGGATAAAAGAGATCAACACCGTCAACAAACGGAGAAAGATCTTGAGCAGCAAGAATTAGAGAGCAAAGTATTGAAGGTTACGGAATTTGTAACCGTAGGCGAAGTTGCAACCATGATGGAAGTTTCTACTACTGAAATTATATCAGCATGTATGTCACTTGGTATAATGGTTACAATGAACCAACGTTTGGATGCTGAGACCTTATCTATTGTTGCGGATGAGTTTGGTTATGAAGTTGAGTTTGTTACTGCTGATCTAGAGGAATCTATAGAGGTTGAAGCAGATGCTCCAGAAGATTTGAAATCACGCGCACCTATTGTTACGGTAATGGGTCACGTTGATCACGGTAAAACATCTTTACTGGATTACGTTAGACAAGCTAATGTAATTGCAGGTGAAAGTGGTGGTATTACCCAGCATATTGGTGCTTATGGTGTTACACTAGAAGGTGGTCAAAGAATAACGTTTTTAGATACACCGGGTCACGAAGCTTTTACCGCAATGCGGGCAAGGGGTGCTCAGGTTACTGATATTGCAGTTATTGTAATTGCAGCGGATGATGCTATAATGCCTCAGACGAAAGAAGCTATTAGTCATGCTCAGGCAGCTGGCGTGCCAATTGTATTTGCTATAAACAAAGTTGATAGGCCTACTGCAAATCCTGAGAAGATTAAAGATAGTTTGGCTCAAATGAACTTGCTGGTAGAAGATTGGGGTGGTAAGATACAATCACATGATATCTCGGCAAAAACAGGTCAGGGTGTAAAGGAATTGCTTGAGAAGGTATTGTTAGAGGCAGAGCTTTTAGAGCTTAAATCTAATCCTGATAAAAGAGCAAATGGTACGGTTGTAGAGGCGTTCTTGGATAAAGGGCGTGGTTATGTGTCTACTATTTTGGTTCAAGGTGGAACACTTAAAATTGGTGATTACGTTTTAGCGGGTACCAATAGCGGAAAGGTTAAGGCTATGCAGGATGAACGTGGTAACAGCGTTAAAGAAGCAGGTCCGGCTACACCAATATCTATTTTGGGTCTTGATGGAGCGCCACAGGCAGGTGATAAATTCCATGTGCTTGAGGATGAAAGAGAGGCTAAGCAGATTGCTACCAAGCGTTCGCAATTGCAACGTGAGCAATCGGTTAGGACTCAACGTCATATTACGCTTGATGAAATTGGAAGACGTATTGCTTTAGGTGACTTTAAGGAGCTTAATATTATCTTGAAGGGTGATGTTGATGGTTCTGTTGAGGCATTGACGGATTCGTTCCAGAAGTTATCTACTGAAGAGATTCAGGTGAATATTATACATAAAGGTGTTGGTGCCATTACTGAGTCTGACGTACTATTGGCTTCTGCTTCCGATGCAATTATTATTGGCTTTAATGTAAGGCCAATGGGTAATGCTAGAGATGTAGCAGAGAAAGAGGAAATCGATATCAGAATGTACTCTATTATCTATGATGCTATTAATGACCTTAAAGATGCCATGGAGGGGATGCTTTCTCCTGAAATTAAAGAGGAAATTACGGGTACTGCAGAAATTAGGGAGACCTTTAAAATATCTAAAGTGGGTACAATCGCAGGTTGTATGGTTACCAATGGTAAAATCTACCGTAATGTAGGTATACGACTCATACGTGATGGTGTTGTTGTTCATACGGGCGAACTGTCTTCTTTGAAACGTTTCAAGGATGATGTTAAAGAAGTTGCTAAAGGATATGATTGTGGTCTTCAGGTGAAGAACTACAATGATATATTAGAAGGAGATATTGTTGAGGCCTTTAGAGAAGTAGAGGTTAAGAAGAAACTGAAGTCTAAATAAACCTAGGTTTATATAAGAGGATAGAAAGTATTCTAAATAATAAATTGCAAAAAAAATCGAAC
>NZ_RCNR01000066.1 GCF_009725985.1 Zobellia amurskyensis
TTCGGGTTCAGAAACTTCTTCTTCTGCAATAGGGTCTATTTCTTCAGCTGGTATTTCTTCTTCGACAACTACTTCCTCTTCCTCTTCTAAAATTTCTTCTTCAACAAGCATTTCCGCTTGTTGCACGCCTTCGCAAACTAAAATATGTGGAGATTCAATTACAGTATAAAAAACCCCGCCTAATGAGTAGGCTACAGAACCACTGTTTGATAGGGCGTCACCGCCTGACGCATTGTAGGTTACCATATTTGCGGAGGAACTATCTTCATTTTGCTGACTTTGGATACAAGTAAAACTGAAAATGAACACCAATAAAAGAACTATATTTCTCATAAGTAGCGCTATGTTTGGGGACTGAATAGCTACTTGTATACGTGAATTTAAATGTTTTGGATCAATCTTTTATTCAAAAAAACAAGATTTGTAGAATTCTCAATTATCGACGTAACATATTATTATATCGACAAAATACCATTTTTCTTGTTTTTCGTCCTCAAAAAAGAAAAATGATCCACCTAAAACTCACATGAAACTTCCTATTTTTTCAATAAAGTTAGTGTCTTCTCAAATTTATTCATAACGGTTACTTTTAAGAAATATGTAGAGGACCTTAAATCATCCATCGGCAACTTTGTGGTTGAAGTTGTTATTCTTTCATTTTTTATCAGACTGCCCCTAAAATCGAACAATTGGTATTGTGCATTTTCATTTTCATAGTCCAGTATATCAATCAGCACATAATCTGTAGTTGGATTAGGGTAGGCCCTAAGCTTAACTAATTGCATATCCTTTACTTCTTGTATTTTAAGTTCCTTGGCCTGTTGTATACATTGCGATACCGTATTTTGCTGAGTCTCTATATTTGTATAAAATATAGTCCCTACACTATAAACAACGGAACCTTTACTACTGCGAGCCTGACCACCAGAAACGTTCAAAGAGGCCATAGAGGCAGAGGAGTTTTCTGGTTTCACATCTTGTGCCTGCGTAGTAACACAAATAAAAAGAAAAAATAGAGCGGGAATTATTTGTTTCATTATTTTGAAACGGTCAACTCTAGCCTCTATTATAGACCAAGCCCCGATTCATAGGAGTTTTCGACTAACTACACCTCTAAATACCTTTTATCGTTTTTGTACAAAAAAAGTGTTATTGAAGACAATAAACGAATAAAGACATATGTCACCTCCCTACCCCATTTAAACCTAAGATCTCAATTCATTCCTTTGATAAAGAAACTTCTTGACCAGATTTTTTGAATCGCCCCTAAAATCGTACTTTTCATGAACATTAGGCTTATTCCTTTGGCATGAAACAAAAACTGTTCGACGATTTTAAAAAAGTTTCCGCGAAAGCATGGAAACAAAACATACAATACGAACTTAAGGGTGCCGATTATAACCAAAATCTTGTCTGGGAATCTCCCGAAGGTATTAAGGTAAAACCCTTTTACCACGCGGATGATTTTCAAGACCATGCCCATCCTGTTATAGAAAAACAAGGCCCTTGGAAAATAACACAGCATATTCCAGTAGGCGATATTCCTACAGCGAACCAAAATGTACTAAAGGCTCTAAAAGGCGGAGCGGAAACTATAGTATTCACTTTGCCCTCTGCCGCTATAGATTACAAATTGCTTCTGGCGAATATTGACACTCAGAACATTCCTATTCGCTGTGAGTTTAAAAATGTATCCACCGCGGACATTGAAAAATTAGTGGATTCTACATCAGCCGAAACGGGGGGTATTTCGTTTCAGATTGACCCTATCGGGCAGCTGGCCCGTACGGGAAACTGGTTCACGAATATGGCCGAGGACCTACAACTGACCCATACACTTTTACAGACACCAACCTCCAAAGAGCATAAGACATGTATTAGCATAGATGCAGCACTTTACCAGAATGCAGGCGGCACCATGGTGCAACAATTGGCCTATGCCCTGGCCCACGCCAATGAATACCTAAACTGGTTTGGCTCAAGTATGGAAACCATCACTTTTAAGGTGGCGGTAGGTAGTAATTATTTCTTTGAAATCGCGAAAATCAGGGCGCTGCGCAGACTCTGGAAACTGCTTTCCGCAGAATACGGTATCGTTTCAGATTGTCAGATAGAGGCCGTACCAAGCAAACGGAATAAAACACTTTACGACTATAATATGAATATGATCCGCACCACTACGGAATGTATGGCAGCTATTTTGGGCGGTACAGATCGGGTCTGCAATCTTAATTACGACTTCATTTATCATAAAAACAATGCGTTTGCAGAACGTATTGCCAGAAACCAACTCCTTTTACTCAAAGAAGAAAGTTACTTTAACAAAGTACAAAACCCTGCTGCAGGTGCATATTATATTGAAAACCTGACGGACCAACTTGCCGAAAAAGCCTTACTTCTCTTTAAGGATATTGAAGCGAACGGTGGGTTTTTAAAACAATTGAAGTACCATATAGTTCATAAAAAATTGAAAGAGAGCGCTCAAAAAGAGCAAGAGCGGTTCAATGCTTCCCAAGAAATATTAGTAGGTTCCAACGCGTATACAAATGGAAACGAAAATATGAAAGACCAGCTTGAAGTCCATCCTTTTGTAACACCACGAAAAGTAAAAACTCTTATAGAACCTATTTTAGAAAGACGCCTATCCGAAACCTTGGAAAAGGAACGATTGAAAACTGAAGGCTGGCAAGGGCGATAACAGGTAAAGTTGCAAGAAAGAGCGATACATGAGAAAAGACATACAACATATTTCCTTTAAGAAAACAGCTTCGGATGTGCCAACCAAAGCCGGCAAAGCCAATTTTGAACATCTGGATTTTGCTGCCGGAATGCCTCCCTTTTTACGCGGCCCCTACAGCACCATGTACGTGCAGCGCCCATGGACCATAAGACAGTATGCGGGGTTTTCTACCGCGGAAGAGAGCAACGCCTTTTATAGACGAAACTTAAAAGGCGGTCAAAAAGGACTTTCCATTGCCTTTGACCTGGCCACACACCGTGGGTATGATAGTGACCACGAACGGGTAGTTGGCGACGTGGGTAAGGCTGGGGTTGCCATAGATACAGTAGAGGATATGAAAATTCTTTTTGATGAAATTCCTCTGGATAAAATGTCCGTTTCCATGACTATGAACGGAGCGGTGTTGCCCATTATGGCCTTTTATATTGTTGCGGCAGAAGAACAGGGTGTTGCCCCCAAAGCGCTGACCGGGACCATACAGAACGATATCCTCAAGGAGTTTATGGTGCGCAACACCTACATCTACCCTCCTGCGCCTTCCATGGCTATTATTTCGGATATATTTAGGTATACGAGTCAGCATATGCCCAAGTTCAACAGCATAAGCATATCGGGCTATCACATGCACGAAGCAGGCGCCACGGCCGAACTGGAATTGGCGTATACCTTGGCAGATGGCCTTGAGTATATTAGAACAGGACTAAAAGCGGGACTTGATATTGATAGTTTTGCCCCTAGACTTTCTTTCTTTTGGGGTATTGGCATGGACCATTTTACCGAAATCGCTAAACTACGGGCAGGTCGTATTTTATGGGCGAAGCTGGTAAAGCAATTTAACCCGAAGAACAACAAATCCATGTCGCTGCGTACGCATTGCCAAACCAGTGGTTGGAGCCTTACCGCACAGGACCCGTTTAACAATGTGGCGCGAACTACCATTGAGGGGTTGTCCGCCGTATTGGGCGGCACCCAAAGTTTACACACCAATGCACTGGATGAAGCCATAGCCCTACCCACGGATTTTTCGGCGAGGATAGCGCGTAATACTCAACTCTTTCTCAGGGAAGAGACCAAAATCACAAAAACCGTAGACCCTTGGGCGGGTAGTTTTTATGTGGAAGAATTAACGGAAGACCTCACCCATAAAGCTTGGGAACTCATTCAGGAAATTGAGGAAATGGGCGGGATGACCAAAGCCATTGAAGCCGGAATACCCAAATTGCGCATAGAAGAAACAGCCGCTAAAAAACAGGCGCGAATAGATAGCGGCAGGGATATTATTGTGGGGGTCAACAAATATCAAACCGATGAAGATGATGGTCTTCAAATTTTGGAGGTGGACAATAATGCGGTTCGAAAAAAGCAATTGCAACGCTTACAGTCCATAAAACAAAACCGTGATCATAATAAGGTAGCGGATGCACTTCGTAAACTTACGGATGCGGCACATCAAAAAATAATACCCACGGAAAATAGTGCGGCGGACCAGACAGCATCGGATGAAAATTTATTAGCTTTAGCAGTAGAAGCCGCTAGGCACAGGGCTACTTTGGGAGAAATCAGTAGTGCCCTAGAAACGGTATTCGGCAGATATAAAGCAAGCATTCAATCCATCTCGGGCGTGTACTCAAAAGAAATACAAGAAGACGAAAGTTTTAAAAAGGCCTGTAGCCTTTCTGACCGATTTGCGGAACAGGACGGGAGAAGACCTCGTATTCTGATTGCCAAAATGGGACAGGACGGACACGATCGGGGTGCTAAGGTCATTGCAACGGGTTATGCCGATCTAGGTTTTGATGTGGATATAGGGCCACTCTTTCAGACCCCGGCAGAAGTAGCCAAACAGGCTGTAGAGAACGATGTACACATTCTTGGTGTCTCTTCTCTGGCAGGGGGACATAAAACCCTGGTACCCGAAGTTATTTCGGAGTTAAAAAATTACGGCCGTGATGATATTATGGTGGTCGTGGGCGGTGTCATACCCAAACAGGATTACCCCTATTTATTTGACAAGGGTGCCATAGCTGTTTTTGGCCCCGGCACTAAGATTGCCGAAGCAGCCATACTCATTCTTGATATTTTATTAGATACGGAGTAAATACAACTCACTTTTAAAAATATATGTCAAAATAAACACACAAACTAGTGTTTTGATAATCAAACACATATAGGATAAAATAAATCGACTTTTATTTTATATATTAAAAAGTAGTAAAAATACTACAATTTAACAGCTATTTAACACCCGTCTAACTATAAATTGAAGTATATTTAAGATTACTACGGATTTATTAACACCTATTTTTTTTGATACCGAAACAATTAAAATACCTGAATTTACTAGAACATGGGTAAAAAATTAATAACCATATCCAGCGTGCTATTCTTAATTACGTGCGTAATTATATGGAACCTTTCGGTGCAACGCATCAAGCTTTTTCACAAGAATATTACCCTCGTTGAAGAAATCCAGGCCAAAAACAAACTAAAAGACGCAGAATCCCGTCTTTTTGAGCTTTACAGCATTAGTAAAAAGAATGTAGAATTTCTGAGGGATTTAGTAGAGCAAGACCTTAAAACAAATACGCCATTAGAAATACCCCAGAAGAAGCTTAGTCAATTTCTTCACATAGACTCCAATTATTTTCAGGCCCGATTTATAGATTTGGAAGGCATGGAGGTTATACGCGTAGAAAACAAAGACAGTTCCGTTGCCACTTCTTTTCAATTCAAAGGGAATAGGGACTATTTCAAAAAAACGTTGAACTTAAATAACGGTGATTTTTACATCTCCAACATGGACCTCAACATGGAAAATGGCAAAGTGGAAATTCCGCATAGACCTACCATACGCTTCTTTACCCCCATATATATAAACAATGTACTAAGTGGCATTGTGGGGCTTAACCTAAATGCAAAAAATTGGTTGAATAGTTTTAAAGGACAGGAAATCACCTTTCTAAATTCTAAAAATGAAGTCTTTTATAGCGGAGAGGACGAAAAACTTTATGAACCCTCTACAGCAGACCTTACTAAAAAAGACCGCTTTGGGAACGCTTTTTATTATGAAAGAAAAGTGAGTCTTGAAGGAAATCAAACCTGGACGCTCTATACCAAACCGGATATTCTTTCTATTCAGAACCAATTGGCAGATTACAAAAGGTCTACCTATATCACGGCCGCCATCTTAACGGTTGGTATCATTCTGTTTCTGTGTATTATTTATATGCTGTATAAAAAGAACAGCTATATAGACACCTTAAATCAAACCATAAAGAACCGGTTAAATGAGCGTGATACACTGTTAAAGGAAATACATCATAGGGTAAAGAACAATTTACAGGTCATCACCAGTCTATTGAGCTTGCAATCCAGTTTCATTAAGGACGATAAAATTAAGGGGCTCTTTAGATACAGTCAATACCGCATCAACTCCATGGCCATTATTCATGAAATGCTGTACCGTTCCAAAGACCTTAGCCGAATAAACTATGGCGATTACGTACAGCAATTGGCCAGTACCCTAGTCTCCTCTATGAAGGGGTCGGACAAAAAAATAGATTTAAAAATCGAGGCGGAAGAGCTGCACTTAAACCTGGACACTTCGGTGCCTTTAGGGCTTATGATCAATGAAATTATTACCAATTCTTTAAAATACGGATTCAAAAATAAAAATGAAGGTCTCATTGCAATCAAGTTCGAAAAATTGAAATACCCCAACTTCCTATTGCATATTGGAGATAATGGTACCGGATTTTCAGATGAAATAGATTTTAGGAACACCAAATCTTTGGGGCTCAAACTAATTCATATGCTCACCTTACAGCTCAAAGGAACCATAGAAAAAGACAATACTGAAAATGGCACGCACTATATTATAACCTTTCAAGAAATTGAACAGATATCCTAATCCTATGAAACTAAAAGTCCTAATTGTAGAAGACAACCTGATCATTCAAATGTTCATAGAGCATATCATTACCAATGTAGGCGATACAAAGGTAAAAACCGCAGATAACGGTAACGACGCGCTTGGCACTGCAGAAACATTTAGACCGGATGTTGTTCTCCTGGATATTGGGCTTTGTGGAGACCTGAATGGAATTGAAACCGCGACCATACTCAAGGAAAAGTTCAATATTCCTTTTGTGTACATTACCGGAAATTCGGATTATAACACTTTGGAAAGTGCCAAAAAAACCGGACCGCTACACATTCTTAAAAAGCCTATAGATGAGCATGAGCTCAATAAAGAATTTGAAGTCATACGCCAAAAGTTATTGGAGTCCAAGCTGGAAAACTCCAAGTAGGTCAAACCCTACTATTCTTAATCGTGCATTTTTTAGGGCAAACACTTTCAAAATCAGCCT
Source organism: Zobellia amurskyensis (assembly GCF_009725985.1). Classification (GTDB taxonomy): domain Bacteria; phylum Bacteroidota; class Bacteroidia; order Flavobacteriales; family Flavobacteriaceae; genus Zobellia; species Zobellia amurskyensis. Next base: position 7,111 of record NZ_RCNR01000066.1, read on the forward strand.
TCTAGAACAGAATGTTTTATTTTTTTACACCGAAAATTTATTTTTTTGAACATATGAGGGTTATTTTTCTAGTAAAATAAACTATCTTTGCACCGCTTTAAAAATGGTGGCATAGCTCAGCTGGATAGAGCACCTGCCTTCTAAGCAGGCGGTCCTAGGTTCGAATCCTAGTGCCATCACTTTAAATAAGAAACCACGCCCATTTTGGCGTGGTTCTTTGTTTTATGGAAAGATGCAAGACCAACAGTCTTGTAATCTTGGAATAAACCGAAGAACCAGAGCGATAGCTCGTGGTGTATGATTTGCAACATGGAGCCGCCTAGGAAAACCAGAGGTAATCCTAGTGCCATCACTAAACCAAAAAGGCTTCCAATTTCTTGGAAGCCTTTTTTTATGGTCTTTTTCGTGTAAACGTAGATTTACAAGTATACCTTCATTTGATCACTTTCTAGACGCCTTATTTGCTTTTTCAACAGTTACCCCTACATATAAAAAAAGCGCCCTTTTGGGCGCTTCATTCGTTACGACATACACGTATTGTATGGGATTTTATCGTGCTATACTGGCTTGGACTATTTTTTTGCTTTTTCGTTACCGTACATGTAACCATACTTAGAACCATAAGTAGCGTCCGCAATCTTAACGTCGTTTAAAAGAAAAGCCATGTTCTTTAACTTCCCGTCCGCTTTGGCTTCCAAAGCGAACTCTAAGACTTTCTTTTCGGTTTGTCCTGCCCTGATCAGATAGAGCGTTAGGTCTGCATACTTACTGATCAGGAACGTATCGGCAAGAATCATGGCCGGGGCCGTATCTACGATTACATAGTCATAAGTGCTTTTCAACTCTTCCAGCATCTCTCCCATCTTATCTTTCCCCAACAGTTGTATAGGATTAGGCGGTACAGGTCCGGAAGGCAACACCTTTAAATTCTTGTTCAGGCTGGAATTTTCCAAATAACTGGACAGCTCTGCATTGGAACTCGCTAAATACGTACTTAAGCCCTCGGTACTTACGGGTTTGTTTTCGTGTCTGTGCAACTGTGGGTTCCTTAAATCTCCACCCACCATAACTACACGCTTCCCGGACTCCGCAAGTATCAAGGCCAAATTAATGACGGTAAAGGTTTTTCCTTCTCCTTGTGCAGAAGAGGTAACGTAAATACAGGAACCTTTTCCAGAAGCGCCCTTATCGGGCATGACATAATTAAGGTTGGCCCTTAAGATACTGAAGGACTCCGAAAGTACCGATCTCTCGTTTACTGAAACTACAGTAGACTCCGCTGCCAATACATGAGGTATTTCACCCACTACGGTGGTTCCTTTGGCAACATCTTTTAGCTCGTCCCTAGTATTTATCTTGTTGTTCAAAAGTTTGTTTGCGGTAATGATAAGAAATGGAACGAACAGACCACCTAACAAACCTATACCTAAAACTACTTTTTTATTAGGGGATACTGGGGTGTTTAAACTGTAGGCCTTATCCACTATTTTTGCCTTGGGTGCTTTTGCCGCTAGCGACAATGAATTCTCCTCTCTTTTTTGCAACAAGAACAGATACAGTGCCTCTTTAATATTTTGTTGTCGCTCAATACCTCTAAACTCACGTTCTTGAGAAGGAACCTCCGAAATTTGGGAACCCAGAATACCGGCCTGGCGGCTTAAATTGTCTTTTGTGATCAAAAGGTTGGAGCGTCTTCTTCTCAAACTTTCACTAATGTTCTCCTTAATTTCCTGTAACTGATTCCCCAGATTTACTACCAAAGGGTTGGTTTCCGTTGCTCCTTTCAACAGACGGTTTCGCTCCAACACTAGCTGATTGTATTCATCAACCAACTGCACCATTCCCGATTCCGCCATACCCATATTCGCTGGCAATAAATTCAATTTATTAGAACCAACATGCTCAATCATGGCATTGGTCATTTCCAGTTCCGTCGACACCTCCTGTTGCTTAATATTGTAGTCACTAACATTTTGGATGATGATTGAGGATTCCGCTTCAATATTCGTTAACATATTGGAAGTTTTAAACTTCTCCTTGCCTGTTTCAACCGAATCTAATTCCGAGTTTATAATACTCAATCGTTCATCAATAAAAAAGGCCGTATTTCTCGCAATCAGATTTTTATCCTCAATAGCCTCTTGGTTGTACTCAAAAATCAATTGATCCAAGATGTCCTCTGATTTTTGGCGAACATTCCCCTCTATGTTCAATTCAATCATTGTAGAGTTTTCATCCATTAGGGCCACTTCTAGCTGCCCTCTTTGAGCTGAGGCCACCTGATCTACCAAATAGAATTGTACCTCCACATTCATATCCACGTCCAAATCCTCCGTAGCTAAGGTATCCAATACCACATTGGATTCTACGACAAAATCGGCAAAGCCCATTTCAATAATATCGCCCAATTTGTGGGTTGCCTTGTAATCGCTTTCCGCTTGCTCTATGGTTACCGTATTTTCATCTACCTTTTGTATCTCCAACACATTTTGCTCTGCCAGCATAGTTTTTTGCAACGCTACCTCATCCAAACGTACCAAACGCAATCTGTAGGGAGCATCTGTATACAGCTCTTTTGCTCCAAAACCTTTGGGCTCAAAATATCCAATATTCAGGTCCAACGCCTTTACCGCATTGGTCATTAAACGTTTGGACCGGATAAGGCCCAACTCATTTTCAATACTGCTGGTACCCAGCCCTCCTAACATGCCCAAGTCTACAAAACCACTTGCGTCACCACCGGGAGCTTTTGTTTCTTCGTCTTCCAAAATTACCGAGGCTACCGCTTTGTATACCGGCTGCTTAAGTTTCAAATACCCTACGGCCAATACCAAGGCCAATACCGCACCCAGTACAAACCATTTCCAAAAGCGTAGATACTCTTCTATGACTTCCCTAATTTCGAAAGGTTTTTTTTCTGTCGAAGTGTACTCATCTACCGCTCTATTAATCATATAATTTCCTTTTTGAAAGTAATAGAATAAATTATTAAATAATGTATAGTTTCAAATTTAAACTATAAGAGCCATGTTGTGATCAACCTAGAGCCAAAAGTACGACTCAAATTAAAAAGTTCTTGACAATACACTCTTTTCGAACAATGACGAAGTAGTACCGCATAAAAATCTATTTTCATACATCGCTATCTTGTGCTAAATCACAAAAAATATCAATTAAATGTTCTTCGTATTTTTTTAATGTGAATTGTTCTTCAAAACGTCTATTACCCACTTCCCCCATAATCTTTCGTTCATTTGGATGTTCAATCATCCAAATCATACGATCAACAAGCGCATCAACATCTTTTTGCGGCAGACAATAACCCGTTACACCTTCGGTTATTACCGAAGGTATAGCACCGTTAACAGTTGATAAACAAGGAAGTGAATAATCCATAGCTTCTAAAAGCACTAAACCAAAAGTTTCGCTTTGATAGTACGTCGGAAATACGAATACGTCAGCATGCTCGAAGAAAATTGCCTTCTCACTCCCATATTTTGGGCCATGGGCAGTAACGTTATCTTCTAAGTTGTGGGAAACAATATTTTGAAGAAAATCTACCTCTGTAACATCTTTCCATTTCCCTATAAAATCACATTGAAATGTGTATTTCCGCTTTTTTAATATACTACACGCCTTAAGTAAAATATAAATCCCTTTTTCCTCCATCATGTTCGATAAAAAGAGAAAATGAGTTCGTTCGCTCTTCTTATCTAAATTTATTTTGGTCTTAATTGCCGCAGGTATCCCGTTGGGACAATAAAAAACATTGTCCTCATCAATAAAAGGAGCTTTTTCAGCATACAATTCTTTCCCCAACAATATAATTTTCACTTTCTTAAAGAAAATCTTTAGTAAAATTTTATTATAATATTTTGACACCCAAGTTTTGGAAGCTTTATTATGAAAATGTAAGATTATTTTCACACCTGTCCATTTCAAAAGCTGTATTAATAAAAAATCTCTATAAAAAGCCCAACCCCAAGAGGTTGGTGTAACATAACAAATATCTGGCTTAAAGCGAATTACAGTCGTGATAACATTCTTTAAGTTTGTTATCATAAAGATGAACTTCTTAATACTGATGTGCCCCACTTCTTCTAAATTAGAAGACGCTGACAGATTGATATACTTACAATCAAATATGGTATTCAGCAACTCGCTATCATGAGTATATTTGCCCATCATAGAAGCACCATGTATTGGAGGAGGCAAATGCATAACAAATAAAATTCTTTTCTTTTCTTTCATTCTCTAATTTTTAGACGCCCAAAATATATCGTACCCTTGAATAAATACGAATAGGTATACTATGATATTTGTAACAAGCCTGTTCAATACGTTTATCAACCGTTATGTTCCGGTCAAATTTAAAAACCCGAGTTTGCCCTGTATTCATTTTCGTTTTAAATCTTGAAAACTTATGTTTTGTATTGGTACCCTCAGTCCCAAATCCTATATTCTCGATAAATGATTCGAAAGGCGTTAAGGAGTATTTATCCTGCTTAAATTGGGAATACCCAAAACGAATAGCCCAGGTGTTTTCTCCACCTTCAACCACACTTTTTAGCATTTGAAACATATCACTACCATTATAGTTAAATGCTCTTATGGCTTTCTTATCAAGTTTAAATTCTTTCCAATCTTTAATTTCCCAATCAATCGTTTCCCACTGATTTTTCCAAGTAGCCCAACCCCAAGAAGAAGACCTACCATAAATATAAAAATCAGAGGCATAGTCCTCCGGTTGTTTGATTTTTAGTCCATAACCGCAAATTGAGATAATTTTAGGATGGTTCTCATAAAAATTAAGAGCTTGATTCATATAATCTAAAAAATTAGGAGTGGTAGATAAATCATCCTCTAATACAATTGCCTTTCCGTACCTATTGACTACATCCGTAACACCATCAAGAATTGATTCTCCTAAACCTTTGTTTACTGGAGATTCTATAATTTGAACAGACTTAAACCCATCTACTGATTTCAAATATTTGCGAACAGCTAAAACTTTTTCCTTAGCATTTTCATTTTTAAATCCATCGGAAAAAATGAGCAAATCACTCTCCTCGGCTAAAAAATTTTTTTGCAAAGCCTTAATAGTGTATTGGGTTTCCTTTAATCTATTATAAGTAAACAAACAGATTGGTGCTATCATCGTATTATTTTTTTAACCACAATTGAGGACATACTACCCGCAGATGATTTGTCATATAATGTAGGGTAGCCTTGAACAAACCTCCATGCCTTTTTTCATAAATAAAGAATTCTTCTGGGTTATTTCCCAAAGGCGAACGAAAAGCTTGCCACCTTTTTGCCAATGGTTTTTCAGGATTACACCAGGTTGCCAGACTCTCATGGGTGTCGCACTGCCCCAACACCCCAGGAGCCACTATATTTTCTATTCCTAGTTTTTTTGCCCTTTTCCCGTAATCAAAATCGCCTAAAGCATGGTGAAAAACAGGGTCATTGGTCCCTACCTTTTCATATACATATTTTGGAATCAAGACAATATTACCATTAAAATAGGCACATGAAACCCCTAGTTTTTTAGGCTCCACCAATTGTCCATTTTGGGCCCTCCCACCGTAGGTAATGGTTTTTGCATCCTTTAAAGAAGAAGTGGTCCCTACTACTATGGACTTATTTGATTTGCTTTCGGAAGTTTGTAGTAAAGTGGTTAAGGCCTGGGCATTTAAAATAGTATCATCATTTAGCCAAACATAAAAATCATATGGCTTTGCGTTTGCAGCGCTCTCCCAAGCCAAAAGCATTCCCCTATTCCAAAATAGGTCTCCTTTGCTAGTAATGACATGTACCAAAGGGTATGATTCCGCTACGGCCTGAGCAGTACCGTCCGTACAGCCATCATCTACTAGATATACGTCTAAAACGTATTCATCAGGAATTTCCTGAGTGAACAAGTTCTGTAATGCTTCAAGGGTTTTGGCTTTACGATTAAATACCGTAAGAAGAACTGCTATACTTTTCACTTTGACTTAGTAGTTTAAAACTTTCTTTTTACCCGATAAAACAGGCAAATATCTATTGACTAAATATATACATGGAATAATAATCAACATGGTTATTATTGCATTAAGGTAAGGCAGGCTCCATTCAATTTTCGAGGTGTTTAAATAAGAAAAAACCTTTCCTATAAAAGCAAGTATATCCAAATGAATAGGGTAAAATATAAGTGAATTAATACTCAAAAATATCAATGCCTTTTTGGGTAGTATTTTTTCAAATAAGAATATAAAATTAAAGAAGAATAAAGTTCCGCTAAGCGCACCTACTATTGCATAAAAGTAGTTACCATACTCGTTTATGAACATTAAGAAAAGTCCGCTATTCATTTCTACGGCAAAAACAATACCCAAAACCCCAATAAGGACATAGGCTGCCTGATAATACATATTTTGATTATAAAATTTATCTATCAAACCTCTACTAGCATACCCTAATGCAATAAAGGCAGTTGCCATTGAAGAAGTGTCCAGCGTAAAGGGTAAACGAAAATCAATAGATTCACTTAACAAGAATGAAACTGCCACGAAGATGGCAAAAACAACTAAATATTGAAAACTAAAATCAGTTCTATGCGGGGATATTTTGCGAAGCAATCTATCAATAAACCAAATAAATAAATCAGCCACAAATAGGCATGGTAAAAACCAGAATAAATTTGTTACCCCTATATAGTGTGAAGATTCAATGCATAATAAAATATCTCTGATAGCGTATCCTATTTCCACATGATACACCTCCCCTAATCCCATAATTTTAAAAGTATTATGAAAAACCATTGCAGTAACAAGATTCAAAAGCTCAAACAATAAATAGGGAATTACCAAGCGATTAAATCGCTTTTTAAAATAAACACTAAACCTTTCTTGCTTACCCTCCTTCATATTTAGAATATACCCGGAAAGAACAAAGAATATTGGCATATGAAACGCCAAAATATATGGTTGTAATATTCCACTATGGTGAAGCAACACAAGAAAAATAGCCCCTCCCCTAACAAAATCTAAATAATCAATTCTATTGGAATTCTTCATGTAATAGTTTCTAGATTAAATAGATTAACAAATTCAAAAATCGTTTATTTCACCAATAACAGGCGTCTTCAACCTTATCCGCATTGGCAGGTTTTTGCTTATCTGTAGGCCTTATCCAATTTTCATTCTTAAAAAAGTCTAAATACAGGTTGTCCGGCACCCCCCACTTCGTGGCATAATCCGTAGCCTCCCAGCGATTTCCTTTAATCCCAAATAGCAATTGTAGAGCGCCACCTATATGAATGGCTTTCTTTCCTTGCCGTTTTACATGAGCAGCCAAAGGAAAGCCATAGGCTCCTGCACCAATTAAACAGATGTCATAATCTCGTTTATCAATTTCATCTTTCATCCATTGTAAGGCATCAAACCAATCGGTAAACCCATTGCTTTCGCCTCCCAGACTCTGTACCGCGGGTAGGGTCTGCAGCTCAAACTCCGGCAAGACCTCCGGATTATCAAATAAAGATTCTCGCTTTTTATATTGTTCTTCTATCAATTCCGCAAAAGGATGTACCACCAACACCTTTTTTCCTTTTAACGCCCTACTCCATGGTTTTTGAGATGTATAGGGCTCTAGCAGTACCAATTTCACTTTTTGCGCATTCCTGATTTCATCCTTGTAATAAGATTCCTCAGGTATCCAACTTCCCAAGACATCTACTTCCCTTATATCCTGCTGCATCAATTCACAAAACTGTTGGATTTTAGTCTCTGTTGGTGGAAAAAAACCACTCCATCGTTGCATTTGCTGCATCCGATTTTCTTCCCACCACCATGGTAGGGATTTATTGCGTATATATTTTATCCAATCCTTATCCTCTCCATTTACCCCCAAATAATTTATCATGACATTCATTTCTGTAGCTCCAAAACGTGCAATCATGGATGGCTTTTCCTTCTGTAATTCATCGTATATTATTTGGGAAGCAATATCAGCATCCTGTTCGCAATCCAATTGAACGAGAGAATCCGCGCCAAATACCTTACTATATAACTTCCTAAAAACTTTAAGCCCAAAAATTACTTTGTTGTTCATAATGTGAAATATCAAAAAATAAAATCAAATATTGAATACCCAAATAGGCTCTGAAGAGGCGGAAAAAAACCGCCGCCTCTTAATTCGTCAAACCCTATTAGAAAACGAATTCCGAAAAAAAGAACTATTGTCCATGTAAAAAGTGAATGAATATATTTCTTATCCCGCATTACGTAGGGCAATACAAAAGGCAATAGGTACATTCTAGAAATATAAAGACGGGAAACCAAGCCTTCGGACGTACTGGCCAACATAACGCACACAGCCATAAGCACTAGTAAAACATTCGTGTAAAAATTAAATACTTTTTTTCTAGTTGTCCATATCATATATGAACAGATAGCTATCAATACCGCTGCGGTAATGTATAAAGGGCCCATATTGAACACGGTATCGTCAAGCGCCCCACTTGTATTTTTTTCCAAACGCTGAAATCCATACGCCAAAAAACTAATCCCACTTACCATTTTACCTATAAATGGTAGTAACATAAATACAATCGCAAGCCCTCCAATTGCATACAGAAAACGTTTTAGATTAGCTCCATCCAACTTACGATGCAAGGGTTTTATAAGAAATAAAATTAAATACACAAAACTGAATGTATGTATAAAACAGGCACTTAGAAGCAAAAACCATAATGTTTTTTGCTTTGTTATCTTAATCGTCAATGCATAAACCACTATACTCAATGCAAATGACTGCCTTGTTATATTATTAAGATTACTTATATACTCCGAAAAAAAAGCGATTAATGCTAGAGACGCTACCAATGTAAGTGGATCGGTATTAGTTTTTTTCCAAAATAAAAAAAGGGAATAACATGAAAAAAATATTGTAATGATGGCAATCCCTTTAATAAAAATTGCATAATCACCCGATGTTAAGTAAAACCCTATATAATTTATAAAATTCCATACCGGTTCCTTAAACCCAAATACATAAGAAAAAAACGGCGTGGCGCCTGCTTGTTCAAAAAGCCCCCAATAGGCCTCGTTATACCAATCTGACGGCTGCCCCGGTTTCCAGATACGTGTAGATTGTACCAAGCATGCATAGAGTGTTATTAGAGCAAATAAAAGGGTATCCGTTAAAGTATCTCTTTTGTTGTGCACCAATTTAACGAGTATAAAGGTGAGTATCCCCATAAGAGGATATACCGAGAAAATAATTAGCCCAATAAGAATGACAAACCTTAACAATCTTTTGTATTTCTAGTAACAATTAACCCTCAATTACTCCCCCAAATATGGGTACCCGCGCATACGCCAACGTATCTTGGTCAAGTATATAAACAACACACTCACCTGCTTGAGTTTTTTATTGGCGTACCACTGAAACTCAAACGGACTGAATTTACCAAGAATATCCTTATCCAAATTTTTAAGGAGATAATCAATCATATCATATTCTCCCTTTCTAATAAAGTTCAAGATTTCATGTCTTAACTCATACCGTAAAAATACCGGATAGCTTTTGTTTTTGGACGTACTGTTTTTCCATTTCTCGTGAACATGATTATACCGACCTACAATATGCGAAATAACTTTGCTCGTGAAAGTTTGAGTAGCCTGACCGGGAACCATACCCACATATACGGTTAACGGAAACCCTATATATACCATGGGTGTTATTAGGGCCAAAGCAAAAAAACAAGCGTAATCTTCATTTCTTTTCATTCCTACAGGAAAACCACCTGACTCCAAAAACTCTGTTTTTCTTGCCACTGCGGCACTGGTATGTAAAAAGACATGAGGGTTTTCAAAAAAATCCCTAACAGCTATAGTATCCGTATATTTTTTAGCAAGTCTTGGTTCAATTTCATCATTGTTTCTTACCACACCTCCTGCGCAAATCATTCCCGCCTCTGGATATTGGTTAATGGCGTAGTTTACTTTTTCCAGATAATCAGATTTCCATTCATCATCACCATCCAAGAAAGCTATATACTCAAACTTACTTTCTTTGACCCCATTATTTCTTGCCGCACTAACCCCTTGGTTTTCTTGCGTTATAATCCTTATTCGCGGGTCGTTGGTAAACTGCCTTATAACGTCAACTCCATTATCCGTAGAGCCATCATTAACAATCACCACTTCAAAATCCACAAAACTTTGACCAATAACCGTTTCTAAGGTATTGACAATTGTATGGGCTTTATTATATAATGGAATGACTACAGAGATCATAAATAAACGTAGATATTATTTATATTACTTTTTCTTTAAGATTCTATTCACCAAGCTTGATACTATGCTTTTTTCATGTTTATTAAAACCAATAAACCATAATGCCAACAGAAAAACAGGGAAATATACCAAGAATACACCGAATAGACGATACACCCCATAGTCCATATAGAAATGAGGTAAAACAGCAAAACCAAGAGCTATTAAGGTTACCATACCAACTGGGAACATAACCTGTTTTATAAATTCCAGAATATTTAACCCTACTTCTTTTTTGGCGTAATATAGAAGTACTCCAAACGACCTTACAAAGGTCATAACCAGCATAACAATATATAAGTAAGTAGGTGTGTACCCCCATTTAAATAGTACAAAAGCCACAAATAACGGCATTGCCTCTACCAGTGATTTCACAATCTGTAACTCCTTAATTTTTCCTGTAGCATCTATACTTACCGCAATTGTAGACAGTAGTTGAGTAATCATAGAACTCATAAGTATAAGCCTAGTAAAAACTATGGCGTACTCAGGCACATTTTTTAGCCATAACTCAAAGATATATGGCATTTCTATAATAATGGGAATTGCGAACAACGCTAATAAAAAGTATGAAAGCTTACTTCCCATGAAAGAAGCTTGCAACATTTTCTCACGGTTACCTTCGCCTTCACTTTTTACGATTACAGGATTTAATGCTTTCTGCATATTGTTAGAAAACACACTAATTTGGCCATTGGCCTGCGTGGCTATTCCGTGCGAAGCATTAATTTTTGTTCCAAAAAACATATTCAACAAAATACCTTGACCATAGCTTGTTAGCATGGCAACAGCCGTTCCTAGAAAACTCCAACCGGCAAAAGAAGTCATTTCCTTCATTAGGCCTTTTTCAAAATATCGTCTAGGAGCTAGAACACATTCTGTATATTTTTTATGGCAATATACCTGCATAATGGTACGACTGATAAATGGAATTCCTGCCATGAGAATACCATATAACACCAATTTATCGCCAACGTAATACACGATAATTAGTGCTACCCCTAATTTTAACAATGACTCTACAATACCCACAATGGAATAGTAGAGCATGTTTTCGTGCGCATTTAATACCGCTTCATAAGGCACGCTCATTACGGTAAAAGCGGTACTTAAAATTAAAGAGCCATAAATGACCTTGGCAGCGAATACCCGATCCGGAGGAATGTTTAAAATGCCATTAAAAAAGAAATAGCCCGCAAGCAAGAGTATTAGTATCAATGCAATGGCAATCCCAAAATGCAATACCGAACTAACGTTAAAAATGTATTTCTGCTTTTCCACATCGCCCCTACCCTCATAAAACGACATAAACCGTTGGGTAGCGCTAGACATGGCGGCATGCAAAAAACCTAGCATGGCAATGGCACCACCAACCAAATTAAAAATACCAAAATCAGAAACCCCTAAGGCATTTAAGACCAAACGGGTGGTATAGAGGGAGATAAACATCGTTATCGCCATCTTGGCATACAAAAATCCGGTATTTTTTATGACCCTATGGGCTGTAGACATATGTTATTGTTGTTCCGAGTCTCCTTTTTTACCTCTAAATAAGGTGGGAACTATTTTATATTAATTCTGTAGGCACCTCTACACGTTAACAAGGTATCCTTATTTTTTATCGGTACGCGCTACTAAATGATAGGCAAAGACCCCGCCATAATAAAAATAGCGTTTCCACATTCGTTTGGGCTCCTTAACAAAACGGCCCAACCACTCCAATCCTAAGTTTTGCCAAACCTTGCCCGGCCGTTGAACCGTACCCGCATAAAAATCGAAGACGGCTCCAATGGAACAAACTACTCCTTTTTCTATGAGCGCTCCGTTCTGGTTCACCCATTTTTCCTGTTTTGGAGCGGTCATACCCACAAATACTACATCTGGTGAAAATTGGTTGATGGCATTCATAATTTTGGCATTGTCCTCTGGCGTGAAGTCCGGTTTGTAAGGTGGTGAATGGGTTCCTACGGCTACATTGGGATATTCTTGTGAAGCCCGTTTTTTGATTTTCTCCAGAACCTCGTTGGATGAGCCCATATAGAAACAGCGTCCACCCGTTTGCTGCAAATATTGTAACAGGAACTCATGGATATCCGCTCCCGCAATTTTCTGGACCCGTTCTTTTTTAAACCATTTGGCGGCCCATACAATACCTACGCCATCCGGTAGTAAGATATCCGAGTCTTTCAACGCTTTTTCAAAAGCCGCATCTTCATGTGCTATACAATACGAATATTGATTAATGGTATTCACCATTAACTTAGGGGCAGACCAATCTACCGTTTCCAGCTTTCCATTAAAAACAGGATACCCTAATACCTCTAAATTTCCAATCCCCATACGCTTTGGATTTATTGAACGTTCAACATGGTTGTTTATGCTTCTATACATCTGCCGTTCCTTACTATACGGGGGATTTTGAAAAGATTTGCAAACTTTCTCATGGCCTACAAACCTTAGCATTAAAAACGGCTCCGCCATTGCTTGTCACATAGGACACACATAGCGCTCTACTTTTTTTTACTTCTATGACCTCTGATCAAATGGGTCTCTATGACACCGATCCCACTTTAATCCGGGCCTATCTTTACTTTACACTACCTCTTTTAATCTGGCATTGACCACAATACCCATATCTTCCAACACCAAAGAAACCCTGGTTTTACCCACATGGCGTACAATGGCTACTTGATCTTTTAAAAGACCTCTGCGAATTGTGGCACGATCGCCCGGTTGCAACTGGGCATACACTACATCTTCTACGGCATCATTACTTACCCAATCCTTTAGCACTTCTATTTCTTCATTACGCACAATGGCCGGCTTGCCCAACCAAAACAAATAGCGCTCTACCCCATGAACCGAAAAGGCCGTAGACCGATTCGCCTCTGTGCTTTTAATAAAAACGTACGATTTAATTAAGGGGGTTTCTACTGTTTTCTTACGGTCACTCCAAAAGCGGACCTCCTTAACAATGGGGCAGTAGACCTGTATATTCATTTTTGTAAGACCTTCGGTTACTTTTTTTTCATAACCTTGCTTAACTTTCAATACATACCATTGTTCCATATCAATACTTTTTTTCAATACTTGGCAAAAACATTGTTAGGGGGGTGCATAAGTACACAAAATATGTGGGAAAAACC
>NZ_RCNR01000067.1 GCF_009725985.1 Zobellia amurskyensis
CCAAATCGTACGTTATTCCAGAAATCCGAGGGTGCCGAAGTGTTTTGTGCGGAACAATTTAATGCAAAAACGATAAGAAATAACCCTAAAAAAGTGCTTTTAGGGAACTTATAAAGTTTTTTAATCATTATCTTTAATTTTTCAATATTGCATACTAAGATACGTCCCAGAAATGGGAAATATTGTATTTTTGTACCCATTTATTTGCATGACAGAGAATCTTCTATGGACAAATATTCCTTTCTAAACACCGCTCATACCTCTTTTTTTTCAGAGTTGTATGATAAATACCTTATAAACCCCGATAGTGTTGAGCCCAGTTGGCGAGCCTTTTTTCAAGGTTTTGATTTTGGCACCGAATCTGCTCTAGATGGGTTGGATGTTGAGGCTTTAGTAGCTGAAAATGGCGCGCAGAGTAGTGGTGGCCAGCAAATGCCGGAGTCACTTCAAAAAGAGTTTCAGGTCATTAGGCTTATAGATGGTTATCGTAGCAGAGGTCATTTGTTCACTAAAACAAACCCTGTTCGCGAGCGTAGACAATACGAGCCAACTCTTGATATTGAAAATTTTGGACTATCACAGGGTGATATGGGCACCGTATTCAATGCAGGTGAAATCATCGGTATTGGAGCGAGCAGCCTAAAAGAGATTATAGATCATTTACAACATATTTATTGTGATGCAATAGGTGTTGAATACATGTACATCCGTAAACCGGAGCGTGTGGAGTGGATTCAGAATTGGCTTAATGTTAATGATAACCACCCTAAATTTGATGCGGAACATAAAAGACGTATTCTTAAAAAACTAAATCAAGCAGTTTCGTTTGAAGGTTTTTTACATACTAAATATGTTGGTCAAAAGCGCTTTTCCTTGGAAGGGAACGAATCTTTGATTCCTGCCTTAGATGCTGTTGTAGAGCGTGCTGCCGAGCTTGGTGTAGAGCAGTTTGTAATGGGTATGGCGCATAGGGGAAGACTTAATGTGCTTACAAACATCTTTGGGAAAGCCGCAAAAGACATTTTTAACGAGTTTGACGGTAAAGATTACGAACAAGAGATTTTTGATGGTGATGTAAAGTACCATTTAGGTTGGACCTCTGAGCGTAAAACCGATAATGGGAACAGAATAAAAATGAACATTGCGCCCAACCCTTCGCATTTAGAAACGGTTGGTGCAGTGGTAGAAGGTATAGCTCGCGCTAAGCAAGATGCGCATTTTCCAGATGATTTTTCAAAAGTACTTCCTATCGTAGTACATGGCGATGCGGCAATTGCTGGTCAGGGTCTTGTGTACGAATTGGTGCAGATGGCAAATCTCGATGGGTATAAGACCAATGGTACAATTCATATAGTGGTCAATAACCAAATTGGTTTTACTACTAACTATTTGGATGCACGTACATCAACCTACTGTACAGATGTTGGTAAGGTAACTTTGAGCCCTGTTTTGCATGTAAATGCAGATGATGCGGAAGCTGTGGTACATGCATCGCTTTTTGCCCTTGAGTATCGTATGCGTTTCAATAGAGATGTATTTATAGATTTATTAGGATATAGAAAATATGGTCATAACGAAGGTGATGAGCCTCGTTTTACCCAACCAAAATTATATAAGGCTATAGCTAAACATCAAAATCCGCGAGACATTTATGCGGAAAGATTATTGGCTGAAGGAATTATAGAAGCCGACTTCGTAAAAGGATTGGAAGAAGAGTACAAGGCTTCTTTGGAAGAAGAACTCGTTGATTCTCGTAAAGAAGATAAAACCGAAATTACTCCGTTTATGGCGGATGAATGGAAAGGCTTTACCAATGTCCGTGAGTGGGAAATGATGGAGAAGGTAGATACTACTTTCGATAAAAAAGAACTTGCCAAGATAGCAAAGGTGCTTACGCAACTTCCAGCGGATAAAAAGTTCTTGCGTAAAGTTGAGAAGTTGGTCAGGGATCGTAAAAATATGTTCTTCGAGACTGATAACTTGGACTGGGCTATGGGCGAGTTGCTTGCTTATGGTACCCTGTTGCATGAAGGTTATCCGGTGCGTATGTCCGGTCAGGATGTAGAGCGTGGTACTTTCTCGCATAGACATGCTGTGATGAAAGTAGAAGAGAGTGAGGAAGAAGTAATGCTTTTGAATCACCTTAGTGATAAGCAGGCTAAATTTCAGATATATAACTCCTTATTGTCGGAATATGGTGTGGTAGGTTTTGATTATGGTTACGCCATGGCAAGTCCAAACACGTTAACCATTTGGGAGGCGCAATTTGGAGATTTTAGCAATGGAGCCCAAATCATGATCGATCAGTATATTTCCGCAGCGGAAGACAAGTGGAAATTGCAGAACGGTTTGGTGATGTTGCTTCCTCATGGGTATGAAGGCCAAGGAGCGGAGCATTCATCTGCTCGTATGGAAAGATATTTACAACTTTGTGCTAGGGACAATATGTACATTGCAGATGTTTCTACACCGGCTCAGATGTTCCATATATTAAGAAGGCAAATGAAAGTGAATTTCAGGAAACCTTTGATTATTTTTACGCCTAAAAGCTTGTTAAGGCATCCAAAGGCTGTCTCTACGGTAGATGAATTGGCTTCGGGAAGTTTCCAAGAAGTTATTGATGATGCTTCGGTAACTGTAGGTAAAGTAAAGACCGTGGTTTTCTGTACCGGTAAATTTTACTATGACCTGTTGGTGGTAAAAGAAGAGCAGAATAGGGAAGATGTGGCATTGGTTCGTGTAGAGCAATTGTTCCCGCTTCCATCAGAGAAAATGAAAGAGATTATTGCGAAGTATAATAAGGCTGATGATTTGGTTTGGGCACAGGAGGAACCAAGAAATATGGGAGCTTGGAGTCATATGATGATGCATTTTAGCGATGCGAATAAATTTAGGGTAGCTTCCAGAAGATTTTATGCTTCTCCAGCTGCCGGTAGTGCAGTTCGTTCAAAAATGAGACATCAACAAGTAATCGATTATGTATTCGATAAAACTAAGAATAATATGTCAAAACCAATACCTAAACCGGAAAACGATTAAGAATTGGTTGTTCAAATAGTTAAGATAACACAGCAAATAAGTATAGCATGATATTAGAAATGAAAGTCCCATCTCCGGGTGAATCTATCACCGAAGTAGAAATTGCGGAATGGTTGGTAGAAGATGGTGATTACGTTGAAAAGGACCAGGCCATTGCCGAGGTTGATTCAGATAAGGCTACATTAGAACTTCCTGCTGAGGAAAGCGGAATAATTACTTTGAAAGCCGAGGTAGGTGATGCTGTTGCCGTTGGTGCGGTAGTTTGTTTGATAGATACAGACGCTGCTAAACCTGCTGGTGACAATGCTGAAAAAGATGTGGCGGAAGAGAAGAAAAGTGAGCCTAAGAAAGAGGAAGCCAAAGCACCACAACCTGTTCAGGCAAAGGAAACTTATGCATCAGGAGTAGCTTCTCCTGCCGCTAAGAAAATATTAAGTGAAAAAGGAATCGATTCTTCTGCTGTGAAAGGAAGTGGGAAAGATGGCCGCATCACAAAAGATGACGCTGTTAATGCTGTTCCTTCTATGGGTACGCCTACAGGTGGTAATAGAAGTGAAACACGTTCTAAACTTTCTATGTTACGCAGAAAAGTCGCGGAACGTTTAGTTTCTGCTAAGAACGAAACAGCTATGCTTACAACTTTTAACGAAGTTGATATGTCTGCTATTTTTGAACTTAGAAAACAATATAAAGACGACTTTAAGGCTAAGCACGGTGTAGGTTTAGGGTTTATGTCCTTCTTTACTAGAGCAGTTGTGCGTGCATTGCAAATGTATCCTGCAGTTAATTCTATGATAGACGGAAAAGAAATGATTTCTTATGACTTCTGTGATATCAGTATTGCTGTTTCTGGACCTAAAGGGTTAATGGTGCCTGTTATTAGAAATGCGGAAAACTTAACCTTTAGAGGTGTTGAGGCAGAAGTAAAAAGATTGGCAATCCGTGCTCGTGAAGGTGAGATTACTGTAGATGAAATGACCGGAGGTACGTTTACGATTACCAACGGAGGTGTTTTTGGGTCAATGTTGTCTACACCAATTATCAACCCGCCTCAAAGTGCTATTTTAGGTATGCATAATATAGTAGAAAGGCCTATCGCGAGAGATGGAGCTATTGCTATTGCGCCTATTATGTATGTAGCGGTATCTTATGATCACCGTATTATCGATGGCAAAGAATCTGTAGGGTTTTTAGTGGCTATAAAAGAAGCATTGGAAAATCCAGAAGAATTGTTAATGGACGGTAATGTTAAGAAAGCTTTGGAGATGTAGTCAGACTACTTCTTTAATATATAAAAAGCCCAAAGTATTTTAATCTTTGGGGCTTTTTTACGAAACACTAGAGCTATATAGGTCTCTAGGCTACTTTTTTAAGTAAACGCAATATTTGTCATAATCAATAATAGCTCTAGCCTTTTTTAATACGTCGGCGCCAATGATGCCGTCAACAGGTAAGGTATTGTGTGCAGTAAGCGCTTGGTTAACGTGTACCAGGTCAAACAGTACGATTTTTAACTTTTTTTCTTCCAATTGCCAATTTCAATCTTATTTTTTGCGGATATTAGGGTTTCCATATCAGTGGCTCCTGCTCCGGCGGCTTTTATTTCTGAAACTTCTGAAGCAAGTCCAAATTGCTTTATTTTATCTATACCAATGCAAGTGTTGGAGGCTCCGGTGTCCAATATGAATCTGCCTGAAATGCCATTTATTTTGGCTGAAATTTCAAAGTGATCGGTTTGGGTAAGTTTTAGGGGTATTTGGGTGTATTCTTTTTTTCGAAGAAATTTTTTCAGGGAAGACATGTATTCTTTTTGTCAAAGATAAGGTTATTTTTGCGGCATGATATTAACAGATACGCACACACATTTATATAGTGAAGCCTTTGATGAAGATAGAGTGGAGGCTATTGATAGGGCTATAGCTCTTGGTGTTGAACGATTTTTTATACCTGCTATAGATTCAACATATACAGAAGCTATGCTTGATCTAGAAAAGGCTTATCCAAAGAATATTTTTTTAATGACGGGACTGCATCCTACTCATGTAAAGGAAAATTATGAGGATGAATTAAGGCATGTTGAAGAGATGCTTGAGCAACGAAATTTTTACGCCGTTGGTGAAATTGGTATTGATCTATATTGGGATAAGACCTTTTTAAAAGAGCAACAAGAGGCTTTTAGAAGGCAAATACAACTTGCTAAAAAGTATAAATTGCCAATAGTTATACATTGTCGTGATGCTTTTGACGAAGTGTTTGAGGTGCTCGAAAGTGAAAAGGGAGCCGATTTATTTGGCATTTTTCACTGTTTTACGGGTGACCTTGAGCAGGCGAAAAAGGCAATATCCTATAATATGAAGCTTGGTATTGGTGGTGTTGTAACTTTTAAAAATGGGAAAATAGATAAATTTTTAGCTGAAATTCCGATAGAGAATATCGTTCTTGAGACAGATTCGCCATACTTGGCGCCGGTTCCTTATCGCGGTAAACGTAATGAAAGTGCGTACCTTATGAATGTTCTTGAAAAACTTGCCGATGTCTATGAGATGTCCACAGAGGTGGTAGCGGATGCTACCACGGAAAACTCAAAACAGGTATTTGGGGTCTAAAAGTCTTTGTTTCTTCAATATAAAATAAAATATTTACGGTTTGGTAGATAAAAGTAACATCCTTTTAATATATACTGGCGGTACCATTGGTATGGTCAAGGATTATGAATCCGGTGCTTTAAAGGCTTTTAATTTTGATAAATTACTAAAAAATATTCCAGAGCTTAAACTGTTGGACTGTCATATTAATTCAGTTTCTTTTGATACGCCAATAGATTCCTCTAATATGAGTCCGGAACATTGGGTTGAGATAGCTGCTTTGATTGAAGCGCATTATGATTCCCATGACGGTTTTGTGGTATTGCATGGTAGTGATACTATGAGTTATACGGCATCTGCATTGAGCTTTATGCTAGAGAATTTAGGTAAACCGGTTATTTTTACTGGGTCTCAGTTGCCTATTGGTGATTTGCGAACAGATGCAAAGGAAAATTTGATTACCTCAATTCAGATTGCCGCTTTGCAACATAATAAGAAACCTGTAGTGCAGGAGGTAGGGCTTTATTTTGAATATAAACTTTACCGTGCAAACCGGACCACAAAAATAAATGCGGAACATTTTCAGGCGTTTGCCTCACTTAATTATCCAGAACTGATAGAATCTGGAGTACATTTGAAGGTGAGTCAAGAATCTTTACTACCTTACGTAAGGCGCAAAAAGTTTAAAGTCCATAAACATATGGATACCAATGTAGCTATATTGAAGTTGTTTCCCGGTATTGGACCAGCTGTTTTGCAGGGTGTGGTTGATATTCCAGGTTTAAAAGGATTGATTTTGGAAACTTATGGTGCAGGAAATGCTCCAAATGAGCCTTGGGTAATAGATATTTTAAGAAAGGCAAAAGAAAAAAATATACATATTATTAATGTTACGCAATGTTCGGGAGGCAGTGTTTCCATGGGGCGTTATGAAACCAGTAAGCAGTTAGAGGAGTTACAAGTAATTAACGGTAAAGACATTACGACCGAGGCTGCAGTTGCCAAGTTGATGTACCTTTTGGGTAATAATGTTTCGTTCAAATTGTTCAAAAGTATCTTCGAGACTTCGCTACGTGGTGAGATCCAAGAAAATTAGCAGTTTTAATTTCATCAACTAATATTTTTTTTGTTATTTGGGCACCCCTTAAAAAGGGTGATCTTGTCTGGTCTGTTTTTGTTTTAAAACCAAAGGATAAGTTGAATTTAGAGAGGTGGCCGAGTGGTCGAAGGCGCACGCCTGGAAAGTGTGTATACACCAAAAGTGTATCGAGGGTTCGAATCCCTTCCTCTCTGCAGAACAAAAAGATTTTTCAGTATAAATTAGTTTAGACTGGAAATATTTGTAAGTTTAGTTTTTATATGCAAAATGGAAGTCTATGCTTGATTAGGTCAGGTAAGGACGCTGGCGTAATACCCAGTTTCAGTGCCTTGCCCAATATTTGGCGACCACTTCTCCGAAGCAACGAAGTTTTACTTTTTTTATTGTGATTTTTTTTTATCTTTAACCCTATTAAATAACTAATTTAAGTTTGAACAAATGAAAAAATTATCCTCTATCCTAGCCGTGGGCGGGTTGTTTGTAATGAGTACAAATACTGTTAATGCAATGGCTACTACAGCAGTAATGCTGCAAGATGCCCCTGCCGAAGCTGAAGTAGGTTTTACCCAGATGTTGAAAGAAATGTTTATACAAGGTGGTGCCGGCTTTATGGGTATTGTTCTTTTGTGTTTGATTCTTGGTCTGGCCGTAGCAATCGAAAGAATTATTTACTTGAACATGGCAACTACTAATACTACTAAGTTAAGACAACAAGTAGAAGATGCTTTGGCGTCTGGTGGTGTTGAAGCTGCAAAAGAAGTTTGTAGAAATACAAAAGGTCCTGTTGCTTCTATTTACTATCAAGGTTTAGATAGAGCTGGAGAAAGTGTTGAGTCTGCTGAAAAAGCTGTTGTGGCTTACGGTGGTGTTCAAATGGGGCAATTGGAAAAGAACGTTTCTTGGTTGTCTTTGTTCATCGCTATTGCACCTATGCTTGGTTTCATGGGTACGGTAATTGGTATGATTCAGGCCTTCCAGAAAATTAGTGCTGTTGGTAACCTTAGTGCATCTCTTATTGCAGGTGATATCCAGGTAGCATTATTAACAACGGTATTTGGTCTTATTACTGCTATTATCCTTCAAATCTTTTATAACTATATCATCGCAAAAATCGATAGTATCGTTAATGATATGGAAGATTCGTCTATCGTTTTGATAGATATGTTGGTGGATCACAAAAAATAAGTCGCACACGTAATACCTTAAATTATGCACAAAATTGTAAAGATTATATTGGTCGTTGTGGGCTTGATAGGCGCTGCCTTGTGGTTCATGCTTCCAGAGTCTGAAATGCCGGCTGCCGAGGCAGCTAATAACGGAGCTCTTAATGCGATGTTTGCTATTACATGGTTGCTTTTAGGCATAGCGGTAGCGTTCAGTGTTGTATTTGCTCTAAAAAATCTATTTTCTAATCCTGCTAATTTAAAGAAGACTCTTTTTGTAGTTGTTGGCTTTCTCTTAGTTGTTGGAATAGGTTTTGTAATGGCTAGTGGTACTGATGTAAGTATCGAAGAAATGGCCAACAGGGGTATAGCTACTGATGAAGCTGAGATTAAGAAGATCGGTGCTGGCCTAAATGTATTTTTCATATTGACTCTTGTAGCTGTAGGAGCTATGCTTTGGGGTGGTGTGAGAAAAATGATTAAATAAATAAACAACTAAATTATGTCTAGAAGAGGAGGACCAGCAGAGGTAAACGCCGGATCAATGGCAGACATAGCATTCTTGCTACTTATATTTTTCTTGGTTACTACAACCATTGAGACAGATGCAGGTTTGGATCGTATGTTGCCACCTATTGAGCCGCCTACCGAAGAGCCGCCAGTAATTAAGGAGAAGAACATCTTTACGGTAAATATTAACCGTAATGGTCAATTGTTAGTTGAAGATGAACTTACCGATATTAAAGGTTTAAGGGAAAAAGCTAAGGCTTTCTTGGATAACGGTGGTGCACCATCAGGTTCTCCTGAATATTGTAGCTACTGTAAAGGTAAAAGGTTGTCCGAATCATCTGATAACCCGGCAAAAGCTATTATATCTTTAAAGAACGACCGTGAGACAAAGTATGGTACTTACATAACAGTTCAGAATGAATTGGTAGGTGCATATAATGATCTTAGGAATCGTGAGGCACAACGTCTATTTAAAAGAGACTTTACTGATATGGAATCAGAATACCTTAATCCAGAGACCGAAGCTAGTAGAAAAGAGGATCTAAAAGAAAAGGTTAAAAGGATTCAGGATTTGTTTCCACAGAAGTTGTCAGAAGCTGAGACGGGTTCAAGTAATTAATAAGAGCTAAAACAGAATATAATATGTCAAAGTTTGCAAAGAAAAAGGACGCTGGTTTACCAGCTGTGAACACTGCGTCGTTACCTGATATTGTATTTATGCTTTTATTCTTTTTTATGACCGTAACAGTTATGAAGGATAATTCTTTAAAAGTAGAGAATACATTGCCTAACGCTAGCGAAACCAAGAAATTGGAGAAGAAGGATAGGGTAATATACATTTACGTTGGTGAGCCAACTTCACAGTATAAAGCTCAGTTTGGTGAAGAAGCAAGAATTCAATTGAATGATAAATTTTCGTCACCTAACGAAGTAGGAGACTACATTTTGCAGGAAAGAGCAAAGAAGCCACAAGAGCTTCAAAATGTTCTGACAACTGCTTTAAAAGTTGATAAGAATGCAAATATGGGATTGATTTCCGATATTAAGCAGCAGTTAAGAGAGGTGAATGCGCTTAAAGTCAATTATACGACTTATGATGGCGATGCTTTCAACAACCTGCAGTAGTTTTTCTTAAACTTATAAATATAAGCGCCTCGGAATATTTTCCGAGGCGTTTTTTATTTGCTTAATTTTGGGTTTATGATGCGTTATTTTTCTGTGTTGTTTTTTTTAGGCTGTGCAAGTGTAAGCGCACAACTAGCTGTGGACTCAACAGAAGTTGATTCTAGATATCTGGAAGATCAGTTTTATATTGGTATAACCTATAACTTTCTTTTGAACCAGCCCGAGGACGTAAGTCAAAGAAGCCTGTCCTATGGCTTGCAAGCCGGTTTTATAAAGGATATTCCGTTGAACCGTAGTCGTACTACTGCTATAGGCCTTGGCGCTGGTTATGGGGTTTATTCTTATTATTCCAATCTTAAAGCTGAAGAAACCTCTTCTGGTATAGTATATAGTATACTTGAAAGTGATGGTGACTTTGACCGGAACAAAGTAGAGACGCATATGTTGGAGGTTCCTTTTGAAATACGTTGGAGAAACTCTACCGCTGCTGAGTATAAATTTTGGAGGCTTTATGCGGGTATGAAGTTTGGTTATGTTTTTGGAGGAAGGTCTAAACTAGTGCCTACAGATACAAATAAAATATCATTTTATAATGAAGATATTAGACGCTTTCAATATGGACTGACGCTTAATTTTGGCTATAATACGTTTAATCTCCATGCGTATTATTCATTGACTAGTCTTTTTAATGACGATGTAGTTGTTGGTTCAGAGAGCTTAAATTCTAAAGCACTTAGAATTGGACTTATTTTTTATATTTTATAAATTGGTCTATTCAACAAATCACACTACAGCCAAAAACGTATAGTTAGCAGTTGTGAAAGAAATCCAATAAGAAAACCAAGAACTACTTCCACTGGTGTATGGGATTTTAAATACAATCTAGAAGTGCCTACAAGCCCCGTTAACAAGGTGAATATACTTAAACCTATAGTGATGTTTACTTCAAAATGAATACTTAGGGCTATTAAGAACATTACAAAGCTTCCCATACCCATAAGATGCATGCTTACTTTAAACTTCATGAATAGAAGTAAAAGTGTTGTTAAAGCTGATATGATAAGACCGATGAAGTAAAAATATAATTCAACAATATTGGTGTTGGGTATTACTTTGTAGACCACAAACAGCAAAAGTATAATATGAATGTATAATGGATATCTGCGCTCTTTTAGTGAAGACATGAAAACAGTCTGCGCTAAACCCAAATTCCTAAGTATAAAATAAACGATTATCGGGATGATAACGGTAAGTATGAATATAGGTAAGACATTCGCACTTTGAATGGCTAAAGGACTGTATTTGGGTGTGATTAGAAAGTAGGCTAACGTACCTGCTATCGGGATGAATAAAGGGTGGAAAATATAGGATATAACCTTTAGAAAAACCTTCATTAAATCTGTTTGCGTAATCTTGCTACGGGAATATCTAGTTGTTCCCTATATTTTGCAACAGTTCTTCTGGCTATTGGGTATCCTTTTTCTTTAAGTATAGCGGCTAACTTATCGTCCGTAAGGGGTTTTTTCTTTGACTCTTCACCAATAACTGTTTCAAGAATTTTCTTAATTTCTTTTGTGGAGACGTCTTCACCTTGGTCATTTTTCATGGACTCGGAGAAGAATTCCTTTATTAACTTGGTGCCATAAGGCGTGTCAACATATTTGCTATTGGCTACTCGTGATACCGTTGAAACATCCATGTGAATCTCATCTGCAATATCTTTTAAGATCATGGGGCGTAGATTTCGCTCGTCTCCAGTTAAAAAGTACTCGGATTGATAATGCATAATAGAGTTCATTGTAATGAACAAAGTCTGTTGTCGCTGTCTAATAGCATCAATAAACCATTTAGCGGCATCTAACTTCTGCTTAATGAAGAGTACGGTGTCTTTCTGTGATTTCGACTTTTTCTTCGCGTCCTTGTAGCCTTTGAGCATATTATTGTACTCTCTAGAGACATGTAGTTCAGGAGCGTTTCTTCCGTTCAAGGTAAGTTCCAGTTCCCCATCTACGATACGTATGGAAAAATCTGGCACTACATGTTCTACCATACGGTTGTTTCCGGAATAGGAGCCACCTGGTTTTGGATTCAACTTTTCAATTTCGGAGATGGCATCCCTTAATTGTTCTTCTGAAATGTTGTATTTCTGAATAAGTTTCTTGTAGTGTTTTTTGGTAAATTGTTCAAAAGATTTTTCAAGAATGGTAATGGCAAGTTCAACACTTGGTGTAACCTCTTTTCGTTTTAATTGAATAATAAGCGATTCCTCTAACGAGCGAGCTGCAACACCTGGTGGGTCTAACTTTTGAACTATTTTTAAGATCTTTTCAATTGTTTTTTCTTCGGTATAGATATTTTGTGTAAATGCTAAATCATCTGTAATATCTGCAATAGGTCTACGGATATAACCACTTTCATCTACGCTACCTACTAGAAACTCCGCAATACTCCATTCCTCATCATTTAAATAAACCGTATTAAGCTGATTTAATAAATATTGATTGAATGAAGTTCCCGCAGCGTAGGGTACATTTTTTTCTTCATCATCGGCACTGTAGTTATTCGCCTTCGTACGATAATCCGGAATTTCATCGTCGCTTAGGTAATCGTCAATATTAATGTCGTCTGTAGCAATAATCTCACTGTCAGATTCTTCATTATCGTAGGTGTCTCCGAATTCATCATCCATTGAATCCGACTCTTCCTTACCGCCTTCCAATGCAGGGTTTTCTTCCAGCTCTTGCTTAAGTCGCTGTTCAAAAGCCTGTGTGGGCAATTGAATCAATTTCATAAGCTGTATCTGCTGTGGAGATAGCTTCTGCGATAATTTAAACTGTAGGTGTTGTTTTAGCATTGAGATTTAATAGAGCTTGCCTTCTAAGTTAACGAATTCTAGCTAAAATTCTGCATTTTGAGGAGTTCGTGGGAATGGGATGACGTCACGTATGTTGCCCATACCCGTAGCAAAAAGAACCAAACGCTCAAAACCGAGTCCAAAACCACTATGAACGGCGCTACCAAATTTCCTAAGGTCTAGATACCACCATAGTTCTTCCTCGTCAATACCAAGTGCTGCCATCTTTTCTTTTAAGACATCTAAGCGCTCTTCACGCTGCGAGCCACCTACTATTTCGCCAATACCTGGGAAAAGTATATCCATGGCGCGTACGGTTTTGCCATCTTCGTTAAGGCGCATATAGAATGCTTTGATTTTTGCCGGGTAATCAAACAGAATAACGGGGCACTTAAAGTGTTTTTCAACTAAAAAGCGCTCGTGTTCACTTTGTAAATCTGCTCCCCACTCATTGATTGGGTATTGGAATTTTTTCTTTTTATTCGGTTTGCTATTTCTTAGAATATCAATTGCTTCTGTATAGGTAACTCTTTTGAAACTGTTCTCTGAAACAAATTTCAGCTTTTCGATGAGCGGCATTTCGCTTCGTTCGGCCTGTGGTTTTGTTTTCTCCTCGTCTAAAAGACGCTTTTCTAAAAACTCAAGATCGTCTTTACAGTTTTCCAAAACATACTTAATGACATTTTTAATAAAATCTTCGGCAAGATCCATATTGTCATTAAGATCAAAGAAAGCCATCTCAGGTTCAATCATCCAGAATTCGGCCAAATGTCTAGAGGTGTTACTGTTTTCGGCACGAAAAGTTGGTCCAAAAGTGTATACTTTACCTAATGCCATGGCATAGGTCTCTGCTTCTAATTGTCCGGAAACAGTTAGGTTGGTTTCTTTTCCAAAGAAATCTTCTTTGTAATTGATGTCGCCATCTTCAGTTAAAGGCGGTTTTTTGCTGTCTAGTGTACTTACTTTGAACATCTCTCCAGCTCCTTCTGCATCAGAACCTGTAATTATAGGCGCATGAAAATAGTTGAAACCATTTTGCTGAAAATACTGGTGAATTCCAAAAGATAAAGCGGAACGAACTCTCATAATAGCAGCAAAAGTATTGGTGCGTATACGTAAATGTGCTTTCTCCCTTAAAAATTCTAACGAATGTTTTTTAGGCTGAATAGGGTAGGTCTCTGGGTCGGCACCACCGTGAATGGTAAGGTTGCTTACTTGGATTTCTACCTTTTGTCCTTTACCTTGACTCTCTACCAAGGTTCCGGTTATTTTTATTGCAGCACCTGTGTTTACCTGTTTTAGAACATCTTCGTCAAATGACTCAAAATCAACAACACATTGTATGTTGTTGATAGTTGATCCATCGTTCAGGGCTATAAATCTATTGCTCCTGAATGTTTTTACCCACCCATTTATGGTTACTTCTTGTAATAAGAGGTTTTCTGAAAGTAGTTCTTTTACGCTGTAAGAGTTCATTTAAGTCACTTGAAAATTGAAGGGCAAAGATAAGTTTTTGATAAAAGAATCAATGCTTATGACTGTTTAAATCAACCTCATTTTTTGCTTAGCTCGTCTTCTCCCTGCGGAAGAATGTCTATTTGCGGTTTTTTCAATATTTTTTTGCTGGCAATATTCCTTTCTAACGACAATAAGAGCGAAGGTAAAAGAATAAGGTTTGCTAGCATAGCAAACATTAAAGTGGCTGAAACCAAAGCGCCTAACGCTACGGTTCCTCCAAAATTTGAGATAATGAACACCGAAAAACCAAAAAATAGAACAATTGAAGTATAGAACATACTTACCCCGGTTTCACGAAGCGCGGCGTAAACAGATTTTTTTATTTGCCATTTGTTGGCAATAAGTTCTTGGCGGTATTTGGCCAAAAAGTGAATGGTATCATCTACCGAAATACCAAAAGCTATACTGAATACAAGAATAGTTGAGGGTTTAATTGGTACGCCTACAAAACCCATTATGCCTGCTGTAACCACCAGCGGGAGCAAGTTGGGAATCAGTGAAATAATGATCATCCTAAACGACCTAAATAGATAAGCCATAAAGAGTGCAATAAGAAAAATGGCGAATGCTAAGGAAAGGATAAGGTTTTTTACAAGGTACTTTGTGCCTTTTAAAAACAATAGCGCGCTTCCCGTCATATATACGTTGTACCGGTCTGGCGGAAAGAACTTGTTGATGTTCTCATTAAGTCTCTCTTCAATTTGCTCCATGCGGTCCGTTTTTACGTCCTGCATGAAGGTGGTGATCCTAGCGGTCTGTCCTGTACTGTCTACAAAGTTTTTGAGCAAGTTGCCGTTTCCGTCGGAATTTTGGGCAACCTTCATTATAAAGTTGTTTTCCTGAGAAGTGGGTAACTGATAGTATTTGGGTATGCCGTTATAAAAAGCCTGTTTTGAATACTTCACTAAATTAACCACTGAAATGGGTTTTGATAGCTCAGGTATTTCCGTAATTACCTCACTTAATTGGTCTATACGCTTTAGGTTGGCCGGTTTCAGTACACCTTTGGGCTTCTTGGTATCTACGACTATTTCAACTGGCATAATACCGTCAAACTCTTTTTCGAAAAAACGAATATCCTTAAAGAACTGTGCGTTCTTAGGCATGTCTTCTATTGGGCTTCCTGAAATTTCAATTTGATAGATACCAATAATGCTGGTTATCAGAAGAATCAAAGAAACGATGTAAACAGCAATTCTACGTTCCCTTACAATGTGTTCCATCCAATTCACAAAAGCATCGATCCAGCGTTTGTTAAGATGTTTTAAATGTCTTGTTTTTGGAAGCGATAAAAAACTGTAGATGATTGGGATAATCAAAAGAGATAACATGAAAATACCAATTATGTTGATGGAGGCTACTATACCGAATTCTTTCAGCAGTTTACTGTCCGTAATTATAAAAGTGGCAAAACCTGACGCTGTGGTCATGTTTGTCATTAGGGTAGCGTTGCCAATCTTAGATATTACCCGTTGTAAGGATAATGCTTGATTGCCGTGTTTTTTAACTTCCTGCTGATACTTGTTAATAAGGAAAATACAGTTGGGAATTCCGATCACAATAATCAATGGAGGAATTAGGGCGGTCAGTACTGTTATTTCGTACTGTAAGAGTCCTAAAATACCAAAGGCCCACATTACTCCAATAATTACTACGCACATGGAGATAAGGGTGGCTCGGAAACTTCTAAAAAAGAAAAAGAAAATTAAAGAGGTAACACCAAGAGCTGCCAAAATGAACTTTCCTATTTCATCAATGATGTTTTGGGAGTTCATTGTTCTGATATATGGCATACCGGATACACGTACATCTAGCCCTGTTTCAGCTTCAAAGTTATCAATTAGATGATTAAGGTCTTCAAGTATAAAATCTTTACGGACACTAGTGTTAACAATGTCTCCATCTAAATTTGCAATTGTTCTGACTGTGCCGCTTTCTTTGTTGAAAAGTAAATTATCATAAAAGGGTAGCTCATTAAATAGATGGTTTTTTATACTATCTATTTCTTTTTTTGTCTTTATCTCGGAGCTAATGAGCGGCTCAAGAACAAATTTTTGATTTTCGTTGTCCTTTTTAAGTTCTTGGAGGTTATCTAGGGAGAGAACAAAATCTATTTCAGGAAAAGCAGCGAGCTGCTTGCTGAATTTGTTCCATCTGTTAATGTTGGTAGGCGTAAAAAGTGTAGAATCATGAATTGCAAATACAATGGCATTGCCCTCTTCGCCAAACTGTTCTAGAAAGTCTCGATACTCCAAGTTAACAGGATGATCATCCGGCAATAGATTTGCTTGGGTATTGCTGAAACGCATATTTTTCCATTGCATCCCCAAGAAAACCGTGAATGCAACAATTAAAATAAGTATCAAAATACGGTTTCGGAGAATTATACTTGCTGTTTTCTCCCAAAAACCTTGTTTTAGTTTGGTCGCCATCGTTCGATTTTTCCGAGCGCAAAGGTATAGAATGATTAGGTGTGTTCCTAAAATGTAATATTTAATTAACTTTTGGCCCCTAAATAAAAAAAGCAGCCATCATGGCTGCTTTTGCTTTTTGAAAAAAATCTAAAATTAGATTTTCATAATTTCTGCTTCTTTCACGACTAGAAAGGCATCTACTTTCTTAATATATTTATCTGTAAGGGCTTGAACATCAACTTCCGCATTCTTTTGCAAATCTTCGGAAACATCTTCAAGGTCACGTATTTCTTTGTTGGCATCTTGCCTAGCGCTACGAATACCAACCTTGGCATCTTCGGCTTCTGCTTTGGCTTGTTTTGTTAATTGAATTCTTCTTTCTTCGGTTAAAGGCGGTACGTTGATAATTACAAAATCACCATTATTCATTGGGTTGAAGCCCAAGTTGGAATTCATGATGGCCTTTTCAATTTCCTGTAGCATATTCTTTTCCCATGGCTGCACGGAAATAGTTCGGCCGTCAGGAGTGTTTATATTTGCTACCTGAGATAACGGCGTTTGAGAGCCATAATACTCTACCATTACAGAAGAAAGCATAGCAGGGCTTGCTTTTCCAGCACGTATTTTAATAAATTCTTTTTCTAAATGCCTCATTGCAGCATCCATGTTTTCCTTAGCGGAATCAAGTATAAACTGTATGTCTTCGTTCATAATTCAAAGTATAATATGCAAATAAAACTAAATTAAGACTAAATATTTACGACTGTGCCAATATTTTCGCCTTCTACCAACTTCATTAAATTGCCTGTCTTGTTCATATCAAAAACTACAATAGGTAGTTCGTTCTCTTGGCTTAAGGTAAACGCAGTGGTGTCCATAACTTTTAAGCCTTTCAAAAGTACATCAGCAAAAGAAATAGTGTCAAACTTTGTTGCGTTTTTGTCCTTTTCAGGGTCTGATGTGTAAATTCCATCAACGCGAGTACCTTTAAGAATTACATCGGCTTCAATTTCTATAGCTCTTAGAACCGCTGCAGAATCAGTTGTGAAATAAGGATTTCCTGTTCCTCCTCCAAAAATAACAACCCGTCCTTTTTCTAGATGGCGCATGGCGCGTCTTCTAATAAATGGTTCAGCCACCTCGTTTATCTGAATGGCAGACTGTAATCTGGTTTGTACCCCTTGCATTTCAAGTGCGCTTTGAAGGGCAAGACCATTTATAACTGTAGCAAGCATTCCCATGTGGTCGCCTTGTACACGATCCATACCTGTAGCTGCACCGGTAAGGCCCCTAAAAATATTTCCGCCGCCTATAACTATGGCCACTTCAACACCTTTTTCCGCTACATCTTTAATTTCTTCAGCATATTCTGCTAGGCGTTTGGAGTCTATTCCGTATTGCTTTTCACCCATTAAGGCTTCACCGCTTAATTTTAAGAGAATTCTTTTGTATTGCATGGCTAGTATTTCGTTGCAGCAAAAATAATCAAAAAATCTTAGGGTTTGTTTTTGAATCCATAGATAAAGTGAAGCTTAATTATTTCCTAATAATGATGCGGTATTCTGTTAAATTTTATAATCTTGTAATCCTTTAAAAATAGGGGGATTACTTACATACAAGAGCTAAAATATATACGATGAGAAAAATATGTTTACTTGCCATTACAGTGTTATTGGCCAGTTGTGGGGCAACGAAAAACGTTCTGACTGCAGATAAGACACCGGTCTTGGCCGCATTGGATTTAAAAAATGTAGTTGATGATAAAGTGGCCGTAACGGTAGATGCCGGTGCCTTTACAACAGAGGAAGTGTCTTTTTTTATACCTAAAACGGTTCCAGGTACGTACAGTACGGATAATTATGGCCAATATATAGAAGGTTTTAAAGCTTTGGATTATGAGGGTAAGGAGCTTGAATTCTCTAAAACCGATGAGAATACATGGAAAATCTCTAATGGAAAAAGTCTAGATAAGGTTACTTATTTAGTAAACGATACATATGATACCGAAGGCGAAGTTAAAGACAAGGTTTTCTCCCCTTCCGGAACAAATATTATTGCAGGTAAAACCTTTATGCTTAACCTTCATGGATTTGTTGGGTATTTTGGGGGGCTTAAGGAAGTGCCGTATGAGTTGTCCGTTTCAAGGCCTGATGCATTAAAGCCAACCACGTCTTTAACTTTAAAGCAACTGGAATCTCCGGTAGCAAATGTTGATGTTTTTACTGCGGACAGGTATTTTGATGTAATCGATAATCCAATTCTTTACGCCAAACCCAATACTGAAACCTTTGAGATAAATGGGATAACGGTAACCTTAAGTGTGTTTTCGCCTAGCGGAATCTATTCGGCTTTAAGCCTAAAAGACCGTATGGAAAAAATGATGGGTGCTCAAAAAACGTTTTTGGGTGATATAAATGGTACCAAGGTGTATAACATCTTATTATATCTGTCAACTATGGAGGCAGATGATGCTTCCGGTTTTGGAGCTTTAGAACATCATACATCTACGGTGGTTGTTTTGCCTGAAGCTATGCCAAAGGATGGTTTGGAGCAAGCAATGGTAGATGTGGTGTCTCATGAGTTTTTTCATATTGTTACTCCGTTGAGTGTGCATTCCAAGGAGGTTCAGTATTTTGATTTTAATGACCCTAAAATGTCCCAACATTTGTGGATGTATGAGGGAACTACAGAGTATTTTGCAAATCTGTTTCAGATTCAGCAAGGTCTTATTGATGAGGGTGAATTTTATCAACGAATGATGGATAAGATCAATAATGCAAAATCATATGATGATGCCATGTCCTTCACTGAAATGAGTAAGAATATTTTGGTTGAACCTTATAAGAAGAATTATGCCAATGTATATGAAAAAGGGACCTTGATCAATATGGTGTTGGATATTACATTGCGGCAGCTGAGCAATGGTGAAAAAGGAGTTCTTTGGTTGATGAAAGAGCTTACTGAAAAATACGGGAACAATACTCCTTTTGAAGATGATGAGTTGATTGATGAAATTGTCTCCATGACTTATCCAGAAATTCGTGATTTTTTTGATACCTACGTTATAGGTGATACACCAATTGACTACAATGAGTATTTGGTTAAAGTAGGTTTGAAGGCTGACATGGTAGAACAGGAGACAGGTTATTTTCTAGATGGGGAGAATCCGTTTATAGATGTGCAACAAGGCGATGAAAATGTTGTTTTTATTCGAAAAGGGATACAGCTGAACAGCTTTTTTACAGATTTGGGCGCGCAAGGTGGAGATGTTATAAAGAGTATTAACGATACTGCTGTTTCTTTGAAATCTATACGCCCAATTATAGGGCAGAGCTTTGGGTGGTCTCCTGATACCGATATTAAAATGACTGTTGAGCGAGGAGATGAAGAGATTGAATTGGAAGGGAAGGTTGGTAGTCCAATTTTGAATATAGAAACCATCACGCCAGTTGAGGATGCTAGTGCTGAGACAAAAAAGTTAAGAGAAGTTTGGTTGAAAGGTTAGGTGGTAAAAAAGATGCAGTATTAAAAAAGGGCCATATTTTTAAGTATGGCCCTTTTTATATAAATATTTAAAGAGGTATATATTTAAAAGAAAA
>NZ_RCNR01000068.1 GCF_009725985.1 Zobellia amurskyensis
TTCTCCTTCATAAACTAATTCAATCTTCCCCGTAATAGCTGGAATAACCCCCATGAAATCGCTCAATCGCACCATGGTTTTCTCTGCATCTGTAACCAAAGCTCTTCTTTCCGCTGTGCTCAAAAGGTTTTCAAATGCTGTGATACTGGTTCGTGCACTAACACCACTCTTGGCATCTACATACTCACTATCTCGGGCTTCAAAAATAATCTGTTCCAAAAGGTCTTTCGCCAGATCAGGTACATAAACCAAATCTGTTTGGCGCTCATCCAACTTCGCTTCCTGTTC
This sequence comes from Zobellia amurskyensis, assembly GCF_009725985.1. Classification (GTDB taxonomy): domain Bacteria; phylum Bacteroidota; class Bacteroidia; order Flavobacteriales; family Flavobacteriaceae; genus Zobellia; species Zobellia amurskyensis. The sequence goes on from NZ_RCNR01000068.1 coordinate 289, forward strand.
CGTAATTTTTCTTGCCGTTTCTATATCATCTGGATAATGCGTCAATATTTGAGAACCAATCCTATCCTTTAACGGCGTTACTATACTACCTCTGTTGGTGTAATCTTCCGGGTTTGCCGTGAACACAAATTGAATATCCAACGGCAGCCTCAATTTAAACCCACGAATCTGAATATCCCCTTCCTCCAATATATTAAAAAGTGAAACTTGAATTCTAGCTTGTAAATCAGGAAGCTCGTTAATAACAAAAATACATCGGTTAGCCCGTGGGATCATTCCAAAATGAATTACCCTGTCATCTGCATAAGATAACTTTAGGTTTGCCGCTTTTATAGGGTCTACATCACCAATTAAATCGGCCACTGTAACATCTGGTGTTGCCAATTTTTCAGCAAAACGCTCCGCTCTGTGTAACCAAGAAATTGGGGTGTCGTCTCCTTTTTCCTTGATGAGTTCCATAGCGTACCTTGACATGGGTTTCATTGGGTCATCATTAATTTCCGAACCTTCTACTACAGGAATGTATTCATCCAATAAATTAACCATTAAGTGAGCCAAACGTGTTTTAGCTTGTCCCCGTAACCCTAGTAAGTTAATATTATGCCGAGATAAAATGGCACGTTCCAACTCTGGAATAACGGAATCTTCATATCCCCAAACTCCAGGAAAAGTTTCTTCTCCCTTCTTTATTTTTCGAATTAGGTTGTCCCGTAACTCATCTTTAATAGACTTGCTTTTATACCCTGCAGCTTTTAGTTCCTTTAATGTGGTAATCTCTTTATATTTCAAACTCATAAGTTTCTTTACTATTGTTTATTTAAAATAGGAATGGTTTGTTTCATTTCTAATGGTTGTTTTATGCGAACTTTAATATTCCGATACTCCCATTTTCCATTTACTTTTTCTGCCAAAACATCCATTTTTGAACGGATATTTTTTATTTTCTTATCACCTCTAACATCAATAGTTATGGCTACAGAATCGCCTCCCTTTGAATAACCAACGGAGCCATTTAACATATCTAACTTTCCCATGGGCTCTAACTCGCCTAACAATGTCAGTATCTTTGGGGCATTTTTTGTAATTGCCAAAGCCTCTTCACAAATTTCAGGTTCCGAATATGCTTTTGCCAGATACGCTACATTTCTTGGTAATTCTTTTGGTAAGGTTGAAATAAATAAACCCATAAAAGTCAGAACAAACAACAGAAACCAAGTACGTTTTCTTTTAAACCAAGGTTTTTTATACGCTGTCATCCCGTTTAACTTGTTCTTATTTCAATCGTTTTCTTCTATTCGTTTCGTAATCTTCAAATATCATTTCTCCTAACCCTTTTAATCCAGTAAAAAATGCCTTGCCTTTATTCGCCTCCGTAAAATGGCGGATAAACTGCATTAAATAAGCATCTTGAGCTATCATAAATGTGGTAATAGGTATATGTAATTTCCTGGCCTGTCGTGCCATATTATAGCACTTCTCTACAATATAATCATCCAGACCTACACTATTCTTATAGTATGTTCCATCGGGAAGTCTCAAGCAACTTGGTTTTCCGTCCGTAATCATAAAAATCTGTTTGTTCGTATTGCGCTTACGGCGCAGCATATCCATAGCCAATTGAAGTCCCGCTACCGTATTGGTATGATAGGGTCCGACTTTTAAATATGGAAGGTCTTTAATAGGTATAGGCCAAGCATCATTGCCAAAAACCAGAATATCCAAAGTATCCTTTGGATAGCGTGTGGTAATGAGTTCTGCCAGTGCCATCGCTACTTTTTTAGCTGGTGTAATACGGTCCTCACCATACAAAATCATACTATGGCTAATGTCTATCATTAGCACTGTACTCATCTGTGCCTTATGTTGCGTATCCTCAACTACTAAATCATCTTCGTTTAAAGTGAAGCTACCCATTCCATGATTGATCTGGGCATTTTTAAGGCTCTCCGTCATTGAAATGTGCTCTAAACCATCACCATAACGGTATTCTCGTAAATCACCCGTATGCTCATCTCCTTGACCGGATTTTCCGGTTTTATGGTTACCAGAACCGCTACGCTTAATTTTACCAAAAATCTGGTCTAGCGCTCGTTGGCGAATTAAGCGTTCCATTTTAGCAGTAATGGAAATATTTCCTTTCCCGCCGTTTTCATCGCCCTCTTCTCCTTCTCCACCGGCAGCATCATCGTCAAATTCCTCTTGAATGTACCCTTTTGCTTTTAACTCCTCTATGAAATCGTCTATTGTATATTCATCGTCCGTCAATTCATACTCCTTATCCAATTCCCGCAACCAATCAATGGCCTCATCAAAATCGCCCGAAGTATGGGTTATGAGTTCCTGAAAAATATCAAAAAGTTTATCAAAGGGAGTTTGTTCCGGTGCTTCATACGTTGAAAACCGGAACCCTTTTCTTGTGTTCATAGCCATACTATAAAATTACTTAATAAAACCGTCAACACCTCCCTTTTTAGGAAATGTTAACGGTTATAGGCTATTGTCACTTACAAAGCATTGCACTTTGTTATTTTATGAGGGAAGCGTATTTTTAACTTATGATTCCTAATGGCGCTGTAGTTTTCCAAGCACCACGGGTAAAATCAGGAAATTCTCGTGGGGCACCATTGGTGGCTACAGAAGTTTCGCTTAGTGGCGAAACCGCACTCCAAAGACAACCTTCATAAACATTTTGATCCAAAGGCTCCCCATTTCTTAAGCATTCTACAATACGGAACAACATCATAAAATCCATTCCACCATGACCGCCCATTTTTGTAGCCAAATCACCTACTCGCTTATATAATGGGTGCTCATATTTCTCATAGATTTTTGCTAACCCCTCACCTTCTGCCCAGTGATGGTGGTCCTTTGTAGCTCCTTCAACCCCACCTTCTATGGCTACGCGGGTTGGAAAACCTGCCAACGTACCTTTTGTACCCTGTATCATATTATGACGGGTATAGGGTCGTGGACTAGTTTCGTCCCATTGTACCATAATCGTTCTACCTAAATCGGTTTTTATGATAGAAGTATTTATATCTCCTCCTTTATAATCCAGTTTGTTCCATTTGTGGTCTGCAGGAAAGTTCTTTTCCGCATATAGTTTACGTCCTTTTGCAGGCGAAGAAAATGCATTGATAAACTTGAAGTTATCATCGGTACGACCAATATTCATATACTGAGCTACAGGACCCAAACCGTGCGTTGGGTAAAGGTTCCCATTTCTATGCGCATAATGCGGCGTTCTCCAAGAACCCGTACCACGATCTACCTCGTTCATTTGAAAACGTAATTCGTGAATATAGGAAGCCTCGCCATGTAACAACTCCCCAATAACACCTTCGCGACACATATTTAAATACAACAGCTCATCCCTTCCGTAGTTGACATTCTCCATCATCATGCAATGTTTCTTTGTCTTTTCGGAAGTGTCAACTATGTCCCACATTTCCTTTAAGGTCAAAGCCAATGGAACTTCCACAAAAGCATGACTCCCGTTATTCATGGCTGCAATGGCCATTGGTGCATGCAATCCCCAAGGAGTGGCAATTATAACGGCATCCGGTTTTTGTTCCTCCAGCATTTTTTTCCAATCGTTCTCACCATTGGTATACAACTTCACTTTTTTATGTCTTTGTCCTTTTCCTGCCTCTTTACAAACTTCTGCAGATTTCTTAGCCAAATCTTCATACAAATCCGAAATTGCAACAACTTCAGTGCCTTCAATAGCTGCGATTTGAGCTACATGTCCCGAACCTCTTGCTCCTACTCCAATAAATGCAAAACGCACCTTATCTAATTTTGGGGCTTTAAAACTACCCATATATTGTGCCGAATAAGGCCGTTCCGTTCCTAAAAAATTAGCTTGAGAAATATTTGGCGCCAGAGCAATTCCTGCTCCTACCAATGACGTTTTTTTTAGGAAATTTCTTCTGTTCGAATTCATTTGTGTTTTTTTGTGAGTTGTTGTATTTACGAAACTACAATATAAAGAAGTTTTAGGTATTTTAAACACGCTCGCCACTGCTATTAACAAAGTCTTACAAAGTGACGTTTATTTTTTTGACAGCCCATTAAGAGAACATACCTTCGTATAAGATGATAAAAGAACAATGTCTTGGTTTTCATGAAACCCCACCTTTATGGACAGGTGAACAATTTGGAATAGAACAATTTGTTTTTCCCGAACTCAATATGAAGCGATTCCTGCCAAAGCCTATTTCAAAAAAATTACGCTTGGGCCACCAAATGGAGCATGTTTTTACCCAGTTGTTAATCAGGAATAGCACATACGACCTTATTCTCCACAATCAAGCTGTAAAAGAAGAGAAACGTACCATTGGTGAAATTGATTTTATTCTGAAGCATAGGGAAACCGAAAAACTACTACATGTTGAACTTACCTATAAATTCTATATCATAGACCCAAGCATATCGGAACCCATACACCGACTTATTGGCCCCAACCGTAGAGATATGTTCTTTACCAAAATGGAAAAAATCAGGGACAAACAGTTTCCTCTTTTACATTCTGAAAATGGAATCAGGACTTTATCCGAAAATCATATCAACCATAAAGAAATAGTGCATCAGGCGTGTTACAAAGCCCAGCTCTTTATGCCTTATAACGATGCTCATGTTGATATTACTCCTTTAAACAGAGATTGTATCTATGGATATTGGTTAAAGTTTGAAGATTTTGAAAACGGTGATTTCAAAAAATACAAATACTACATACCCAGCAAATCTGAATGGGTGGTTAATCCCCACAAAAATGTGCGATATTCATCTCACTTTGAAACTTTAATGGACGTTAATCTACGCACCTTGAACGAAAACGCCCCCATGCTCTGGATGAAGAAATCAGATACTGAATTTGAGAAGTTTTTTGTGGTGTGGTGGTAGTTAGTGGTTAGTGGTTAGTGGTTAGTGGTTAGTGGTTAGTGGTTAGTGGTTAGTGGTTAGTGAAATTTAACGATATTGAAATTAAGCAAACAAGTTTATAGCAATTGTTTATCTTAAAAAACAATAAGCTTACATTGCCTAAAAACACTTTATAACACTCACTTTCAAACTAATAGCCCAATATTTAAACCAACTACTTAATACCTAATTCTCAATACTATATGTCTAACTACTAACCACTAAATACTCCATACTTAATTTACTCAAAAGTATAGCTTGTTCTGTTCACTTCCGTTAGCCTGAAATAGCCATGCGCGTAATTATCGGGATTTGTTAAGTTGATGCAGTTACCTTTTACCGCTACAGGCGTGGCCGAAAATATGCCTACACCACCAATTTGATCAATTAAAATATCCATGTAATCATAATACGCTTCAGAAATACCATACATTTCTATGGCCACTACATCTCCGGGCTTCAAAACATCAATTTTATCAGTGTCTTCATTCTCTTCCTTTTCATACCACCAATCAATTTCATTTCCATTAACGAATTCATCATCCCCTACTTCTAGCTCTGGCAATAAATCCCCTTGCCTTTGGAACTTAAAAAGATAGTAATTCTCTTCATCAGCAGGGTCCGTAAACTCCACATGTAGTTCCAATTCTTCATCATCAAAACCATCTTCCCTGTCTTGGTACAAATCCGTAATATCCGTTACGGGCATCAACGTTTCCTGTGCTGTATAGGTTGCTCCGTCGTGAACAACATTTAAAGTGTACGACTGATTTAAAACAGGCACAAACTCAGTAGTGGTATATTCTCCATTATTCTGATCGGCAAAAATGAATTCTGCTCCACTGGTATCGTTAGTAACCGAAACCGATGCTCCCGTAACAGCAGTGTTGTTAGTAGTTTCAAAAAATTCGGTTGAGGTGCTCAGCTTCACAAGTTGTTCATTTCCCGCAGTGCCTTTCTCCCAATCCAAAGATGCCTGAATCACTAATCGTGTTGGACCTTGCTGAACATCTACATCAACAACATCCGTACAGGACGCTAGCAAAGCCATCAAAGAGAGTGCTGTTATTTTTATATAGTTACGCATTTATTTTAAAATTTAAAGTTATAAGTTAAGGAAGGAACGATTCCAAAAATGGCGGTTCTGGTAGCTTCATTAGCACCTGTTTCCAAATTTTGGCCAAACGAAATAGAAGCCGCATTTTTACGGTTATACGCATTGTAAATACCCAATACCCATTCTCCCTTAAGTCTATTTTGTGGTTTACGGTTCGGTTTATAGTTCACTGATAAATCCAAACGATGATAGGCCGGTAAACGATCAGAATTTCTATCGGCATAACTCGCCACAGAAATCCCTTCGTACTCATACTGTCCGTTCGGATAAGTTACCGGTCTTCCGGTTTGAAAAACAAGATTGGCTCCAAAACTCAATTTTTCATTCAGCTTATATGACCCTGAAATAGAAATATCATGCGTTCTATCATAAGGGGTGTTATACCACTCGCCATTATTAATTCCTAATCCACCAGCTGTACCTCCTGGAGTACGTTGTTCGGATTTTGATAAGGTGTAGGCAATCCATCCGGTAAAATCACCTTCATTCTTGCGGAGCAACAACTCCAGCCCATACGCTCTTGATTCGCCCGTTAGGATTTCCGTTTCAATAGTGTTCTGACCTATTAAATCGGACCCATCAATATAATCGATTCTATTATCGGTATTTTTAAAATAGACTTCTGCCTCCATAGAATAGGCTTTATCCTTGAAGTTTCTAAAATACCCCAATGCATATTGATTGGATAATTGTGGTTTAATGAACTGTCCGCTTGGTGCCCAAACATCCAACGGTGTGGCAGATGAGGTATTGGACAATAAATGAATGTACTGTGCTACTCTAGAAAAACCCGCTTTAACGGAAGAATTGTCGTTTAAGGTATAGGCCAAAGATGCCCTAGGTTCTAAATTTCCAAAATTTTCTATCGCATCTCCTTTTTCATAATTGGTCTCCCCTACTGGCGTACCACGCTCGTAAATACCTAATTCTGAATTGTAGACCACCGGTTGATTATTGGTATAATCAACCATGGGTTGACCTCCTAATCTTGAGAATGCGCTATAACGTAATCCGTATTGCGCCGTTAATTTATCCGTTAGTTTATGTTCGGCATTTACGTATACCCCACTTTCCAAAGCTCTTTTTTGATCTAGTTTTAAAGGATTAACAGCAGATGTTTCTGAGGTGGGACGAATTTCCCCTGGGTCAAAATCATAGTATATGCCACTTGCACCAAAATCCAATTTAAACTTATCGCTGAAGTAGTATTTAAAATCATACTTCAGGTTATAATTTGTGATTGAAGAAACCCAGTCAAACTCTGCCGTGGTTATACCCAAATCATAATCATATTTACTGTACACCGCAGATAGGTTGGAAAAGAGTTTGGCATTAAAAATATGGTTCCAACGTAAGTTACCTGTTGAATTTCCATAGCTACTTGTAAAGTTTTCACCCAATTCAAAGGCATCCCTTCCAAAATACCCCGAAAGAAACAACCTATTGTTCGCATTGATTTTATAGTTCGTTTTTAAGTTTAAATCGTAAAAACTAACACTATTATCTTCTCCGGCCGCCTTTAACAAAAGGTCCGCATACGAACGCCTCCCCGCTATTAAGAAGGAACCTTTTTCTTTGAACAGAGGACCTTCTAGAGCAAGCCTACTAGAAATTATCCCTATTCCTCCTGTGGCTGCAAATTGTTTGCTATTACCATCTTTTTGGCGCACATCCAATACGGATGAAACCCTTCCGCCGTATCTGGCCGGAATACCTCCTTTGTACAATTTTACATCCTTAATAGCATCGGCATTAAAAACTGAGAAAAAACCGAACATATGTGAGGTATTATAAATAATAGCCTCATCCAATAGCACCAAGTTTTGGTCTCCTGCGCCCCCACGTACGTGAAAGCCACCGGTGCCCTCTCCATTATTGGTCACGCCAGGAAGCATCTGTAGCGATTTTAAAATATCTACTTCCCCTAAAACTACGGGCATTTGTTTTACGGTGGCAATGTTCATTTTAACCACGCTCATTTCCGGCTTACGCAAAATTGCCCTTTCAGGTTCGTCTGCTGTAACCACAACTTCCTCTAGTTCAGTAGACAATTCCGAGATTTCAAAATTGAACTTTTGGTTTCTATCCAAGATTACTTCTTGGTACTTTTCAGCATACCCCATATAGGAAATAAGCAAGCGGTACTCCCCTTCTGGAGCGGTAATGGAGTAAAACCCGTACTCATTGGTAACTACCCCAATAGTGGTTCCCTCCAAAAATACGGAAGCCCCAAAAAGGGTTTCTCCATCTGCTTTATCGCTAATTTTACCACTTATGGTATAATTCTCTTGCGCAAGACCACGCGCACTTACCAGTAATAAGAGTACGCTCAGAACGGCGGTAAACCGTAATCGCCATACACTATTCGTTACTTTTTTTGTCATTTTACTTTTTTTGTTTTGATTGATGAACACCTCTATGGACAACTGATATTTAAGAAGGTTGCATGCCTATTCATTTTTATTTAAAATGATTAAAGTTGCGAAGCTAATACATAGCTAAAGGATAAGTACTAGTATATTTATACCTTAGTGTTAAATATTTCTCACCAAATGCAACCCTTGCAACTTTTGCTTGTCTTTGTTATTGAAATGTAATTTAGAGTACAATCAACCCTCTTAAATTAATTGGAAACCGATATCCGTTTTAGGCATAAATCACTTGTTGAAAACAGCAAGTCCGGCGATAGAAACGCACAGTATCAACTGTACGAACTCTATGTAGATGCCATGTACAATATTGGTATGCGATTTTTGGGAATAAAAGAAGATGCGGAAGATATAGTACAAGACAGTTTTGTAGACGCTTTCAAAAATCTACACAACTTTAAATATGAAAGCACCTTTGGAGCATGGCTTAAACGGATAGTCATCAACAAAAGCATTAATCACTTAAAGGTTAAGCGACTACCCCTTGCGGCAATGGATGACCATGAATATCACCTAACGGAAGAACCAAACAACGAACCGATAGATAAAACGGATGTGGAAAAGGTAAAAAGAGGTATAGAAAAACTGCCTTTAGGTTACAAAAATATAATTAATCTGTACTTGTTAGAAGGTTATGACCATATGGAAATTGGAGAAGTGCTAGGCATTTCAACCTCCACCTCTAAATCACAGTACCACAGGGCAAAAAAGAAACTCGTTGAAATTATAAACACATTATAATGGACAATTTTGAAAAACATATCAGGGAGAACAGGGCGGCATTTGATGACCACAAAGCAGACCGTGCCAAGCTCTGGGCTAACATAGAAGCTAAATTAGACCCGCCCAAACCCAAAGTGGTGCCGTTATGGAAATCGCCCGTATTCCGGGTAGCAGCCACTGTGCTTATTATATTGGGGATTTCAAGTCTTATTGGCATTACCTTTTTAGGTAGCTCCGCCAATGATAACACATTTGTTTCCAAAGAATTACAGGATATAGATATGCACTACCAAGATTTAGTCTCCTACCAAGTACAATTGGTGCAGAAAAACGAGAATCTCTCGGATGCGGATAAAGCCGAATTTCTATCCTTTATGGATGACCTAGATAAGGAATATGACCAGCTAAAGTTGGAGATGCAGAACAACCTAGATAATGAACTGGTACTGGAAGCCATTGTTTCCAACTACAGAAAGCGCATAGAGCTCATTGAAAATCTTTTGCGCCAACTTAATGAATCAAAATTAAAAGATGACGATTATGGATACACTTTATAAAAAACTGCTCCTTTTCGCTGCGGCGATGGTCTTTGGCCTTCCGGTCATGGCGCAGGAAAAGGTGTCTAAAAAAGTAACTAAAACATACGGGTTTACCAATGCCGGTGAGGTTCACTTAGAAAACAAGTACGGGAATGTCAATATCTATGGTTGGACAAAAAACGAGGTTTCCATTACCGTGAACATTACCGTTACCCATAAAAAGAAAGACAATGCCCAAGAACTTCTGGAACGCATACGCCCCGTAATTAGGGACAGTGAAGATTTTATATCTATGGGCTATGAAATTGGAGAGACCAGCTCCGGTTTCTTTTCCAACCTTTTTGATAAGGCCAATCCTTTTGATTTTGACCGAAGTAATGTTCAAATAGATTACAAAGTGTATATGCCGGAAAAAGCAGAACTGGAAATCATTAATAAGTTCGGTGATGTTTTTATTGAAGATTGGATCGGAATTTTAAAGGCCGATGTGCAACATGGCGATATGTGGATCAATGACAACCTGAACAAAGCCGATGTGGTTATCAAATACGGAAAGCTTAGGGCCAAGAACATTAATTACGGCAATCTAGACCTAAAAAATGGCGGACTGGACATGGACAATTCTAAAACCATGCGACTGAACAGTGCTGGTAGTGAGATTGATATGCACACCATTGGTTCTTTGGAATTCTATTCTAACAAAGATGAGGTTGACCTTGAAGAAGTAAACACGCTATACGGAATGCTTAAATTCAGTAACATTCGTTTAAATCGTTTGGGAAATGATATAGACCTGGTTTTAAAAATATCGGATTTTGCAGTGGAGAACATTATAAACCCTAGTAGTAAAATTGCCATTGAACAAGAATCATCGGAAGTAAGCCTTAATATTATGGACTTCCCGCACCAATTTACAGCAGTGGTAGAAGAAGGCTTGGTGCGTTTGCCCAAATCATTTTACGATGTAGACTCCCATATGTTGGACAAAGGCAAAAAATTACGGGAAATTAAAGCCACTTATGGTAAAAATCCAACAGGGCGTATTTCTATTACAGGAAATAAAGGAGTGGTTTTGTTGAAGGAGCTATAGTGGTTAGTGATTAGTATTGAGTAGTGAGTACTAAGAATTGAGTACTGATTCCTCGCGAACTATAAGCGTCTTAACCCTATTACTTAGCATAATCCCCTTGGGCATAAGAGGCCGAAATACTACTATTGGGCGTTTTGCAATTTCTGGGGAAATCAAAGAAATAGATACACTTGGGAAGTCCGTTTTCAAAAGTAATTCGCACCGAACCCTTGCTATTTCCACTAAAACCGGAATAAGTATAACCCGCACTTAACTGGGTGGGTCTACCTTGACCATCTCGCGAAGCTATGTTTACTCCAGATGCACTACCCGTTACATAGCGGTTAAAAGCCCAAGTTTTAGCTTGATCGGCGACTAGGCCATCTACCAATTTCGCAAAATTCTGAGTACCAGTGGGACCTCCGGATGCCTTCATCTCAGTATACTTACTACTTTCCTTTGTTCGAATTGAGGCTTAGTTTAAAGCGAAACGTTTCAGGTTTTCTTCAAAGCGTCTTAATCCCGGGCTATCGCAAGGATTTAATCTAAACAGTTGAACCATATCATTTTGAAGCCCTTTTGTCTTGTGGATCATATCCACAGAATTTCCCATGGCATTTGGGTCTAGAATCATTTGCATGGTTGTACGTAAACCGTCCGAACGTTGTATGTCCTCTACCTCCATTTTAGCTTTGTACAAGTCGGGACGTGCATAAAGCCCGGAGCCTACCCATTCGTAACGTACGCAAACCCTGCTGATTTCCGTACCAAAACCGTCGCGGGTTACTTCTTCGGTAGCGCATACTTGATCCATAATTTCAACCTTGTCACTCGGTAAGTATGCTGCACACCGACCACCATATGCCCTGAGATATTGTCCAAAAATCAAAAGAAATTCCATATCCTCACGTTCCATGGTGATTTCCTCAAAATGTCCTCTAAAAATATAGTCGTAGAACTCCGCAAAGTAAAGTCCGTCTACATTAAATTCCAATGTTTGCGGTTCACTGGGTAGAATTGTATTATCGGCTGAGTTTTCTATAAAAGAAGCGAATAAAAGCCATAATAGAGTAACCGATAAGAGTTTGAAAAAAGAGCTTGTAATCTTCATTTTGGTTGGTTGGTTAGCGTCCGTTAGTATACGCAACAGACTGATTACAAGCTAAATTTAATTAAAAAATTGATGATATAAGTTATCAGGAATTCAATTATTCGGTATTTCCTATAATCTTTAATGAATCATATATAGTTACAAAAAAGCGATTGATTTCATTACAAACCAATCGCTTTACAAAATGAATATACAGTTTTAGCTAGTGTATGCCCCAGACGAATAGGTCAGTTCATAACTATGCGTATATATTTCGAATACTATGCCGAACGGGTCTTCTACATAACACATTCTGTATGGCTTTTCATTAGGGTAATAAGAGCGTATGGGCATACGTTGTTTACCTCCATGGTCTACAATTTTAGTTACCAAATCTTCAATGTTGGGATCTTGTATACAAAAATGGAATAAGCCCGTATTGAACGGGTTAAATTCCGGAGCTTCTTTTACACCATGAGGAAAGGAAAACAACTCTATACCTACACCATCGGAAGTAGACATGTGTGCAATTTCAAACTCTTCCCAATCTTCACCAAATACATCTATACACATCTGACCAATAGCAGTATCCGCCTCTTTTTTCACTTTAGATGGAGGCATAATTACATACCAGCCCATCACTTCAGAATAGAATTTAACTGCTGCTTCTATTTTAGGTACGGTAATTCCAATATGTGAGAATGATTTAGGGTAATCTCTATTTGTATTCATAACTTATATTTTATAGCACAAAATAAGGTTATATTTACCTTAATAACAATAACTTACCTAAAAGTACTATAGTTACCAAAAAGGGTTAATTATTGATTTACAAATAGTTAATACAAAATATGATTTCTACAAAATACTGTCCTTTAGATTATACTATGAATTTAATAGGCACCAAATGGAAACCTTTAGTATTGTTCCATCTTTTAGAAGGCCCATTGCGCTCGGGAGTTTTACAAAAGAAAGTGCCGGGTATTTCCAATAAGATGTTTACCCAAACGGTACGCGAATTAGAAAAAGATGGACTTGTTGACCGTAAAATTTTTCCCGTCGTGCCCCCACGGGTGGAATACGATTTAAGCGGAAGAGGTAAATCCCTTGAAGGTATTTTAAGGAGTTTGGATGAATGGGGAGTACAAGACCATCAACAAAGGAAATAAAGCCTATTTACATAGATTTTAATGTATGTAAAATATTTTTTTCAAAAAAAATTCATTTTATATGCAACTTTTTAGGGTTTCGGTTGTCTATTAGATAATCAATCGAAAAACGAACAGTGATGAAACCACTTAAAATGAGTCTCCTTCTTCTTGTATTAGGAGCGACCTTTTCAAGTTTTGGACAAGATGGAACTGACGAATACCTAGAGTTCAACGACCGCAATAATGTGGTACACGGAGTTTATTTGGGGCTTGACCTTGGTGCCGGGGAAATAGACGGTGAACCCTCTTTTACCGGCGGATTAAAAGTTGCCTACGTGGCCAACCAACAGTTTGAGGTTGGTTTTGCAGCCACTTTTCTTTATTCCGAACAAGATGTTTTTAACAATAGCCTTTCTCGCAACGAAGACTTAATAGGGGCTTATGGCGGTCTTCATCTAGAGCCTATTTTCTTTAGTAAAAAACTTGTAAACCTTTCCTTTCCGCTCTTAGTGGGCGCTGGTGGCGTAGGATATATTGAAAACAACTTTCATGACGAGGACTATGAGGAAGAACTTACAGAAGATGATTTTGACGTAGTATTCGTGGCAGAACCTGGAATAAGTTCCCTGTTCAACGTCTCACGCTACTTGCAATTGGAAGCCGGTGTAAAATACAGATTTTCCAGTAGAATAGAACTTCCCCCAACACGTACTACCCGCATAAACGGCTTCTCTGCCGGACTAGGAATAAAAGTGGGCATTTTCAATATGGGTAGAAACCGCTATAAAAAGAACATCCAATGAAAGCAACGAACAAAGGAATTTGCGCACATTGTCATGACGTAATCGAAACACAGCACGTATTCAGTGAAAATAACCAGGTGTTTCTTAAAAACAATTTCACCCGTAATTCCACAGTGGAAGAAGAATGGTCTCCCATCAACTTTCAGTGGATTCCCGTGGTGCAGCTACAAGAGCGTTTAACTCACGCCTAAAACAGTACAATTCATCAACCTGCTTTGCTATAGAGCAAGCTTAAAATCAATCAAAAATGAAAACAAGAACGATGTTTATCGCCATGGCCGCGGCATGCTTAATTTTTACGTCCTGTGATTATGACCATATAAAAGCTTCGGGCGAAATCACGATCAAAGACCTGAGCATTTCCAATTATGACCAATTAAAGGTTTCCAATGCTTTTGATGTCTACGTTACTTTTTCGGATGAAGAAGAACAGATTACAATTGAAGCTAATGAAAATTTGCATGAACGTATTGTGGTGGCCCGAGAAGGAAACGAACTCATCATTAAGTTAAAAAAGTACACTACGGTTGCCGGAAACCCTACTTTGAAAGCATTTGTAACCGCTAAGAACATTTCGGAATTTGACCTTTCAGGAGCGGCAAGTGTAACCCTTGAAAACCCGTGGGACATTGCAAGAGCAAAGATTGAACTCTCAGGAGCTTCCGATATAACCGGCGAAATTATAGCGGATTATCTTGATGTTGATATGAGCGGGGCCTCTGAAGCCGATGTTTATGGAGACGTAAAATCTCTACATGCAGACCTCTCTGGAAGCAGTGATTTACGGGATTACGACCTCGAAATTGAACGACTTGATATTGACCTTTCCGGTGCAAGTGAAGCTTTTCTTACCGCAACGGAATCAATAAACGTTGAAGCAACGGGGGCAAGTACTTTAAACTATAAAGGTTCCGCAGTCATTAACCATGAACGCATAAAGGGCGCTTCGCAATTAAAAAACAGGAACAAGTAAAACGACTATTTGTGTCGCTTTACCAGTTCTGCTTCAATATCTTTTAAGGTAAAACCTTTGGCCTGAAGTAACATTAAATAGTGAAAAAGCAAATCGGCACTTTCGTACAAAAAGAGGTCATCGTTATCATCCATGGCCTCTATTACCGTTTCCACGGCTTCCTCCCCAACCTTTTGGGCAATTTTGTTGATGCCTTTTTCAAACAAAGAGGCAACATATGATTTACTCGAATCCGAAGCCTCACGGCGTTGTTTGATAACTTCTTCCAGCTGAGAGAAAAAACCAAAATTTGAGGTGTTTTCCTCATTCCAACACGTATCTGAACCTGTGTGACATGTTGGCCCTATAGGTTTAACGGAAATCAACAACGTATCGTTATCACAATCATTTTTAATATCTACAAGTTCAAGAAAGTTTCCACTCTCCTCACCCTTTGTCCATAAACGCTTTTTCGTGCGGCTATAGAAGGTTACCTTTTTGGTCTCTTGCGTTTTATCAAAAGCCTTTTGGTTCATATAACCTAACATCAACACATTCTTAGTTACCGCATCTTGAACTATTGCAGGTACTAATCCGTCTTCGTTTTTATTAAAATCTATTTTCATTCTGTTTGTTTTATGCAAGGGCAAAATTTACCGCGGCGTACGCATGTTCCAAAGTAGTATCGATTACCGCAATATCACAGTCCTTTTGCTGTATCAACAACGGTATTTCGGTACAACCCAAAATTACGCCTTCTGCACCTTCTTTTTTGGCCTTGCCAATAATGTCTAAATATTTATTTTTTGATTCCTCGCTAACGATTCCTTTAGCAAGCTCATTGTAAATTACCCCATGAACCATATCCCTATCTTCTGCAGAAGGAATCAATACCTCTATACCAAACTTATTCTTCAAGATGTCCTTATAGAAATCCAGTTCCATGGTGTACTTAGTTCCCAACAGGAGTACTTTTTGACACCCTTTAGATTTAACGGCTTCTCCTGCAACATCGGCAATATGCAATACCGGTATCTCTATTTTCTCCTCTATTTTAGGGACACTAAGGTGCATAGTATTGGCACAAATTAAAAGTACTTCCGCTCCTGCATTTTGTAAACCCAAGGCTATATCAGACATCTTTTCGTGCAACGAATCCCAATCGCCTTTACCTTGTTTATCCGATATTTCTGAAAAATTAACGGACTCAATAATGCAGCTACAGGAATTTTTATCCCCTAAAAGCTCCGCTACTTTGGTGTTTAACAACTCGTAATACAATTGGGTGGATTGCCAAGTAATACCTCCTATAAGTCCTATTTTTTTCATCACTGTCAATTTTTGTAAGCTAAAAACGTTATAACCGAACCGGAATACCGTTTTCTTTTAATTCTTCTTTTAAATCTTTAATACCGATTTCCTTAAAATGAAAAACACTGGCAGCAAGGGCTGCATCTGCCTTACCCTCCACAAAGGTATCCGTAAAATGCTGCATATTACCTGCACCTCCGGATGCAATTATAGGAATGTTCAATTCCGTACTTAGTTTACTCAGAGCTTCGTTGGCAAAGCCATCTTTGGTACCGTCATGGTCCATTGAGGTAAATAGAATTTCACCAGCACCACGTTCCTCAACTTCTTTGGCCCATTCAAACAGTTTACGTTCGGTTGGAACTTTTCCGCCTACCAAATGAACAATCCATTCGCCATCTATCTGTTTGGCATCAATGGCGACCACGATACACTGCGAGCCGAACTTTGCAACCAAGTCGTTAATCAATTGCGGATTTTTTACCGCTGATGAATTAATGGATACTTTATCCGCGCCATTCTGCAATAGAATATCAACATCCTCAACCGAAGAAATTCCACCGCCCACAGTAAACGGAATATTCACCTTTTCCGCCACGCGGTATACCAAATCCGCCAAGGTTTTACGTTTTTGCTCCGTAGCCGATATATCTAAGAAAACAAGCTCATCGGCTCCTTCCCTACTGTAAATCTCTGCCAATTCAACTGGGTCTCCGGCATCACGTAAATCTACAAAGTTTACGCCCTTTACCGTTCTACCATCTTTTATATCCAAACAAGGAACTATTCGTTTTGCTAACATATTTTAAAATTTGAACTTTGAAAAGGATTTTAAAAACCTCTATTCCTCCATTCATTAGTGTACTCCCTTAAACATTAACCTCTTATTTGCAGGATAAAATCCTCTAACTGCTTTAGGCTGATTCTATTCTCATATATAGCTTTACCAATGATTGTTCCCTCACAACCCATTTCGGCAAGTTTCGGCAACTCATCAAAAGTAGATATCCCACCACTAGCTATAAGTTTTAAACCTTGAGTGACGTTCCCAACAACTTCGCTCATATTAACCTTACATTCCTCTAAAATCTTTTTATATAAGTCGAAAGAAGGGCCTTCTAGCATACCGTCCTTGGAGATATCGGTACAGATCACATAGGCGATTCCCTTTTCTTGATACTCGGAAATAAATGGAATCAATTCTTCCGTAGATTCTTCCTGCCAGCCCGAAACCGCTACTTTCTCATCCTTGGCATCGGCACCTAAAATAATTTTTTCGGCACCATAAGTTTGAATCCATCTTGAAAAGGTTTCTTTATCCTTAACAGCAATGCTTCCACCGGTAATCTGATTGGCACCACTTTCAAAAGCAATACGCAAATCATCATCGGATTTTAGTCCTCCGCCGAAATCTATGTTCAACGTAGTGCCTGAAGCTATTTGCTCCAATATTTTATGGTTTACAATATGCTTGCTCTTAGCACCGTCTAAATCTACCAAATGCAAATATTGAATACCATGTGCCTCAAAGGCTTTGGCTACCTCTAACGGATTCTCATTGTATATTTTTTTAGTGTCGTAATCTCCTTTTGAAAGACGTACACACTTACCATCTATGATATCTATTGCAGGTATTATTCTCATATTTTTTTTATAAAAAGTATTAAGTAGTTAGTAGCTAGTAGCTAGTAGCTAGTACAAAGTATATTGATTTTTTAACTTAGGCTTTTTTGCAAGGCATAACTCATTTTTCTTATTTCATTACACTTTTTAAGTAGTGGCTTTACATCACTTTTATTTGCAAATTTCAAACGATGAACCAGTATTAATTGGGTTTCTAATTCTGATGTTGAACCATTGGCGATACTTAAAAAGTGTTTGAATTCCTTTTTAGAATTTCTTCCTGCTCCTTCGGCAATATTAGATGGAACAGAAATACTACATCTCTTAATTTGAGAAATCAAGCCAAATTTTTCATCCTTAGGTAAATGTTTCATCAACAGATACACATCCTCGACTAAACTCATGGCTTTTTCCCAAATCTTCAAATCTTCATATCTATTCATAAACAACTATTATCAATACACAACTTTGTACTTAATACTGCATACTTAGAATGTAATACCGTTAAGAAAATTCTCAAGAATCCTTTCGCCTACACCACTACTTTTTTCTGGGTGGAATTGGGTACCGTAAAAATTGTCTTTCGCTAACGCAGCGCTGTATTTTAGTCCGTATTCAGATTGTGCTATGGTCTCTTCACATAATGGCGCATAAAAACTGTGTACCAAATAAATGTGCTCTTTATCATCTATTCCTTTGAAAAGCCCTGACTTTAGATTTGTTATCTGATTCCAACCAATCTGCGGAACCTTAACGGTGCTATTGAACTTTACCACATCTACATCAAAAATACCTAAGCCGGTGGTGTTGCCTTCTTCCGAAGAATGACACATAAGCTGCATTCCCAAACAGATACCCAAAACAGGTTGTTTTAAATTTGGAACTATCTTATCAAGACCACTTTCTCTCAATTTAGCCATGGCACTACTGGCCTCGCCTACACCAGGAAAAATAACTTTATCTGCAGATTGAATCTCTTCTACATCACTACTCAGAACAGCTTCGTAGCCCAAACGCTTAATAGCGAATTTGATGCTCTGAATATTCCCTGCGCCGTAATTTATAATTACTATTTTCATTTATTTAGTATTGAGTATCAAGTAATGAGTACAAAGTGAATATTAAAAACCTAATACTTTGTAATCAATACTCACTACTATTTTTATAGAACACCTTTTGTACTTGGTAGCACCATTTTTTCAACATCACGTTTTACGGCCATTTTAATTGCTTTTGCAAATGCTTTGAATATGGCTTCAATCTTATGATGCTCATTTGTTCCTTCTGCCTTCACGTTCAAATTTGCTTTTGCACCATCCGTAAAGGACTTAAAGAAATGATAGAACATTTCAGTTGGCATATCGCCTACCATTTCACGTTTGAATTCGGCATCCCAAACTAACCAGTTACGACCGCCAAAATCTATAGCTACTTGAGCAAGACAATCATCCATAGGAAGGCAAAAACCATAGCGCTCAATGCCCATTTTAGAACCTAGAGCCGTGTTAAACACTTCTCCCAAGGCAATTGCCGTATCTTCTATAGTGTGGTGCTCATCTACTTCTAAGTCTCCATCTACTTTAATTTCCAAATCCATTTGACCGTGACGCGCCAATTGATCTAACATATGGTCGAAAAATGCCAGTCCAGTTTTGATATCACTCTTGCCCATACCATCAAGGTTTAGGTTGATATAAATATCGGTCTCGTTGGTCTTTCTATGCGTTTCTGAAGCCCTTTCCTCCAATTTCAAAAATTCATATATCTTTTCCCAATCATTACTTTCTAAAGCAATAATCGAGTCCAGAGCATCTCGTTTCACGGTGATTTCACCTGTGCCCAAGTTGGTGTCATCATTAATGAAGA
>NZ_RCNR01000069.1 GCF_009725985.1 Zobellia amurskyensis
ATGTGCAGCCTCAAAGCGCTTTACGTTATCATTTAAAGCCTTTAAAAACTTTTTGGCATGTTGCGGTGTAAGCACTATTCTGCTCTTTACCTTGGCTTTTGGAGCCCCTGGCATCATACTAATAAAGTCGACTACAAATTCCGAAACAGAATGGTTTATGATCGCTAAGTTAGAATAAATACCTTCGGCCGTCTTTTCATCAAGCTCAATATTAATCTGGTTCTGCTTTTGTTCTTTTTCGCTCATATGTAAAAAAAATAAACCCTCAATAAAAACTATTGAGGGTTTGAATTATTTGAGTTTAAAATTTCAAGGCTTCTTTACGTGCCATGATTTCATCATACTCCTCTTTAGAGCCTACAATGATGTTCTCATAGTCTCGCATACCCGTACCTGCTGGAATCTTGTGTCCAACAATAACATTCTCCTTCAAGCCTTCTAACGTATCTATCTTACCGCTTACGGCAGCTTCGTTCAATACTTTAGTTGTCTCTTGGAATGATGCTGCAGATATAAACGATTTAGTCTGTAATGACGCACGTGTAATACCTTGCAATATAGGTGTAGCCGTAGCTGCAACTGCATCACTAGCTGTTACCAGGTTCTTATCAGAACGTTTTAAGACAGAATTTTCATCCCTTAATTCACGGGCCGTAATAATCTGACCTGCTCTTAAGTTTTCAGAATCACCTGAATCTACAACAACTTTCTTACCGAAAATTTCATCATTTTCTTTGATAAAATCATCTTTATGAATCAATTGATTCTCTAAGAAGATAGTATTTCCTGGATCTTGAATACGTACTTTACGCATCATCTGTCTAACAACAACCTCAAAATGCTTATCGTTAATCTTCACACCCTGTAAACGATATACCTCTTGAACTTCGTTCACCAAATACTGCTGAACAGCAGATGGGCCCTTAATCTTAAGAATATCTTCAGGAGTTATAGAACCATCTGACAATGGCATACCTGCACGAACGTAATCGTTTTCTTGAACCAAAATCTGATTAGAAAGTTTAACCAAGTATTTCTTGACCTCACCTAATTTAGATTCTATAATGATTTCACGGTTACCTCTTTTTATTTTTCCGAAAGAAACAACACCATCTATCTCAGACACAACCGCTGGATTAGAAGGATTACGTGCTTCAAAAAGTTCGGTCACCCTAGGAAGACCACCCGTAATATCACCTGCCTTAGCAGATTTACGTGGAATCTTAACAAGGATTTTACCTTCTTTAATTTTATCGCCATCATCTACCATGATATGCGATCCAACAGGAAGGTTGTATGAACGTAAAGTTTCACCCTTACTATCCTGAATCAAAAGAGTAGGTATCAACTTCTTGTTTCTAGATTCAGAAATTACTTTCTCTTGGAAACCAGTTTGTTCATCAATTTCAACTTGATAAGTAACACCTTGATCTATATTCTCATAAGCAATTTTACCAGGAAATTCCGATACAATTACACCGTTATATGGATCCCAAGAACAAACAGTATCTCCTTTAGTTACTGTTGCTCCATTTTCAATGAACAACTGCGAACCGTAAGGTATATTATTAGTACTTAATGTAATACCGGTTTTCTTATCTACAACTTTGATTTCAGATGTTCTAGAAATAACGATTGTAGCTGGATTGCCTTCACCATCTTCTCCTATAACAGTTCTTAGATCTTCTATTTCCGCAATACCGCTAAATTTAGCGTTCAATTTGTTATCCTCAGAAATGTTACCTGCAATACCACCCACGTGGAAAGTACGCAATGTAAGCTGTGTACCAGGTTCACCAATAGATTGTGCTGCAACAACACCAACTGCTTCACCTCTTTGTACCATCTTATTAGTAGAAAGGTTTCTACCGTAACACTGAGCGCAAATTCCCTTAGGAGCTTCACATGTTAATGCCGAACGTACTTCTACTTTCTCAACAGGAGATTCCTCAATCTTTTTAGCATCAGCCTCCATTATTTCCTGACCAGCAAAAAGTAATTGCTCTTCAGTTAACGGATCATATACATCATGTAAGGAAACTCTACCTAAGATACGTGCACCTAGAGACTCAACAACCTCTTCGTTCTTTTTCAAAGCCGAAACTTCAACACCTCTTAGAGTCTCACAATCTGTAATGTTTACGATTACATCTTGAGAAACATCCACCAAACGACGTGTTAAGTAACCTGCATCTGCCGTTTTCAAAGCGGTATCTGCTAGACCTTTACGAGCACCGTGAGTAGAGATAAAGTATTCAAGAATAGAAAGACCTTCTTTAAAGTTCGATAAAATCGGGTTTTCAATAATCTCCCCACCACCGGCAGTAGATTTTTTAGGCTTAGCCATCAAACCACGCATACCTGTTAACTGGCGAATCTGTTCTTTAGAACCCCTTGCACCAGAATCAAGCATCATATACACAGAGTTGAAACCTTGCTGATCTTCACGAATACGTTTCATCGCCAATTCAGTAAGCTGGGCATTTGTAGATGTCCAAACATCAATCACCTGATTGTAACGCTCGTTGTTGGTAATCAGACCCATGTTATAGTTGACCTTAATGCCATCAACTTGAACATTGGCTTCAGCAATCATTTCATGCTTCTCCTGTGGTATAATAATATCCCCTAAACTAAAAGATAGACCACCTTTAAAGGCGAAATCATATCCCATAGTCTTAATCTTATCCAAGAAATCAGCGGTTGTTGGAACATCAGTAACTGCTAAGATTCCTCCAATAATATCTCGTAAAGATTTTTTGTTTAATACATCATTAATATATCCTGCAGCTTCAGGAACTTCCATGTTAAATAAAACTCTACCAACCGTAGTAGGTATAATCTTATTTACCAACACTCCTTCTTCGTTAAAGTCTTTTGCTCTTACTTTAATACCCGCATTAAGGTTAACCATGCCTTCATTAAAAGCAATTTCTACCTCTTCATAAGAATAGAAAGTTAAACCTTCACCCGCAATTGGAACTTCCGGTGTTGACTTTCTCTCTTTGGTCATATAATACAGACCCAAGACCATATCCTGCGATGGTACAGTAATAGGCGAACCGTTAGCAGGGTTCAAAATATTATGTGAAGCCAACATTAACAATTGGCATTCTAGAATTGCTTCTGGACCTAATGGTAAGTGAACTGCCATTTGATCCCCATCAAAATCCGCGTTAAAAGCGGTACATACCAATGGGTGCAAACGAATAGCTTTACCTTCTATAAGTTTTGGCTGGAATGCTTGAATACCTAGTCTGTGCAAAGTAGGGGCCCTGTTTAACATAACAGGGTGTCCTTTCAATACATTTTCAAGAATATCCCAAACAACTGGCTCTTTCTTATCTATTATTTTCTTAGCCGATTTAACGGTTTTCACAATACCTCTTTCTATCAGTTTTCTAATGACAAAAGGTTTGTAAAGCTCAGCGGCCATATCTTTAGGAAGACCACATTCAAACAATTTCATTTCAGGTCCAACAACAATTACCGAACGTGCAGAATAATCAACACGTTTACCTAGTAGGTTTTGACGGAAACGTCCTTGCTTACCTTTTAATGAATCTGAAAGTGATTTTAAAGGTCTGTTAGATTCAGTTTTAACAGCTGAAGCTTTTCTTGTATTATCAAAAAGAGAATCTACTGCTTCTTGAAGCATACGTTTCTCGTTTCTAAGAATTACTTCAGGAGCTTTAATCTCAACTAATCTTTTTAAACGGTTATTACGGATAATTACCCTTCTGTAAAGATCGTTCAAATCAGAAGTCGCAAAACGACCACCATCTAGTGGCACCAATGGACGTAATTCTGGTGGAATTACCGGAATTACCTTCATAATCATCCACTCAGGTCTGTTATCCCTGTTTTCTTGAGATTCACGAAGTGCCTCAACAACTTGAAGTCTTTTTAAAGCTTCTGTCTTTCTTTGTTTAGAAGTCTCCGTATTTGCCTTATGACGCAACTGATACGATAGTTCTTTTAAATCGATACGAGCTAAAAGATCTATAAGACATTCCGCACCCATTTTTGCGATAAACTTATTAGGGTCCGAATCTTCTAAATATTGGTTTTCTACCGGAATAGATTCCAAAATAGTTAAGTACTCCTCTTCGGTCAAGAAATCCATTTTATTGATTTCTTCTCCTTCAGCACCTTTTGCAATACCTGGTTGAATTACTACATAGCGTTCGTAGTAAATAATCATATCCAATTTCTTGGAAGGTAGACCCAAAAGGTACCCAATTTTATTAGGCAACGAGCGGAAGTACCAGATGTGAGCTACAGGCACTACCAAATTGATATGCCCTACTCTATCTCTACGTACTTTCTTCTCTGTAACCTCAACACCACAACGGTCACAAACAATACCACGGTAACGAATTCTCTTATATTTACCACAAGCACATTCATAATCCTTTACAGGACCGAAAATACGCTCGCAAAAAAGACCGTCACGCTCAGGCTTGTGCGTTCTGTAGTTGATAGTTTCAGGCTTGAGAACTTCCCCTCTTGACTCTGCCAAAATTGCTTCTGGCGAGGCCAATCCGATAGAAATTTTATCAAACCTTTTTATTGGATTATTATCTTTTATTCTAGCCATAATCTAATGGTGATACTAATTAAAATGTGTGTTCTTCAATCGCTACAATCGATTCTATTCTTCCAAACGGATGTCTAAGCCCAAACCTTTAAGTTCGTGCATCAATACATTGAAAGATTCCGGCAAACCGGGTTCTGGCATGGTTTCACCCTTAACTATAGACTCATAGGTCTTCGCTCTACCGATAACATCATCCGACTTAACAGTCAAGATTTCTCGTAGAGTTGCCGAAGCACCGTATGCTTCAAGTGCCCAAACTTCCATTTCACCGAAACGCTGACCACCAAATTGTGCTTTACCACCTAATGGTTGCTGAGTAATCAATGAGTATGGACCTATAGAACGAGCGTGCATCTTATCATCTACCATGTGACCAAGTTTCAACATATAAATCACACCAACTGTAGCTGGTTGATCAAAACGTTTACCTGTACCACCATCATGAAGATACGTATGACCAAATCTTGGTATACCCGCTTCATCTGTGTAAGCATTAATCTGATCTAATGTGGCACCGTCAAAAATAGGTGTAGCATATTTCTTGCCCAACTTAAGGCCTGCCCAACCTAATACGGTTTCGTAAATCTGACCAATGTTCATACGAGAAGGTACACCCAATGGGTTCAATACAATATCAACCGGAGTTCCATCTGCCAAGAAAGGCATATCTTCTTGACGAACGATACGAGAAACAATACCCTTGTTACCGTGACGACCCGCCATTTTATCACCTACTTTAAGCTTACGCTTTTTAGCTACATAAACCTTAGCTAACTTCATAATACCAGCTGGCAACTCATCACCAACAGAAATTGTAAACTTATCTCTTCTCAAGTTTCCTTGAAGATCGTTCAACTTAATCTTGTAGTTGTGAAGTAAATCGGCAACAGATTCATTGGTATCCTTGTCCATCGTCCAGCTACCACCCACCAAGTGAGCAAAATCATCTACCGAGTTTAACATTTTAAGTGTGTACTTCTTACCTTTTGGCAATACTTCCTCACCTAAATCGTT
Organism: Zobellia amurskyensis; assembly: GCF_009725985.1. Taxonomy (GTDB): domain Bacteria; phylum Bacteroidota; class Bacteroidia; order Flavobacteriales; family Flavobacteriaceae; genus Zobellia; species Zobellia amurskyensis. Next base: position 5,615 of record NZ_RCNR01000069.1, read on the forward strand.
CAATACACCTTGAGACGTTTTACCATTGATCAAAGTAAAAAGTTTTTCGATCAAGATGTCTTTCAATTCTTGAAACTTCACTTCATACTCTAACTCTAACTTATTAAGCTCTTCCTTATCTTCAGAACGCTTACGCTTATCTTTTACAGAACGAGAAAACAATTTCTTTTCTATAACAACACCACGTAATGATGGAGAAGCTTTTAAAGAAGCATCTTTTACATCACCAGCTTTATCACCAAAGATTGCTCTAAGTAACTTCTCTTCTGGGGTTGGATCAGACTCTCCTTTTGGAGTAATCTTACCAATTAGGATGTCACCAGGTTTAACCTCGGCACCGATACGAATCATACCGTTTTCATCCAAATCCTTAGTAGCTTCTTCCGAAACGTTAGGAATATCATGAGTTAATTCCTCTGCACCTAATTTAGTATCTCTTACCTCTAAAGAGTATTCATCTACGTGAATTGATGTAAAGATATCTTCACGAACTACTTTTTCAGAAATTACAATTGCATCCTCAAAGTTATATCCTTTCCAAGGCATGAAAGCCACGGTAAGGTTACGACCTAGTGCTAATTCACCTTTTTCAGTAGCGTATCCTTCACAAAGAACCTGACCCTTTTTAACTTTATCACCTCTTCTTACGATCGGCTTTAAGTTAATACTTGTACCTTGGTTAGTTTTTCTAAACTTAACCAAGTTGTACGATTTGGAGTCATCTTCAAAACTGATCAAACGCTCAGCATCAGTACGATCGTACTTAATGGTGATCATTTTAGCATCTACGTACTCAATAGTACCATCGCCCTCAGCATTTATCAATACTCTCGAATCAGAAGCAACCTGACGCTCAAGACCTGTACCTACAATTGGTGCTTGTGGTCTTAATAACGGAACTGCCTGACGCATCATGTTAGAGCCCATCAATGCACGGTTGGCATCATCATGCTCCAAGAAAGGAATAAGTGATGCTGATATAGACGCAATCTGATTAGGAGCAACGTCTGTATAGTTGATTTCAATAGGGTCTACTACCGGGAAATCTCCTTCTTCACGAGCAATTACCTTATCAGTATCTATAGTACCATCTTCCTTTAATGGAATGTTTGCCTGCGCAATTTTCATTCCTTCTTCTTCCTCCGCACTTAAGTAAACGAATTCCTTCGTGTTTACCTTAGCGTTATCAACCTTGCGATATGGAGTTTCCAAGAAGCCCATAGGGTTTACCTTAGAAAATACCGCTAATGAAGATATCAAACCAATGTTTGGACCTTCAGGAGTTTCAATAGGACAAAGTCTACCGTAGTGTGTGTAGTGAACATCACGAACCTCAAAACCAGCACGCTCTCTTGAAAGACCACCTGGCCCTAATGCTGATAATCTACGCTTGTGCGTAATCTCTGCCAATGGATTTGTTTGATCCATAAACTGAGACAACTGGTTCGTTCCAAAAAATGAATTAATAACAGAAGACAATGTCTTTGCATTAATCAAATCTATTGGTGTAAACACTTCGTTATCACGAACGTTCATACGCTCACGAATAGTTCTTGCCATACGAGCAAGACCTACACCGAACTGAGATGACAATTGTTCACCAACGGTACGAACACGACGGTTAGAAAGGTGATCAATATCATCAATCTCTGCTTTAGAGTTGATAAGTTCGATCAAATATTTAATAATAGTTATAATATCTTCTTTAGTCAAGACTTGCTTGTCCATTCCAATATCTAACTGTAATTTCTTATTCATTCTGTAACGCCCAACTTCACCTAAGTTATAACGTTGATCAGAGAAGAACAGTTTATCTATAATACCACGCGCCGTTTCTTCATCAGGCGGTTCAGCATTACGTAATTGACGATAAATATGTTCAACAGCTTCTTTTTCAGAATTCGTTGGATCTTTTTGTAATGTATTGTGGATTATTGAATAATCTGATTGTGCATTACTCTCTTTGTGCAAAAGAATAGTTTTCACATCAGCTTCCAATATTTCGGCAATATGATCCTTTTCTAAAACAGTATCACGGTCAATAACAATTTCGTTTCTTTCTATAGATACTACTTCACCAGTATCTTCATCAACGAAATCCTCGTGCCAAGTGTTCAAAACCCTAGCAGCCAATTTACGACCTAGTACTTTTTTAAGACCAGCATTTGAAACTTTAACCTCTTCAGAAAGGTCAAAAATCTCAAGAATATCTTTATCTCTTTCAAAACCAATAGCTCTGAAAAGAGTAGTTACAGGCAATTTTTTCTTACGATCAATGTACGCATACATTACACCGTTAATATCTGTTGCAAATTCTATCCACGAACCTTTAAATGGTATTACTCTGGCAGAATATAATTTAGTACCGTTAGCATGAAATGACTGACCGAAGAAAACACCTGGTGAACGGTGTAACTGAGAAACTACTACCCTTTCCGCTCCGTTGATAACAAAAGTACCACTAGGTGTCATATAAGGTATAGTACCCAAATACACATCTTGCACGATAGTTTCGAAATCTTCGTGCTCAGGATCGGTACAGTATAATTTTAATCGTGCTTTTAACGGAACACTATAGGTAAGACCACGCTCTATACATTCTTGAATAGAATATCTTGGCGGATCTATGAAGTAATCTAAAAATTCAAGTACGAACTGGTTTCTGGTGTCCGTAATAGGGAAGTTTTCCATGAAGGTATTGTACAAGCCTTCATTGCCTCTTTCATCAGATTTAGTTTCTAGCTGAAAAAAGTCTTGAAACGATTTTATCTGGATGTCCAAGAAATCCGGATACTCCGGCGTGTTCTTAGCGGATGCAAAATTTATTCTCTCAGTCTGTTGTGTGAACATCTATGGACAGTATTTTGAACGTGAATACTAAATTCGGGTCGTATACCTCATCATATACGTGGGTCTTACTTGTATAAAAAGGCTTAGGTCTAGCTCCGCCGGGGCGAGGAAAGACCTAAACCAAATTGTTATGGTTGCTGATACTATTTAAGCTCAACTTCCGCTCCTGCTTCTTCCAAAGATTTTTTGATTCCTTCAGCTTCATCTTTAGTGATACCTTCTTTTACTGCTTTAGGTGCGCTATCAACGATGTCTTTAGCATCTTTCAATCCTAGACCGGTTAATTCTTTAACCAATTTAACTACAGCTAGTTTAGAACTACCTGCTGCTTTCAAGATTACATCAAATTCTGTTTGCTCTTCAGCAGCTTCAGCAGCATCACCACCACCAGCGGCAACAGCAACTGCAGCAGCTGCAGGCTCTATACCATATTCATCTTTTAATATATTAGCCAACTCATTTACCTCTTTTACGGTTAAGTTAACCAACTGCTCTGCGAAATCTTTTAAATCTGCCATTTTTACTATCGTTTAATAAATTTTTAAAATATACTTAGTTTACTAGTGCGTTCTTATCTTTCTGATAATGTCTTAAGGATACCTGCCAGTTTACCACCACCAGATTTAAGTCCAGAAATAACGTTTTTAGCAGGAGATTGTAACAATCCAATAACCTCACCAATCATTTCTTCTTTAGACTTGATGCTTACAAGCGCATCCAAATTCTCATCACCAATATATACCGCTTCCTCTACGAAGGCTCCTTTCAACAAAGGCTTATCAGACTTCTTTCTGAAAGTCTTAATAATTTTTGCCGGAACATTACCTACTTCTGAGAACATCAACGAAGTATTGCCTTTAAGCACTCCGGGAAGTTCACCGAATTCTCTTTCGGAAGCTTCCATTGCTTTTGCAAGCAATGTATTTTTGACTACTGCCAATTTTACATCAGCTTTGAAACAAGCTCTTCTCAAATCTGAGGTTTGCGTTGCATTCAAGCCCGATATATCCGCTAAATAAATAGTAGCGTTCTCGGCCAACTGTGAAGTCAAATCCTGTATTACGTTTGCTTTTTCTTCTCTTGTCATACTGTAAATTTTGAACTACCCAGTTCGATTAAACGGTCTTTGGATCTAACTGAACACTTGGGCTCATGGTACTTGACATGAAAATACTTTTCATATAAACACCTTTAGCAGCTGCAGGTTTCATCTTCACTAGAGTATCTAACAACTCTCTAGCGTTTTCTTCCAATTTCTCCGCAGAGAAAGAAGCTTTCCCTACAGCAGCATGAACGATACCCGTTTTATCAACTTTAAAGTCGATTTTACCAGCTTTCACTTCAGTTATCGCCTTAGCGACATCCATAGTAACTGTTCCTGTTTTTGGATTGGGCATAAGACCTCTTGGTCCTAAAACTCTACCTAACGGTCCTAGTTTACCCATTACGCTTGGCATAGTGATGATAACATCAACATCTGTCCAACCGCCTTTAATTTTATCCAAATACTCATCCAACCCAACAAAGTCAGCACCAGCTTCAGTAGCTTCTGCTTCTTTATCTGGCGTTACCAAAGCCAAAACTTTAACATCCTTACCTGTACCATGCGGAAGTGTAACAACCCCACGTACCATTTGGTTAGCTTTTCTTGGGTCAACACCCAAACGCACTGCCAAATCAACAGATGCATCAAATTTTGTATTGGTAATTTCTTTTACCAAAGCAGCACCTTCGCTTACAGAATAAAGTTTATCTTTATCTATCTTGCCGTGGGCTTCTTTTTGTTTCTTAGTTAATTTTGCCATTTCAAATTGCTTTTAAGATTTTAGAAAGGTCGCTTACCTGCAACTTTAAGACCCATAGACCTTGCTGTACCGGCTATCATGCTCATCGCAGATTCTACCGTAAATGCATTAAGATCTACCATTTTGTCCTCGGCAATTGTTTTAACTTGATCCCAAGTAACATTACCTGATTTTACACGGTTAGGTTCGCCTGATCCTTTTTTAATCTTAGCCGCTTCCAATAACTGAACTGCCGCTGGTGGTGTTTTAACAAGGAAGTCAAAAGACTTATCCTTATAAACGGTGATAACAACAGGCAATACTTTACCCTGTTTGTCCTGTGTACGAGCATTAAACTGCTTACAGAACTCCATGATGTTAACACCGGCAGCACCTAAGGCGGGTCCAACCGGTGGCGACGGATTCGCTGCACCTCCCCTAACTTGTAGTTTAACTACTTTACCTATTTCTTTTGCCATTGTTTAAAATTAAATTTCAGCTGTACTATTTTTGGAAGCAATACAACTTTAAATATGTAACACTTAACTTATACTTTCTCTACTTGCATATAACTGAGCTCTAATGGTGTCTTTCTTCCGAAAATCTTAACCATAACCTCTAGCTTACGCTTCTCTTCGTTGATTTTCTCAACCGTACCATTAAATCCATTAAACGGACCATCAATAACCTTAACCGTTTCACCATGAGTGAAAGGTATAGCTACCGTATCTGTATTAACAGCCAACTCATCAACCTTACCTAACATTCTATTAACCTCGGTCTTTCTCAACGGAACTGGATCCCCTCCTTTTGTTTCCCCTAAAAAACCGATTACGTTCGTAATTGAACGTATAATGTGAATCATCTCACCACCAAGGTTGGCTTTTATCATTATATAACCAGGAAAATACACTCTTTCCTTGTTTATTTTTTTTCCATTTCGAATCTGAATCACTTTTTCCGTAGGAACAAGCACATCTTCTAAATAATCAGAAAAACCATGGCGCTCAACTTCACTTTCAATATAGCCTTTGATTTTATTCTCTTGCCCACTGACAGCTCTCACTACATACCATTTCTTTTCCAATACTTCTGACATAGCGAATAACTAGTTTAAGATGTTATCGAAATACAAACGAACCATTTTGCTGAATGCACTATCCACACCCCAAGTCGCCAAAGCGAACAAAATAGAAAATACCGCAACCACAACCATAAGGTTAGATGATTCAGCTCTTGGAGGCAACGTAACGTTGTTACGAAGCTCTTCTATAGATTCTTTTATATACGTTAACATAATGATTCTTACTTAAATTTGCACGGGAGGAGAGACTCGAACTCCCGACACCTGGTTTTGGAGACCAGTGCTCTACCAACTGAGCTACACCCGTTTATAATTGCATTTAAAGGTGCCCTACTAAAGCAGAACACCCTTAATTACATTATTCCTATACAATAAATTAATCGATAATCTTCGTAACCTGACCGGCACCTACAGTTCTACCACCTTCACGGATAGCGAAACGCAAACCTATACTCAAAGCGATAGGCTGAATTAACTCAACTGTAATAGTAAGGTTATCACCAGGCATTACCATTTCAACTCCAGAAGGAAGCGCAATGTTACCCGTTACATCCGTAGTTCTTACATAAAACTGTGGACGATAGTTATTATGGAATGGTGTATGACGACCACCTTCTTCTTTTTTCAAAACGTAAACTTCCGCTTCAAATTTAGCATGAGGCTTAACAGAACCTGGCTTACAGATTACCATACCTCTACTAATCTGAGATTTTTCAATACCTCTCAACAAGATACCTACGTTATCACCAGCTTCACCTCTATCCAATATCTTACGGAACATCTCAACACCAGTAACAGTAGAAGTCAATTTCTCAGCTCCCATACCGATAATCTCAACAGCATCACCAGTATTAGCTACACCAGTCTCAATACGACCAGTTGCAACAGTACCACGACCTGTAATTGTAAACACATCCTCAACAGGCATTAAGAAATCTTTCTCAACATCTCTCTTCGGAAGTTCGATCCAGTTATCAACAGCTTCCATCAACTCCATTACCGTATCAACCCATTTTTGCTCACCGTTCAATGCACCTAATGCAGAACCAGCAATTACAGGACCATTATCACCATCATACTCGTAGAAAGAAAGCAATTCTCTTACTTCCATTTCAACAAGCTCGATAAGCTCCTCATCATCAACCATATCCACTTTATTCATGAATACAACCATTCTTGGAATACCAACCTGGCGACCTAAAAGGATGTGCTCACGAGTTTGTGGCATTGGACCATCTGTAGCAGCAACAACTAAAATTGCACCATCCATCTGAGCAGCACCAGTAACCATGTTCTTTACGTAATCCGCGTGACCAGGACAGTCAACGTGAGCGTAGTGACGATTAGCCGTAGCATACTCTACGTGAGAAGTGTTAATAGTAATACCTCTTTCTTTCTCCTCAGGAGCGTTATCGATAGAATCGAAACTTCTCAGTTCTGAAAGACCTGCATTTGCCAAAACAGTCGTAATAGCAGCAGTTAATGTAGTTTTACCGTGATCCACGTGTCCAATAGTACCTATATTTAAGTGCGGTTTGGAACGATCAAAAGTTTCCTTTGCCATTTTTAATGAATTTTAATCTTAGTTATATATTAGTGTACAAATAATGCCTTTATTGAGCCAACGACGGGAATTGAACCCGTGACCTCTTCCTTACCAAGGAAACGCTCTACCCCTGAGCTACGTCGGCTTATTAGGTTCACGGTTCAAGATTCAATGTTGCAGATTCAAAATCACAAACATTACCTTGGTTCATTAGAGCGGGAGACCGGGTTCGAACCGGCGACATTCAGCTTGGAAGGCTGACGCTCTACCAACTGAGCTACTCCCGCAAATTTTAATAATCCAATATTTCAAAACCCAAAAAAAATAGGGTCGTTTAAAAAAAGTGGGGAGAGCAGGATTCGAACCTGCGAAGACGTAGTCAGCAGATTTACAGTCTGCCCTCGTTGGCCGCTTGAGTATCTCCCCAAACCAATTTTTTAAAAGAACTTAAGAGCCGATGGAGGGACTCGAACCCACGACCTGCTGATTACAAATCAGCTGCTCTAGCCAGCTGAGCTACATCGGCCTTTCTATGCTGATTTTGGCATAAAAAAGTCCGCTATTTCTAACGGACTGCAAATGTATACGTTTTTTTGTTTATTCAAAACAAAAAATGAAAAAAAATTCATCAAGCTTGAACGCGAGATTTTTCCTTATGCTTTATTAGCTTTCTTTCCAGTGAGTTACAAGCAGAGTCAACAGCCTCCTCAAATTTCTTACATTGCTTTTTTACCATGAATTTATCTCCAGGAATATTCAATTTGATCTCTACTATTTTATTTTCCTTTGAACTTGTGTTCTCAACTTTCAAATACACATCTGCGCTAATTACCTTATCGTAGAAGGTTTCAAGCTTATCCATTCTGTTCTGTAAAAAGTCGATAAGCGTTCGATCCGCATTAAAATTAACTGATTGCGCATTTACTTTCATAGGTTATAATTTTTAAATTAAACAATGTAAAATGACCCGACTACTTCTTACCCCTGGGGTGAGCACTGGCATGAACCCGTTTTAGTTCAGCTATACTATTGTGCGTATACACCTGTGTAGATGCCAAACTTGCATGACCCAACAATTCTTTTACAGAATTCATATCCGCTCCTTTATTCAGGAGATGGGTTGCAAAGGTATGCCTTAAGATATGGGGACTCTTTTTAACCTTAGAGGACACCTCACTAAAATACTTATTTATTAATCGATAAACAAGATTTTCATACAATTTATTGCCCGACTTCAACAAAAAAACATACGCTTCATCAGCTATTTCCCCAAGCATCTCTCTTTCTTTCAAGTACTCTTGTAGCAACCCTATGACCGAAGGCAGCAGCGGCACAATTCTTTCTTTGCTTCTCTTTCCCAGAACTTTCACAAGCTGCTGCGAAATATCAACATCAATCATCTGTAAATTTATAAGTTCCGCCCTACGCATACCTGTTGTATAAAACAACTCGATAATCAGTCGATCCCTAACCCCCTCAAAATCATCTGCAAATTCAATTTGAGAAAGCACCTTTTCCATTTCTACTTCCGAAAAGGGGACTTCTATTTTTTTTGATGTTTTAAGAACTTTGTGCTTTGCTAAAGGATTTACCCCTATAACCCCTAGGTTTTGAAGAAATCTGTAATACGCTTTTAAGGAAGCCATCTTTCTATTTATAGACCGATTAGAAACACCGGAATCCACCAAACTCACGATCCAACTTCTAACAATTCCGTACGCTACAGTGTCAATATTTTTACAATCATAATTTGTATCGCAAAAATCAATAAACACCTCTAAATCTCTTTTATATGCCGTTACCGTATGAACAGAACAGTTCTTCTCTAAAGACAGGTACGATATAAAGGAATCCAAAGACATCTTACGAAGTTAATAAAGTTGATAACAAACCGAATATACAACAACGCCTAGAGTAAAGAGAGATTGTAAAATCTATAAGAAAATATTAAAACAAAAAAATCCCATCGTTACGATGGGATTTTTCTATTTGTACACTAAACAAGAGTTACTAGATTTCTTCTTTATCTCTTAAACCTTGAATGTATTCTGCTTTCTGTATCTGCGCTCTGCGCTCAACGGAAGGTTTTGTGAATTGTTGACGCTTACGCAATCTGCGCATCGTACCCGTTTTATCGAATTTACGCTTGAAACGTTTCAAAGCACGATCGATGTTTTCTCCTTCTTTTACTGGTATAATTAACATTGGCTACAACCTCCTTTCTTTATGATTAAGGCGGCAAATATATAAACTAATTTACAATTGAGCACTACTTATTTCTAAATATACCATAAAACAGCCTGTCTAAAATAGTATTACCCGTCTCAGCGTCTATACCCACTACCCTTTTGGTGCACTATATTCTTTTTTATCAATAACAATTTTCGCAATTATCTCCTTGAGTATTTCCGAGGTTCCACCACCAATTGGCCCCAGACGGCTATCTCTAAACATACGCGCCATAGGATAATCCTCAATATACCCATAGCCTCCTAAAAATTGCAAACAGTCATACGCCACCTTGTCCGCCATTTCGGTAGACTTCAATTTAGAAATGGTAGCTTCACGAACAACATACTCACCTCTGCCCATTTTGTAAACCACACCATAATTGAATTGTTTGCATATTTCCATATCGGCATGGAGGTCTACGAATTTATGTCGCAACGCCTGGTACTGATTTATAGATTTACCGAACGTTTCCCGCTCAGACATATATTGCAGCGCATACTCCAAGGCATATTCCGCTCTAGCATGGGCATTTACACCCATAACCAAACGCTCTAGAGCAAAGGCTTCCATTATAAAAGAAAAACCTTTTCCTTCTTCACCCATTAAATTACCTGCAGGCACCTTTACATTATCAAAAGCAAGTTCCGCCGTATCAGATGCACGCCAGCCCAATTTATTCAATTTATTGGCAGAGACCCCTTCCTTATCTAAATCAACAATAAAGATACTTATACCTTTATTCCCCGCTGAAGGATCTGTCTTTGCCGCCAGAATACAATAATCACCATAAACACCGTTCGTAATAAATGTCTTAGAACCGTTTATGATATAATTATCTCCATCTCTTACAGCGGTTGTTCGCATACCCGCAACATCACTACCTCCAAAAGGTTCGGTAACCCCAAGACAACCTATTTTTTCGCCATTTACACTAGGAATCAAATAAGCTTTTTTCTGCTCATCGTTTGCATTTTTATTCAAATGGGTCATGGCCAAATAAGCATGCGCCCACATAGCGGCTGCAAAACCACCTGAATTAACTCTCTGAAGTTCCTCCAGAAAAATAACCGTATAAAAAAGGTCCAACCCAAGTCCATCATAAGTTTCAGGGGTGGCAAGACCAAAATAGCCCATTTCACCAAACTTTTTCCAAATGAAGGATTCTATAGTTCCCGAAGCTTCCCATTTATCTATATGAGGTACAACTTCTTTCTTTAAAAAATCTCGGAGACTCTCTCTAAATAATTGATGTTCTTCCGTAAAGTACATGCTTTGCATAGCAATTAAATTTATAGGGTCAAATATAACTTAATTCTATCAATCTTCTCAAATGGAAAATCTTCTATTTTTGACAATTCATCAAAGGAAAGTATGATTCCGTTGTTACTTCTGTAATTTACTATGCTCTCAGAGACGTGTTTTTGAAGATATACTAATTTAGAAAGGTTTTTTGCCGATGCGGTATTTATATTAATTTTCTGGATAACGGGCTTTTTTATCACTTGAAACTGCTTTAAAGTTCGCTCTACAACTTCAGGTTCCAACCCGTACACATCATACAATTGTTCGCTCACCAAAAATCCTCCCAGCCTATCACGGAATTTTACGATTCTAGCCGAAAGTTTTTCTCCAATTCCATTCACTTTCTGAAGTTGTTCTGCTGTAACCGAGTTTAAATCGATAATAGTATAATTAGATTTACTCTGCTCACTGGTTTGCTCTATTTCTTTATATGATGATTTATACGGCAACTTGGACTTTGTTTTCTTTTGCGTCCATTCAGGAAATTTAAAATAAGGAGAAATTATCTGAAGCAACGAATCCGAAACTAGAGTAACCTTCTGAAAGTCTTCTACGGTATTAGCGAACTTGCCTTGCTTCCGAAAAACATGCAATCGATCTATTTCTTCTACAGACAAACCTAAGGCATACCCTTTATAGTCTGTTATATAATTTGGGTTAAAAGGATAGATTTTAACGGAATCCTTACGTTGTGCCCGTGCCTTTAAACTATCTATCTGTGCCTGAAGTTGCCCATCTTCAAGAAAAGAATTATCAGTCTGCTGAAGATTGGATGATCGAAGAACAAAATAAGCTACCTGAAGGGTTACAATAATGAACAGCAAATAAAAAACCCCACTCCGTTCCTGTTTATTGAACCTGAAGTGGGATTTGAAATCTTTCATCCGCTAAATAAATCTTTAATTATTCCTTAGCGGTTATTTGCTTTTTAAAAAGTTCGTTTTTCTTAAGTTTCTTCCAGTATGTACCTAGATCACTTTTAACCTCACCAGACATTATATAAAGACCAATGATGTTCGGGAAGGACATTGCTAGAATCATCATATCCGAAAAATCCAACACAGCACCCAAACTTACTGAAGCTCCGATAACTACAAACACCAAGAAAAGCATTTTGTAGACCATTTCTGATTTTTTACTTTTTCCAAAAAGATAGGTCCATGCACGCATACCATAATAAGACCATGATATCATAGTTGAAAATGCAAAAAGGAATACCGCTAAAGCCAATACATATGGGAACCATGAAATCTGGCTACCGAATGCATCAGAGGTCAACTGCGCCCCTGCCATACCTTCTACCTCGTGCATACCTGTAAAAATAAGCACAAGTGCCGTAAGGGTACAAACCACTACCGTATCTATAAATGGCTCAAGAAGCGCTACAAAACCTTCTGAAGGAGGGTGATTGGTTTTTGCGGTACTATGCGCAATGGCAGCGGAACCAACGCCCGCCTCATTGGAAAAGGCCGCCCTCTGAAAGCCTATGACCAGAACCCCCACAATACCACC
>NZ_RCNR01000070.1 GCF_009725985.1 Zobellia amurskyensis
AAAATAGCCAATTTTGCCATGCTCGGCTTACTGAATAAGATTGCAGGTGGTATTTTTGGCGTAGTGAAAGTAGCCGTAATCTTGGGGGCGTTACTTATCTTTTTTGAACGTGTTAACGATTCTGCAGATGTGGTAGAAGATCAGACTATGCAAGAATCAGTACTTTATGAACCTATAAAGGAAATTGGTGCATTTATCTTCAGTAAGGTTTTAAAGGAGGATTCTCATATTGAAATAAAAAAAGAGACTGATAATGCCGAAAGCCTAGTCATCTAAACTAGATTAATAGTAGTAATTTGATTCCCCCATAATCAAACTTTCTATGTACTTAAATTCAATTAATGCCTACAGGGGGATTGCTATATTACTTATTGTCTCAGCACATTGCTATTCTATTTCGGAGCTAAAAATAAACACTTTTCCCGAAGCTGTATTTGCAAATCTTACCGCAGGCAGTACCATTAATTTTATTTTTATTTCGGGCTTTTTGTTTCATCATGTTTTTTATATGAAGCAAAAAACACATCAATTTTTTATGGGTAAAGTAAAGCGGCTTTTAATTCCCTATACCATTTTATCAATAATGCCAATCTTCCTTAAATTGCAGTTAGAACCCCACTTCTGGAATCAATATTTTACCTTGAATGAAGAAGGAGTGATCAACGAGTACATCGCTCCTATATTTCTGTATTACTTTACTGGAGCTCATCTGGTAGCATACTGGTACATACCTTTTGCGATTTGTTTATTTCTAATGTACCCCATACATATTAAGTTTATTGAATTAAAGCCGGTATATCAACTCACCACTCTTTTGTTATTATTTGTCGTTGCTCTTCTTATACATAGACCGGTAGACGAACTCAATGTGATTCAGTCCGTAGTATATTTTACGCCAATTTTTCTGTTGGGCATTCTTTGTTCAAAAAACAAAACCATTATTTACAAAGCACTAAAAAATAAAGAGTTTGTACTATTAGCTATTGTTCTATGCATTGCCTCGCTACAGGCTTCAATCGGCAGGTACGACAACTATCAAAAGCGTGCTTTTGAATATGAGGGGATTGATTTAATACTGCTTCAAAAATCAATACTTTGTATTTTCTTTATGTTATTCTTACATCGTTTTGAAAACACTAAGAATAAGTTACTGACCCTACTGGCCTCAACAAGTTTTGCTATATATTTTCTTCACGGTTACGTGTTGCAATTATTCACCGTCTTAAAGGTCAAATTTCATATTCTAGTCCCATATCCATGGACCACATATTTCATGGTATGGGCTGCCCTCATATTTTGCAGTATAGTATTGGCTATTTTCGTTAAAAAAATCGTACCCAAGTACTCTAGATACATTACAGGATATTGAACAATGTATTTTAATGTTCTAGCTACTTTTTCTAAATTGTTAACGAACTTTGTCCAAATAATCTAAAAATATACATGTGTAAGCTTGTCATTTATACTATAGCCCTTGGGCCGGACTTCGGCTTTGTTCCACAAAAAAGCATTGAAGGTGTAGACTTTTTTGCTTTTACAGATGACCCTAAAAAGGTAGGTAAACCTTGGAAACCAATACTGGTAAAAGAAGACATAAAAGACCAGGAACGACTAATGTCTCGCCATCCAAAGTTATTACCTCACCTATATTTTAGCGATTATGACATCAGCATTTACATTGATAGCAACTATCTAATTATAGGCGATATAGAAAAGTTGATTTTGAGTTTGGGGAGTTTTCAAATGGGAATTTTCGACCATAATCAATGTGATGACACCCGAAATTGTTTATACGAAGAATATCGAGCCCTACTTGAGCTAGGCAAGCTACGTGGAGTCTACAAAGACAAACCCGATGTAATGGAAAAACAAATGAATTTTTTTAAATCTGAAGGATACCCTGCCCAAAATGGTCTCATCTTTGCCGCTGTTCTTATTAGAAAACATAATGACCCGCAAGTCATAAAAGTCATGGAAGACTGGTGGGGTTTCGTTTCAACCCAAAGCCTTCGCGATCAATTAAGTTTTAATTATGTAGCTTGGAAAAATAAATTTAATTACACAATTATTCCGGGAGATCTACGCACCGGAAACCCCTATTTTTATTTCTTAGCTTCTAATAGAAAGAATTATACGTGGAGATTATTTAAATATCGAGTAAAACGCTTATTAAACTACAAACTTCATCCTTAAAACTGGTAGTTGCTCTAAAACATGTACTAACATGTAATTTCTAAAATGTAAGGGCGTTTTAGTACTTCACCAAATCAGATTAAAAATGAAAAAACCAATTCTACTACTATTTTTGGCCGCAGGTTGTGTTTTCACCTCGTGCAAAAAAGATGACTCTAGTGAAGACGGTGACCTAATGGGAACTTGGTCTCTTATCGCATACATTGATGATGAAGGCGAGGAGCCAGCCAATGAGTGCGAGAGCATGGACCTATTACGCTTTAAAAACGGAAATATTTTTGACTATGAATTCCATAGTACGGACAGTGCTAGCGGAGATTGTATAGAAGGAACCCATGATTCTGGTTCTTGGTCCTATTTATTCAACTCAAAAGTTCAACTGGATTACGGTACTGAAGGAAATTCAGATGTAACTGTTGCAAAATATAAGGTTTCCGGTGATATTCTGACTCTTACTTTTAATGAAGGTAACGGCGAATACCAAGAAAAATATAAAAAGAAATAAAAAACACTACTGACTTTTAAGACGAAAAAGACCCTGTTAACAGGGTCTTTTTTATTTAATAAATAGAATGTTTTCTACTGAACCACCTCTACCCATCTTCCGGGTGTACGCACTACATAATCATTATTGTACATAGCTTCCGCTTGAATACCTGGCAAATAATATCGTCCTAAATACGAAGCATTCAATAACACCCTGAATGTTTTTTCTTCGTTCTTCTTCATATCAAAATAAAAGTTGCTTCGGTCATCACGAATATCGGTGTATGTTACTTGGTTATCCGCAAATTCCCCAAAATCGGTAAATCGGGTGTTCACTATCTCCCATCCACTTGGGAAAATCTCTGTTAAAGCCACATTCTTAATTGCCTTGTCCGTAGTATTCGTTAAAGTTACCTCGGCAACAAAATCCGTTCCTTGCTGCATTTGTGCTACATTAAGTATGGAGCCATCCCTGCCCTTAAACTTTAGGTTTGCCACCAGATTTTGCTGTATGGTTTTCTCTTTACCTACGGGTAAAATTCCCTGATTAACAATGGTAACGAACAATGTATTGCCCTCTGTATTTTTCAATTCTAATGTATTCGTTCCGTTTTTAATGGTGAGCTCATGTATAGCCAAAGTCTTTGCTGTTTCTACATTTTTGCCTTTACTATTTACCGTTAGCGTTGCTTTTATACCCTTACCCCCAACAAGATTGGCGAATTTGGCCATGGCAATAAGACTATAGGCCGTAGTCTGTGTACTTAGCCATCTAGATTCGGAAATAAGCCCAGCTATTGTTTTGGCCAAGTCTTGGGCTTTGTTTTTGTCTTTTACCAAGATATAGGACTCTAAGGCCATGGCTCTATCCCTATCCGAAGAACCATAGGTATATTCATTAGTAGAGCTTTCAAAATTCAATGAAGCCTTACTCAAAATAGATTTGGCCACATTATCCTGACCAATTAATGCATAACTTGCGGCCAACCTAAATTTTGCTTCATTGGACAAGCCACTTGTTTCCCGCAACCGGTTCATACTGGATACGTCTGCATTGCCCGATAATGCTAAGGTGAATAAACGGTAAGCTTGCGCCAAATCCGAACTATTACTTCCCGAACGCCATTGTTTTGAACTGTTTTGCTGATATTTTATCCAACTAGATTTAAAACCAATGGGCAGGACATACCCTTTCTTTTCGGCCTCCAGCAAAAAGTGTCCGGCGTATGAAGTACCCCAATCATTAGAATAGTTCTGACCAGGCCAATACGAGAATCCTCCGGTAGCATTTTGATAACCTCCTAAAAGTTTAATGGCACGCACCACATTCTGTTGTATGCTCTTTTTTCTATTTCCATCTAAATCAAAAATATCTGAAAGATACAATTGCGGAAATGCGGCAGAGGTGGTCTGTTCCAAGCAACCATGAGGATACCGAATAAGGTTTTGCATACGACCGTTGAAATTCATTGCGGGCAAAGTGGAAAACTCGATTTCAGCCGTATTGCTTCCAATAACACCAAAAGTTTCTAGATTTATGGTCTGTGCAGAATTAGGCTCCAAGATCAGATTTTTCACTTCTGATGTAACGGGATTAGGGTTCACCACATCAATAGGAATTTCAAAAGAAGCGGTCTCCCCGTTACCAGAGGCTTCAACCACTACTTTTCCTATCCCTTTAAAATCGGCCACTTGTAATTCAAAATAGGCCATTTTCTCATCAGGCTGACTAAAAGTTAGCGTTTGACTGGCATTACCGGAAATGGTGAAAGATGGGTCCGACTTTAATTTCAACGTTACATTTTTCACTTTCTTTTCTATGGCAAAGACCGTAACAGGAAGGGTTACCGTTTCTCCTGGCGTAATTTTTCTAGGCAACGAAGCCAATACCATTAAGGGTTTGCGCACGGGCGTGGTTTCTTCTGCTATACCATAAGCTCCCGTTTCCGCATTACCCGCCACGACCATAGTGCGGACGGAACCAACATATTTTGGAATCTTGATCTCATGGCTCTTGATCTCCCCTTCTTTCAGGTTAAAAGGACCTAGATGAACTACCATGGGCTCAAAACGATTGGCTTTTTTGTTCTTTGCACCTGCTAGTTCGCCATCGCCGCCAATAGCGAACACTTGGTTTACCTTACCTCCAAATGCTCCGATAACCTCATCAAAAACATCCCAGGTTTTAACGCCAAGTGCTTCGTGAGCGTAAAAGGTATCCCAAGGATTTGGGGTTCTAAAGCGTGTTAAATCCAACAACCCTTCATCTACAATGGCAATACTGTACGTCATTGCTTTTTTATCTTTTTCACCCACTTTAACCGTTACGGTCTCCTCTGGCCGTAATACCTCAGGCATGGCAATAACAGGCAAAATTTTGGTCCGTGGATTTTCTACCGAAACAGGAACAACGCCATATAACCGTATAGGATTATCATTCAAAGTTGTGGCATGGGGTTGCAATAAAGAAATATGAACAAATACATTAGGCGCATAAAGTTCTTTCATGGGAAGCTCAAATTTTGTCTCGTCCTTGGCCGTATCTACCCAAAGAGATTCTAAAACTTCCGTACCGTTCTCAATCGTGACCAAAGCACGACTTCCCAAAGAACTAGGAAGTGTAACCGTAGCGGTTTCGCCTACCTTATATGTTTCCTTATCTGTAGAGAACACTAACATGGTTGCCGCAGAAGGGTCCGTTTTTCGAGATTTCCCGGCCCATTCTGGCCAATCTATATACATAGTTTTGGCTGTGGAGTGCCCTCCATTCGGGTCCTCTACACGTACCAAATACCTACCCCACTCAGGATATTTTAGTTCAAATTCAAAATTAGCTTTACCGTTGGCATTGGTGCTGATCGTTTTTTCAAAAACCTTTTCATGGTACTGACTACTGCTATAATTAGACAAATTATCCGCAGAAGTATCCCACCACCACCTCCAGCTGACTTTATGTATGGTTACGTTTAAATTTTTAGTAGCCTTTGGGTTCCCTTTTTCGTCCACAGTAACCACATCAAAAGTATGTGGGGTATCGGTCAAAAGCATTCCTCTGTTCTTATCACCTTTAGGAATTGTGAGCCCTACATAGGTGTTATAGGGCGAATACGTTTTAATAAAAACATCCGTACTAAAATCGCCTCCATTTTCGTAAACCTTAGTAATAAAAGCCGCTTTCAGCATACCTGGCGCCTTTGTTGTAAGTTGAGGGCTCATTCTAAAATGTGCCTTTCCCTCGGCATCTATTTTCCCATCAAAAACCACTTGGTCTTCCGCCGAAAAATTACGGGTGGGGTCATCAAAAATATAACCCGGAAATTTATCGAACTCCGTAATTGATGCATTGAATTTTGCCGTAATATCCGCTTTTAAGTTTTTTGCGATAGCACCGTGCAACCACTTTACCTCCATATCCCCAGAAATGGGTTGGGTGGCATTTAGAATTTCCTCATCAAACTCCGTTTTAATTTTTAACCTATTGGGTTTGATAGTTTCAATCTTAAGAGATTTAGTAAACGTAGCCCCACCAACGGAGACTTTTGCCAACCAATTTCCGGTAGGCGCATTTTCATCCGTAATTAAATCAAATTGATAAAAATTATTAAGTCCGTTTGTCCTTACCTCGCGGTGCACCACTTTATTGTAAGGGTCTAACAATTCTAATTTTACAGGATGGTTCTCCGATAGTTCATGTGCATTGTCATTTAACATAAACGAGAGGAAAATCTTGTCTCCTGGGCGCCAAACACCCCTTTCCCCAAAAATAAATCCTTTAAGTCCTTTTTGAAGCTGTACACCGGATACCTTGAATTTACTTACGGAAAGCGCATTGCCGTCATTTAGTTTTACATATGTTTTTTGACCGTTGCTTTCAACGACCGCGAAATAGGCTTGTTTTTCAGCATCAAAAACAGACATACCCTCAACATCCGTAACCACATGTCCTAAAATTTGTTGCTGATAATTGTAAAACGTAACCTTAGCTCCAGCTACAGGCTTGGTATTTAAAATATCGGTTACGGCAACAAAATAGCTTTTATTGATTCCCTTTTTGACCGTTACGCCCAAATCGGAAGCCAAAATATTCATCCCTACTTTTTTATCGTAATAGTAAGATCGGTCACAAGGGTTTTCCCTTTCGTTCCAATTATAATTATAGTAGTAATCATCGTAATAATAGTTCTCTACATTGTCCCAAGAACTATTCTCATTTTCCTCATCAAAATTGGCTTCATCCTCTATTAAAGACCCAAAATTGGAATCCTCACATTTATAGGCGCTGTCTTCGGGGCCAAAATCCAGTTCTACCCTATACATAGCGCCGGCATCTGGCGTAATCAGACTCTTTAGATCAAGTGCATGTGCAGACCATTTCCCACTTGAATTGGAAAGATTATCCAATGTAATTTTCTTCCGGGCAATAGGTCTTGCAACGGCCAGTAAATTGCCCTGCCCGTTAAGGTTACTGATTTGCAGAAATTGCAAGATATTATTTTCATAAATCTTAAAGACCGAGACCTTTACCGATGCCAAGCTTACCGCTTCAAAATTGATTTTCAGATTACTGGAGGATGGCAAAATTGTACCGTTGGAAAGTAACCTCACCTGAGGCTTTAACCTTTCAAAAGCGACCCTCTCCGTAAACTTAGCTTTTAACTTATTGCCGTCCGCACTTAGTATTCCTTCATAAACTTGTAGCGTAACCGTACCTTCTATATCTTTTGATGGGTACACCTTTAACGTGTTCCCATCTACGGCATATTTAAGATTATCATCTTGTTCCAAAACCACAAGCCCCTTAAAATTCTGTCCTTTCTTAATGGGGTCCGAAAAATTGACGGACACCAATGCATTTTCACCCGTTTCTACCGTGGCATCTAAAACCGTAAAATTCTTTTTACCGGGAATAGTTATATTTTCGGTACCGCCACTTTCTATCTTAAACGGGCTTCCGCTCCATGACACTTCTAGTTCAGAGTCTTCCGCAGACCTCTGAATACTGTCAATTCTAAACGAAAATTGAGTTCCATTTTCTGTTCCGGCATCAAAATTAATCTGAACCGCTTTACCGTTATGCGTGGCGGAAACCAATTGTTTTACTTTCTCCAAAGGAAAAACATCGGCCATTCGCAACTGTCCGGTTATGTATTGCAAATCTTTGGAATAGGATTGAAGCGCATTCGTATATATATTAAACTGCTGCTCCAATGTTTTTACGCTAAAAGTCAATGTCCGTAAATCATCGGGCAACTCACTTATAATGTCATCCAAATTCAGTGTAAATCTGTATTCCTTATTCTGGTCAAAACCGTTTTCGGGAACAAACGAAATTGTACGACCATCCAGGGCTACTACCTTACCCTTTATTTTAGGTGAAATTTCAAAGAGATTCTGGCTTAGCTCATCCCCGGCATTCCATCCATCAACCGGTGCGTTCAAAACTACCCTTACACTACTCTGAGCAGAAATAATACCATGCGAAACCTGACTTACGTAATCCTGAAAACGATTTAGATTATCAGCCTGCTTACCCGCATCTTCTTTCTTAGAAGTACAGGCCGATAGAAAAAGAAAAATTAGCAGAAAACGAAAAAATGAACTGACCTTCATAAAAAGATTGTTTTACACAAAAATAACGGTTAGAAAACAGAATGAGTAACGGTTTTCATTGAATCATTATAACCTTAAAAACCCTGTTTACAGTATGAACGAAATAGATTGATTATTGTTTGATTGAGGCAACAAAATAGATATCCGAAACCCACGTACGGTTTGACTTACAATAAATTATTGGAAAGGTGTATTTCATCGAAAAGTGAAAATTATGGACCAGACTAATCATAATATTTTAGATATTCGCCTCAGAACGATTTCCCCTTATCGTTTCATAGAACACGAGAACACCCCACTCTTCTCTCCTACTTTTTCAAGAACGCGCCTACTTACAAATAGAACTTTGTATGAAAATGAGAATGCACTATATCGCACTCGTTTTATTTGTATGTACTTTGGCCTCTTGCAGTAAAGAGTCCGTTGAATCTACAAATATTATCGAGACTGAAAATGCCGAAACTGTAGAAAAAGAACTTCTTGAAGCCGTTAACGGACACCGGCTTTCTATTGGAAGAAATTCATTGGAATTTAGTTCTGTGGCATATTTACACGCCAATAAACATACAGACTATATGATTGCCAAAGGCGGGCTTAACCATGATAATTTTAGTTCGCGAGCATCTGAAATATCTTCTGAGGAGGCCGCTGAATTTGTTGCCGAAAATGTAGCAAAAGATTACACCACGGCTTCCGAGGCCCTAAAGGGGTGGTTAAACAGCTCTAGTCATAAAAAAACAATGGAAGACGAATTTACCCATACCGCCGTGAGCGTTAAAAAGGATGCCGACGGAAAACTTTATTTTACTCAAATATTTTTCCGTTAGTTTTTAAACGTTAAAGTCCACTATCTACATTTACATACTAGTAATAGAGCATACTTTTTCATAAATTTGAGATGAAATGGCCCTCTGTTTGCGCGTGTAAAAACCACGCGGAAAAGGATTTGGCCGTAAACGTCAAGAAATGTCCGTAAAAGCTCCTTTTAATCTTAATAGTTGGATAGAAGAAAATAGACACACCCTTAAACCTCCTGTAGGCAACAAAAATCTTTACAAAGATGCGGGAGATTATATTGTTATGGTCGTTGCTGGCCCTAACGCCAGAAAGGACTATCACTATAATGAAACTGAAGAACTTTTCTATCAGCTAGAAGGGAACATTGAGATTCATATACAAGAGGACGGACAAAAGAAAACAATGAAGTTAGGTCCGGGAGACATGTATCTGCATCCTGCCAAGATACCGCACTCACCTGTTAGGCACGAAGGCAGTATAGGCCTGGTTATTGAACAGAAAAGAGCCGACATGAATGTAGATGACGGACTGCTTTGGTTTTGCGATAATTGCAATCACAAACTTTACGAAGCTTACTTTACCCTAAATGATATTGAAATAGACTTTTTAAAGCATTTCAAACATTTTTATGGTTCAGAAGACCTACGTACATGCGATAATTGCGGTACGGTTATGCCCGTTGATCCTAGGTTTGTCAGCAATAGCTGAAAAATTTATTCCTTTTTGAAACGAAAATTGTCGTTCTTTGGAAGTAGCACCGGCCCAGCCAGTTCTTTTAGATGTCCCCACATTAACCTCTTATGACCAAATCACAAATTCTAAAATACTTGGCAATTCTGCTAACAGGAATTAGTTTATCCCTGTTTATTTTCTTTTCCATTAACAATAGATACCTCCTTAGAAATAAAGCAGCAATAGACAATGCAGTCACCAAATCAGTAATAAAATTAGAAGATGAGCTAAATAAGGTTAACCTTGTAGTGGAGTCTATGGCCTTTTTTTATGAGAACAAAAGTTTCATACCGCAACATCTCTTTGAACGATTTACTGACCCTTTTTTAAAGGAACTTAATGGTATAAAGGCACTTGCCTGGGCTCCCAAAATCAACGATTCCGAAAAGAACAAGTTTGAAAAATTCACCAAAATAAACGAGGTTGACTCCGCAAGTAATTTAATTCCCTCCAAAACCCGAGACGTATACTACCCCGTTAGAGTACTCAATCCCTTGACCCCATTTAAAAAAGTTTTAGGTTACAATCTCTATTCCGATAGCACGAAAAGAAACGCTGTCACTAGATCTATAAAAAGTAACAAACCGGCAATATCCGGCCCTATAACTTTAATCGCCGATAATGACTACCAAAAAGGCATTCTTGCCCTAAAAGCGGTTAACGACCCAAAAACGGGAGAAAACAAAGGAGTAGTCTTAGGTGCCTATCGTATGGACAAGCTTATTTCTGAAACCTTAAAATCTGAAGTTAAGGTATTGGATATGTGCATTCATGCATACACCGGCGATGCCCTTTTATTTTCTAATGTTGATGAAAGTAAAATTGAAGATAATAGATTCTATAAAACAGCTATTGAAAAAACCATACGTGCCGTAGATAGTAAGTGGCGTGTACATTTTGTACCAAAAGCAGAATATTTATCCTTTCCCCATATTTTTGAATCCTATGTAGTATTGCTTTTAGGATTGGCCACTACACTTTTGTTAACACACCTTGCCCGCAGAAGGGACAACCATAATGACCGTCTTGAAGCCCGCGTTCTTTTGCGTACGGCAGAACTTGAAGAATCTAATAAACAGAAAGAGAATTTACTTAGAGAAATCCATCATCGGGTAAAGAACAACCTTCAAATTACATCAAGTTTAATTAATATGCAGAAGCGAAAACTGGTCAGCAAAGAAGCCATTACCGCTCTGCAAGACAGTCAGGCAAGAATATCGGCCATAGCACTTACGCATCAAAAAATTTATCAGGATAAAGACTCAAAGGCAGTAAATCTACACGAGTATCTAAAAGATTTAATGGAGTATCAAAACAAAATATCTCCTACTTTCACTTATAAAATAAACTGCCCGGAAATATCTATTGACCTAGATAGGGCCGTACCTCTTGCCCTTATCATTTCGGAATTGGTTACCAATGCCGTAAAACACGCTTATCCAGATACTACTAAATATAACGAGCTTATCATAGATGTAGATGTCCTAGACGACGGTATGGCGGCATTCTCAATTAAAGATAACGGAAAAGGGCTTCCTGAAAATTTCGCGATCGAGAACGCAGAAGGAATAGGTTTTGATATTATAAAGGCACTATGCCGCCAAATTTCCGCGGAATTTAGTTATGATTCAAGTGACAGCGGAACCCATTTTACCGTAACTTTCGGTAATCAAGTATAGTTACTCCAGAACTAGGGTAGCTCCAAACACTTAGTTATAATTCCTATGGCACAAAAAATAATAATTGGTTTTATTGCTCTTCTCCATTTGTACTTTCTTTATTTTGAAATGTTCGCTTGGACTACAAAAGGCAGAAAAGTATTCAGGAAATTCCCCGCTGAACTTTTTGAACCTACCAAACCTATGGCTGCAAACCAAGGATTATACAACGGTTTTCTTGCAGCAGGCCTTATTTGGTCTCTTTTTATTTCTGATACCGTATGGCAAACGAACATTTCATTGTTCTTTCTTGGCTGCGTTTCAATTGCAGGGCTTTATGGTGCTTTCTCCGTAGAGAAGAAAATATTCTACATCCAAGCCTTGCCAGCACTACTAGCGATAGCCCTTATTCTATTTAGCTAATCACTATTTCAAAAGTATCATTCGGGCAAAAGCAAATAACTACCCGTTATTGCATTTGGTAAAATTTATTTTTCTGACTTAGAAAAAGTATCTTTATCAAAAATATAACAATACACATTTAAAAAGTTATAAAATGTCAAAAATAGCATCGCAATTCGGTATTGATAAAGCCCTTAGAGATTTAGGCATTCAGGATATAAATAACGGAACCTCAACCGGGTCTTCAAGTTTTGGTTCGGGCGAAGTTATTTCCTCACATTCTCCGGTGGATGGGGCGTTAATTGCGAAAGTAAATACGACTACAAAAGAAGACTACGAAAAGGTAATGGAAGCAGCCACAGCATCTTTCAAGACCTGGCGCACCAAGCCTGCCCCGTTACGAGGTGAAATTGTGCGTCAATTTGGCGAAAAACTTCGTGAGAAAAAAGAAGCCTTGGGAAAACTCGTATCCTTTGAAATGGGAAAAAGCTATCAAGAGGGACTAGGAGAAGTTCAAGAAATGATAGACATCTGCGATTTTGCAGTTGGTCTTTCCAGACAATTACATGGTCTTACTATGCACTCGGAAAGACCCGGGCACCGTATGTATGAGCAATACCATTCTTTAGGCGTGGTAGGTATCATATCTGCCTTTAATTTTCCCGTAGCCGTTTGGGCATGGAATACAGCTTTGGCTTGGATATGCGGTGATGTTTGTGTGTGGAAACCTTCCGAAAAAACGCCTCTTTGTGGTGTTGCCTGTCAAAATATTGCAGCAGAAGTCTTTAAAGCCAATGATTTGCCCGAAGGCATTTCTTGCTTGATCAATGGCGATTATAAAGTTGGAGAAATGATGACCAATGATACTAGAATTCCTTTGGTATCCGCTACTGGCTCAACTCGTATGGGAAAAAATGTAGCACAAACAGTAGCTGCCAGATTAGGTAAATCTTTATTGGAGCTTGGAGGAAACAATGCCATTATCGTAACCCCGGATGCAGATATAAAAATGACAGTTATTGGTGCTGTGTTTGGAGCTGTAGGAACGGCAGGACAGCGTTGCACGTCTACACGAAGGTTAATTATTCATGATAGCATCTATGACAAGGTCAAAACTGCTATTCTGGATGCCTACAAGCAGCTAAGAATTGGTAACCCATTAGATGAGAATAACCATGTGGGCCCGTTAATAGATACGGATGCCGTAACCTCATATAAGGCCGCACTTACCAAAGTGGTAGAAGAAGGCGGAAAAATTATTGTTGAAGGCGGAGTCTTAGAAGGCGAAGGTTATGAAAGTGGTTGTTATGTAAAACCGGCCATAGCCGAAGCAAAAGCGGATTATAAAATTGTACAACACGAAACTTTTGCGCCAGTACTCTATCTTTTGAAATATTCCGGAACCATTGAAAACGCGATTGACACCCAAAACGGTGTGGCACAAGGGCTATCATCGGCCATAATGACCAACAACCTTAGGGAAGCGGAACATTTTCTATCCGTTGCGGGAAGTGATTGTGGTATTGCCAATGTAAATATAGGAACCTCAGGTGCCGAGATTGGTGGTGCTTTTGGAGGTGAAAAAGATACTGGTGGTGGTCGTGAATCGGGGTCGGATGCTTGGAAAGTATATATGCGCAGACAAACCAACACCATAAACTACACAACAGAGCTTCCTTTAGCTCAAGGTATAAAATTTGATTTGTAAAACTTAAGTGTTTTTTAAATGTGAAAACCCGCCTTTAATCACTTGTCCTTCCCCCGAATAGACAAACGAAAAATTAGCGGGTTTTTAAAACACTAAACTAACTCAAATAACTATTTAAAGAGTTTACTAAATACTTTTAGAACGATCCCATTTTTCATGATCGCTTCTTATTACTTCTGTTCTTTGAACCCTCCAACTCCCTTGAAGCAGAGCTTGCATACCCAAGACAATAAACATGCAAACAAAGGTTCCTATCTTAACTATTTCCCCTTTCATAACTCGTTTCTTTAAGTGTATCTGTTTTGCTGTATAAATGTATCTATCTTAGGTTAACACAGAAAACGATTATGTGTAAGCCCATCATATATACATATAACTAGTCGCTTTTTATGTGTAATCGGCAATTGTCAAAATTTTTTAATTGCTATAAATGAACCTTCCTCCCTTATCTCGAAGGGAGATTCCCTATAACAACAAATTATATAACTCACTCATAATCTAGACAATACATATTTTTAGCTAAGTTTTTAAAAAAAGAAAAAATACAACCGGTAAAGAGACCATATTCAACTAAAAAATAAATTTGTAGTACTTTACTTATTAATTTATTAGATTTATGATTAGTTCTGTTTTTTTTAATACATTGTAGTTTAAACACTTAACCCATTAACGATGAAAAAGACCACTCTTTACCTACTTGGCATCATCATTACAATTCTAGTAGGCACTTACTTTTATCTTTCTTGTTGTAGTTATTGCGGAACCATAGCACAAGTAGAAGAACCTATGGAACAAATAGAGCCTGCTCCTGCCCCTATCCTTCTAAAGACTACATCTTATCCTTTTGCCTTAAGCGATGGTGATTTTTCATACTCCACTCAAGATAATTTCAACTTTACAACTTCTTCATTCAACTATCTAGAACCTCTTTCAGACAACGTAAGAAACGGGATATTACCAGGGCTCAAGAATCACTTGATGACGAATACTAATAAGATTATAAATATTACGGGGTATTACACCAGTAACGAAAAGAATAATTCAGCTTTTCCCAATCTAGGTCTAGCCCGTGCAAATGCGGTAAAAAACTACTTTGTTTCACAAGAAATTCCATCCTCACAAATAAACACTAGCGGAAAACTAATGGATGATATGGTACCCGACAATGATATATACCACGGACCTGTTGGCTACACCATTGAAGAAGTCTCCGCAGATGCTGAAGATGAAATAAAAGCTTTGTACGATAAAATTACGGCCAATCCACTAATTCTATATTTTGATACCGCCCAAGCTTCAATAAACCCTACAGAAACACAACGCCAAAAGATAGCGGATATAACTCACTATCTTGATAAGGTTGAAAAGGCAAAATGCCAAATTGTTGGTTATACAGATAGCCAAGGTAGCCGTAAAACCAATATGAGATTAGGTCAAGAAAGGGCTGATTTTGCAAAGGCTTATCTCATGCAAAACGGTATTGCCGAAGAAAAAATTAAAACCGATTCAAAAGGTCCCAAGGAACCAATTGCCAGTAACGATACCGAAGAAGGTAGGGCTAAAAATAGAAGAACCGTAATCACTATTAAATAATCAATAAACTAAAATTGAATTAAAATGGAATCAGAAAATATAAACATTTGGTGCTGGTTGATCCCTATTCTCGTTGGTGTCATCTGTGGTATTCTAGGGTATCTTATTGGCAAGGGAAATACTGAGGTAATTGACCATTCAGAAGACTTAAAACGCTGTCATGATAAGAACAACAAATTAAAGAACGACCTTGAAGCTTGCAACCAAAAATTATTGACCATGTCCGATCCAGATGTGTCTACTTCATTGGGAGCTACTGCGGACCCAATAGCCATGGCACCCATACCAACAATTATTCCTTTTGATGCGGCAGCTGCAAAAGCCGCCATTGGTAAGACCGTTAAAGAAAATAACTTAAAAGTTGTTGAAGGCATAGGCCCTAAAATTGAAGGGCTCTTTCATGCCGAAGGTATTAACACATGGAAAGCTTTATCGGAAACCTCGGTAGCTAGATGCCAAGAGGTTCTAAAAGGCGGCGGTGATCGTTATAAGATTCACGATCCGGCATCATGGCCCATGCAAGCAAAAATGTGTTACGAAGGAAAGTGGGCCGAACTGGCAAGGTGGCAAGACGAGCATGACCACGGAAAATTATAATTTCAACTTTTACTATTTTACTAACCCTTCCTCAAACGGAGGGTTTTTTAATGTAAACAAACCATTCATCGGTAAAATCATACGGCTTGTATTTTTCACAACGATATACATAGCATTCACAACAATTATTTAGACACCAACAGAAACCGCCTTAGATTTACAGTGTAATTAAGTGATAGTAATGACCCCAAATCGAATCTTGAACTTAACCGAAACAAGTAACGAATCCCAAATCGGAACTTGACCTACAAAAAAAGAATAAACCTACTTAAGCAAAAAAATCCGGTTCATTAATGAACC
>NZ_RCNR01000071.1 GCF_009725985.1 Zobellia amurskyensis
TTCTCTACAGTCTTCGGGGATGCATGTGCGCCATCTGTTATCAAATCACATAAATCATTCAAATTATACTCTTTGAAACTTTGCGAGTCAATCTCAAAAGGAATCTCTTTTTGAAAAGTTAAAACTCTTCTACTAAAAACCCGACCAGAAACAGCTTCAAGATACTTTGCAATATTATGCTGAGTTTTATTCTCACTCTCAATCACCTCATCCATAGCCCAAAGTAGTTCAGCAAGTTGGGCTTGTTGGTCTTTTGGGGGGAGGAGGAATTCGTAGTTTCTAAGTTTTGTCCATGATGTAAATTTATTTACCGAACCACTGGCGGAATTTTGAGCATATTCCCAAAAAGCAAGAGATTGAAAAATAAATGGCATGAAATCCTTAATTAATTCAGATTTTTTTTTAGTTCTCAAAACCAATAATTTTTCTCCTGTCACGCCATCTACTGGAGCAATAGCAGCTTTTCTTAGAGCAACACTTCGAGTTGACAATAGCAAATCTCCTTTTTCAAAGTGTTTTGTAATTGTTGGTCCCTTTTGACCATCAGCTAATTCGTTGTATCGATAAAATTTCAGGGAATCTCCGTCAATATGATTGGCTGTTACATAATATTTTATTCCAAAATCAGCTTGATCTTCATTGGGGATGTTTTTTTGATACCACTCGCATACGTCATCAAGTTTAACCTTAGTCCAATTTGATTTATCAATATTCAGGTTCATAATTTTGCAAATAGTTGGTTAATGGATTCTTTAAGTTTTAATCCAGCATCTTCCCATTGCATGTATGCTTCAGAAAAAGGTAATGCGTCATCAATATTTACAGATCTTTTTAAATAATCAGTTATTTTTAATGATCCCCCATTCCTTAAAACTTCTTCTTCTGATTTAACTATAGAGAACCCTTTTTGATTTTTAAAGTTTCTATATGCTTCAAAAATTCTTGTTTGATGTTCTTTGGATAAATGAACATTGTTTTTTTCATCTACAATCAATTGATTTGCATCAATAAAAAGGATCTTTCCTTTTCTATCAGTTGGTTTGTTATTATTTCTGATAAGTAAACATGATTCCATAGCGCTGTTGTAAAAAAGGTTTTTCCCTAAGCCAATCACTGTATCTACAGAACCTGTTTTTATCATATTTATACGAATTTCTCTTTCTGAAACACGTTGCAATATTCCATGAGGCCATAGTTGAACACATCTACCATTGTGGTCATCCATACTTTTATGAATATGCTGCTCAAAAGCATAATCGGCACAACCTTGTGGTGGGGTACCCCACAGGTTACGGCCATAGGGGTCGTTTTCAAAACTCTTGCGGTCCCAGGCCTTTATACTATAGGGAGGGTTGGCCAAGATTACGTTAAACTTTTTTAGTTCGTCGTTCTCTAAAAAAGCGGGGCGGGCCAAAGTATCGCCACGTACAATGCTAAACTCTTCTATGCCGTGCATAAACATGTTCATACGGGCTATGGCAGATGTAATGAGGTTTATTTCTTGTCCGTATAATTTTAGGGTTCTGTATTCTTTGCCTTCTTCTTTTAAATGCAGGGCACAGTTCAATAGCAGTCCCCCAGAACCGCAAGTAGGGTCGTAGACACTTTCGCCCGGTTGTGGGTCCATAATCATGGTCATGAGTTTTACCACGGTACGGTTGGTATAGAACTCGGCCGCGGTATGACCGCTATCATCCGCAAATTCTTTAATCAGGTATTCATAAGCATTACCCAGTTTATCGTCGGGAATGTTGCTTAAACTTAGTTTGTGCTGGGAGTAATGCTCAATGAGGTTGGTCAGGGTTTCGTCGCTCAGGCGGTTTTTGTTCGTCCAACTGGCATCGCCAAAAATACCATAGAGCGTATCAGGGTTGGCCTTTTCAATTTCACGCATGGCATTTTGTAATGCCACACCCACATTCGTAGTCGTTTCGCGAACATCGTTCCAATGCGCCCCTTCGGGCACTAAAAAATGATGATGCTCTGCAAAAGCGGCATATTCCAAATCCCCATCGCCTTCTTCTAAAGCCTTTTCAAATTCCTCATCATAAACATCACAGATGCGCTTAAAGAACATTAATGGAAAAATGTATTGCTTGTAGTCTCCGGCATCTATGGTACCACGGAGCTGAGTAGCTGCTCCCCAAAGGTATTTTTCTAGTTGTTGTTGGGTCATTTAAATAAAATCTTTCAATATTTTTTTAAACTTTCCTTCTGCCTCTAAGCTTTTGTTCCAAGCAGCTTTTAAAGCTGCCAAAGCCTCTTCAACTGAAGGCAAGTTATCTTCAATAATTTTCTCAACATATAAAGGGATATTCAAATTGAAATCGTTTTCCTTTAAATCTTCAATAGAAGCAAGTTTTACAAAATTCTCAACATCTTCATACGATTTAAACCACTCAAAAATTTGGTTTACATGTTCGGGTTCCAAATAGTTTTGAGCCCTACCCACACGTACTTGTTCAGAACCATCAATGAAAAGAACTTTCCCCTTTTTGGCTTCCTTCTTGTTTTGCTTGAATACCATAACACAAGCGGCCAATTGGGTACCGTAAAAAATATTAGGGCCTAAACCTATAACAGCTTCTAGCATATCTTGCTCCAGAAGTTCTTTTCTTATCTTGCCTTCGGCACCTTTTCTAAATAGAGCGCCATGTGGTAATACAACTGTCATGCGACCGGTACTGTTCATAGACTTTATCATATGCTGTACCCAGGCCATGTCTCCGTTCCCTTTGGGAGGTACACCCGCTATATTTCTGCCAAATGGGTCATTTGCCCAATTTTCAGCCCCCCATTCTTTTAATGAAAATGGAGGATTGGCTATTACACAATCAAAGGTTTTTAGACCGTCTGCCTCAAAAAACGCGGGGTTTCGCAAGGTGTCACCTCGTACTATCTGAAAATCTTCTATGCCATGTAAAAACATGTTCATTCGGGCAATAGAACTAGAGGTCAAGTTTTTCTCTTGGCCAAACAATTTTAAAGTTCTATAGTCCTCATTGTTGTGCTTTAGATGGTCTACGCATTCTAACAACATACCGCCGGTTCCACAAGCAGGGTCGTAAATAGTTTCCCCTTCATGGGGATCTAGAATTAAACCTAAAAGATGAACTACAGAACGAGGAGTATAAAACTCTCCCGCTTTCTTATTCGTTAAATCCGCAAAATGCTTGATAAGATATTCATAGGCATTCCCTAACAAATCAGAATCAACATTACTGTTGCTTAAATTATATTGAGAGAAGTGCTCAATAAGGTCAATCAATAAACGGTCAGACAGTTTGTTCTTATTGCTCCATTGAGCATCTCCAAAAATACCGTATAATATTTCTTGATTAGACTGCTCTATTCCACGTAGTGCTTTTTCAATGGCTAAACCTACATTGGAAGTGGTCTCCCTAACATCCTCCCAATGACAGTCTTCCGGAATTAAAAATCTATGAAATTCAGGAAGGTTTGCATAGTCTTCGTCACCTTCAGATTCTTCTAATGCTATCTTATATTCTTCGTCATATACATCAGATATGCGTTTAAAGAATAATAAAGGAAAGATGTAAACTTTAAAATCAGAAGCATCTACAGGCCCTTTTAAAATCCATGCTGCTTTAGATAAATATTGTTCAAGTTGAGAGAGGGTGAGCTTGGTTTTAGTCATTTGAAAAAAATGTCATTATTGTATGAGTTGGCAAGAATGTATGAAACAGCAAAATACACATTTTCATTCAGTTTTCAACCAATATGATTTACTATACCGACTCAAATATTGTGGCATCGTTTAGATTCAAAAATATCATTTCTACTTAACTACTAAAATACTCATGTTTTGAGATTGAACTTTACAGATTTCTATAATCAGAAGATATAAGTAGCATTTGGCTCTTAAGGAACTACCTCGAGACATACCCAACAGAAATTATAAGGAACATCAGTAGGTTTCGAGGTAAGCCTAGGCACTCTTAAAAATCATTATCAAGCAAAACAAATGAATTTCCTTGCTAGTGGATTAACGATAACGGTGGTACGGAGGTGGTACGGAGGTGGTACGGAGGTGGTACGGAGGTGGTACGGAGGTGGTACGGAGGTGGTACGGAGGTGGTACGGAGGTGGTACGGAGGTGGTACGGAGGTGGTACGGAGGTGGTACGGAGGTGGTACGGAGGTGGTACGGAGGTGGTACGGAGGTGGTACGGGGCCTTGGGCATCAACCCAAGGCCCCGGTCACTGTGTGATTAATTAGTTACCATGTTACTAATAGGCTTCGCTGTAGCCTTGATTACCATACTGTTTAGAATTACACAACCCACTGTTTTCAAATGTAAGCAGACAGTTGAAAACGCACTATTGCTATCTTTGTAAACATCACCAACAATAGAAATCATGAAAGAAAATTAATCTCTATACTTGGCGTTAGTCTGGGGAAATTATCAGACAAGGTAAAATAAATTGACTATTTTCTGTGAAATGCCAATTTCTGTGCTACTTTCTTAAACCTATTGTACCTCAATCACGGACAAGCTAATGAATACAAGGGTTCTTAAATCCTGTATCGGAAAATAAATTCTAATTATATTCACCTCTACCCCCATCAGCTTTATAAATTTTTGAAATGGAGTATCAAATAAAACGAGATTGACTCGTTATATCCTTAACTCTCAACTCCCTAGCTATAGCTGGACATCTTTAATAG
Organism: Zobellia amurskyensis; assembly: GCF_009725985.1. GTDB lineage: Bacteria > Bacteroidota > Bacteroidia > Flavobacteriales > Flavobacteriaceae > Zobellia > Zobellia amurskyensis. The sequence goes on from NZ_RCNR01000071.1 coordinate 4,690, forward strand.
CCCGAACTCTAAATTTTCGGTGCGTTCCTGAGCTGTTATAGTGATACGAGGCATTACCATCGCTGAATTTTACAAGACGTGCTTGATGCTTATCAAAAGGTGTTGCGCTCCAATACAACTCATCTACGAATTTACCCTTGTTATCTGCACCCTGCCCAATAGTTTTATAGAGGAGACGTAATTCATCTACCTCGGGCAAACGCCAACCTTCACCCAATTGTTCATGAATGCTAATGGCGTCTTTCCATGCCATGGGCCCCTTGTCTTCCAAATAAGCTATTTTTCCAGTGTTGCCGGATGGATTAATCGAGAAAATTATACCGTCGTTATGCAAATCTCCAACACCTAGTTTTAAGGTGGCCCCTGCCCGATTTTCCCTTTTATTTATAGTTCTCTCACCAGCGTCGGAAACTACTTTTACTTCCTTATTTTGAACAAGTGAAGCGGGTTCTTTTTCAGAATCTCCTATTTTTAAGTTAGCCGTTGTGCGATTCTCTTGATTACTTTCGGGAGAGACACTGGCATCGGATACATCTTTTACTTCTTCAATTCCCGATAGTGTGGATGATTGTTTTTCAGAACCTCCCATAAACAGGTAAGTAACGATTCCAAAAACAACAACAGCCGCAATTAAAAACTCAGAACGAATTTTTCTCTTTTTGTTTGTGCCTATGTTCTTTATAACTTCTTCAAAGAATTGATTAACTGTTGCAATACTTTTGACCGCAAAGCCTTGTACCGCAAAGAAATAACTTTTAGTAACTCTCTTTAGAACTGCAAACCTTTTATACAATTTCTTATCCCATTCGGCCTCTCTTAAGGATTTTAGTATTGCATCCCATTTCTTCCCCACTGTGGCCAACCAAATCTTCGCTTTTTCATTGCCCGCCCTCTCTTCTTGAACATTTTGGGGCTCAGCTTCCATTTTTTTGTTGAAAAAGTGAATCGATTCTGTGAAGAACTTAGTAGCTACTTTTTTAAGGACCGTAAACTTTTCATGTAGTTTCTTATCCCACTCCGTTTCTTGCAAGGTTTTTACTATTGCATCCCATTTTTTGTCCTCTACAGCCAACTGGGTTTTGGGTTCTTCATTGAGACGCGTTTCTTCTCTAACTACTTTTAACTCCTCAACCTTGTTCTTGTCATCAAATCGGTAGTTATATTTTGCCAGACCCGATTTTCTTATAGCAGTTTGGTCTACCGGAACCGTTTTCTCTTGTTTTTTTGGTTGTTGTATCTCTTTTAGGGGAGCTGTTATTTCACGCTGACTTTTCTCTACTATCGCTACTTGGGTTTTTAACTCTTTATTGACCCGCCTTTCCTCTTTAACTACGCTTAAGGCTGTAGCCTCCATCTTATCATTAAATCGATAGTTATATTTTGCGAGCCCACTTCCCGTTAAGACTCTTTTAGGAGCAACAACTGTTTCTTCATGTCTATTTTCCCGTGCTGCTTTTCTTAGGGCATTTAATACTTGCTCGCGCCTTTTTGCTTCTGTTTCTATTCGAGACTTTTCTAATTCACTTTCCTGAATTTCTTCTTGAACTACTTTCTTGGCCTGAACCTCTTTTTCAATTCTTTTTTGGTTTTCTGCTTTCTGCCTTAGCCTTTTCTCTTTTCTAATCTGTTCTTTGACTTCATTCTCTTCGTCAAGTTTATTATATTCTTCGATACTCTCTCTTGCTTCAACTTCTTGCTTATATTCTTCCTGAATCTCGGCTTTATTGTCAACAACTGTTTCTTCAAAAAAATCAATTGCCATTTGTCCTTCTCTTCCTACATTCTGCGTTTGCTGAGCAACAGTATTTACAGTATCGTCTAGAGTACTTTTTTTTGTGGATGAACTAAGCAAGCCCATAAGGTAGTAGACAACCTGGGTGAAAACTTTGTCCGTTGGGTTCCATTCCCCTATTGAAATAGCATCTTTGTGAAAGACCTGTAATTCCCAAAAATTAAAATTGTAATGATCAAAGGTAAATTCATTCTTCCACGAACAATCATCTAGAAGTATGGGAATTAGTGTAGCTTCACCCTTTTTATATCGGTCTACAATAGTTTCAAATTCATCGTTTTCAATGAATTCAGAATTCATAAAAGTATTACTCAGAAGAAGCAGAAATACATCCGTATTGTTCAATCGCTCTACATCTGTATGTTCCCATTGCTGCTTATCATCAATGGCATCATTACTCCATATAGCAGTTTCGTAGTCTTTTTCTATGGATTGTAAATGGCGTAAAAGATTCTGTAGCTCCCCTTTATCTTGGCCAGTACAAATTGCAAAGATATTTTTTGTTAAATTCATTTTAAAAAGGAGTGATTGTAAGTAAAATCTTTATATAAATTAAGTTTAAAACTACTTCTAGCTTTAATTTGAAAAATTGCCCATTTAGCGGCTAAAATTAGGGATAAATATTGTCTAAAACGTACTATCAATAAATTATTTCGGTTTTGAAAAATTACGTAAAGTATCACATAACCAACCTTTTTACGAAAATTTTGAAATTTTTCTAGGGCTATTAAAAACTAACCCTTGAATCAGAAAATAACAGAAAATTAAAAAGCTGAACAACCATCTGATTGTTCAGCTTTAAAAACTTAAGTATTGGTCATTTAAAATATATAACCCATCTACTTATTTATTCCAAATTAGTTCCAATTTTCATTAACTACCTTTTCAATTTCAGGGTATTGAGAATCGTCTTCTTTCACCTCTTTTCTTAAAGTTTTGAGTCGGTCTTTTAAATCAGAAATAATAGAAGCATACTTTTTATCATCATATCTATTATCCATTTCGTCCGGATCATTTTTAAGATCATAGAATTCCCAGGCTACCGGAGTAACAAAATCGGACATAGATTCAGGGTTATGCGCCCATTCTTGCTTATTTGTATTTCTCTCCGTATTATAGTCTCTACCATAATAAAAGATAAGTTTATAATCTTTTGTCCGTATTCCAAAATGCGCTGGATTATTGTGCTTATGAGCCATATGCATCCAGTACCTGTAATACGTATCTTGTTTCCACCCTTCCGGTTCTTTTCCTGTTTCAAGAATAGATTTAAAACTAGACCCCTGCATATAATCAGGAACTTTACCTCCGGCCATTTCAATCATAGTTGGAGCAAAATCGGTATTATTGACCATAGCATCTGTGCGCGATCCCGCTTTTATTGTTTTAGGATAACGAACTAAAAATGGCATACGTTGCGATTCTTCATACATCCACCTCTTATCAATATAATCATGTTCGCCAAGCATAAAACCTTGATCGCCCGTATAAATAATAATGGTATTGTCCATAATTCCTTCCGCTTCTAAGTAGTCAAAGATTCTTTTCACATTATCATCTACGCCTTTTACACACCTTAAATAACGTTTTAAATATTCCTGATATGCCAATTTCTTATACTCTGGGTCAGGAATACTAGGGTCTATTTCCATATGCATTCCCATATTTCTAATCACATTTCTATGCCCAATAGAAGAACCAATAGTATCTGTAAGCGAATTGTTCTCACCTCTGGTAGCTATAGATCCGTTGTTACCATTATACCACATACTGGATGGCTCTGGAATTTCTACATCCTCCAAATACTCTTCATATCTAGGTGCAAATTCGAAAAAATCATGGGGTGCTTTAAAATGATGCATTAAAAAAAATGGCTTGGACTTGTCTCTTTTACTTTTTAGCCACTCCAATGAAATATCTGTAATAACATCTGAAGAATGTCCTTCATAGGTTGTGGCATTCACCTCTCTTACCAAATCCTCTTCAAAACGAATTTTTTTCTTTTCCCCGCCTTCACTACTATAAAGTGTTGGGTTATGATAGTCTCCCTGGCCTGGTAGTACATTATAATAATCAAACGCTTCTGGGGCATGCTTTAAATGCCACTTCCCTACCATTGCCGTTTCATACCCTTGTTTCTTGATTTCCATTGGTAAGTATTGGTTTTCTGGACTTAATTTATCGCTTAAATCCACTACACCGTTTACCTGACCAAACTGACCTGTAAGAATACTGGCCCTAGACGGGGTACAAATTGAATTGGTACAAAAGACATTTTCCAACAAAATCCCTTCTTTAGCCAAGCGATCAATTGTTGGCGTTGGATTTAAACGCGCTAGTCTCTTGCCATAGGCCCCAATTGCTTGGGAAGTATGGTCATCGGACATTATGTACAGTATGTTAGGCCTTTCAACTTGTTCTTTCTTTTTGGTTTGACAATAGGAAAGCGTTACGGTAAAAAATAGGAAATAAATTAGTGGATTTTTAAATGCTTTGTGTTTCAAGATTCTCGGTTTTGGTTAAAAATGTAATTTACTAAAAACTACCAAAACTTAAACAAAAAAAGCATTCCTTATACATCTGCACTAACTTTTGAGTTTTTATCCCAATGTCAACTAATGTACTAGAATCTACTTCTGATAATGGAATTGGAAAAAACTCAAAAACCACCCCCTAACAATTTCTCTTAAACCTGACGGAAATCATGTTTTACCTAAGCTTAAACCTTCATTTTTGTTGGCTATTGCCAAAAAGCAAATTTGTTCTACACACTTAAATCACCACAAAAAATATTCTATGACATACGCACATTCCTTTCACATTCCGGTTATGGGCATTGGTTTTACTATTGATTCTCCATTAAAAGTTTCACAATACGGGATTGACTCGGTCATATCGATGGTAGATGATATTCTTTTGGAAAAGCTACGGAAAATGTACTCAGGAAAGCATAATCTACCCTACACGGAAATCACGGACAAACAGGAAGATTTTAGGGCAAAACGAATCAGTTCGTATTTAGATATGATCCACGACTTGGCCCAAGAAAAGTTCGAGAACTTTAAAAACTCAACTACCGAAACGGCAGATAGTATCCGGTCTTATTTCAACACCCTACCGAACAGTTCTTCTTTTAAAAATGAATTTTTACGGCTTTCTGAACACACTTTTAATTTTTCCGAAATTAAAGATTGGGTAAAACAGCATATGCCCATGGGAAGTATTGATGTGAATATCATGACGAAGGTGGATAAGGACAACTACATTAAAAAACAGAAACTAAGCTCAGAATTTAATGATGCCCATGCTGCGCTACGCGGATATGCACAGAGTAAACTGAATTCTTCCGTCATCCTTTCCGCAGGTATGAACCCAAGACTGTACAGTTATCTGGAACAATTTGATGATTTTTATCCGGACAGCAACGGTAACATTAAAAAGAAAATTGTTCTTAAAGTAAGTGATTATCGCTCGGCACTGATTCAGGGGAAATTCTTGGCTAAAAAAGGCATCTGGGTTTCCGAATACCGTATAGAATCCGGGCTCAATTGCGGGGGACATGCCTTTGCTACGGATGGCTATTTAATGGGGCCTATTCTAAACCAGTTTAAGGAAAACAGACAAGAATTAACAAATACGGTCTTTGACCTGTTGACTAGCTCACTGCAATTGAAAGGGCGTTCCGTTCCTAACGACCCCCTACCCTTAAAAATCACGGCACAGGGAGGCGTTGGCACAGCAGAGGAACACCAATTTCTGTTGGACAAATACCAAGTGGATTCCATAGGTTGGGGTTCCGCTTTTCTTTTGGTCCCGGAAGCGACAACAGTAGACCAAGACACTTTAGACCAATTGGCAAAGGCCAAGGAAAAAGACCTGTACTTAAGCAATATTTCGCCATTGGGCATTCCTTTTCACAGTTTAAAAGGAAACACCAAAGATGTTGAAAAAGCGGCCCGTATTGCCGATGGAAAACCGGGAAGTCCCTGCCCCAAAAAGTTTGTAGCGCTGAACAAGGATTTTAACGAAAAGGGACTTTGTACGGCATCCCGTCAATACCAAAACCATAAACTAAAAGAACTTAAAAGTAGAAACTTATCGCGAGCTGAATACGATTACCATTTTCATAAGATTACGGAGAAATCCTGCACCTGCGTAGGCTTGGGAACATCGGCTCTGCTTACCTATAATCTGGACACAAAAATTGAAGGCGAGGGCGTTTCCGTTTGTCCAGGGCCCAATATGGCTTACTTTTCAAAAGTATCTACGCTAAAAGAAATGATAGATCATATCTATGGCAGGGCAAATGTAATGTCTCACCCAAATCGCCCACATATGTTCATTAAGGAGCTGCATATTTACCTGGAATATTACAAGGAGCAGATTTTGGAACATAAAATGATGCCTACCACCAAAGGCAAAAAGCAACTATTGTTCTTTAGCAACAATCTGATGGAGGGCATTACATATTATGAACAGCTGTTTAAAGCTGGAAAAGACCAAACACTCCCCTACGACAACCGTACGCTACAACAATTAAAAGAGTCACGGACTACCCTGTTATTACTAACTGAAAAAATTGAAACACCTAAAGCGAATGTAACTTTTTAACCCTAATTCTACGGAGATACTTTTACAAAGTTCTAAAAGAATTCAAAATAGAGAAGCCCTACCATTCAAGGTAAGGCTTCTTTGATATTCTATATTTTATAATTATGATAACTCTTGGAAGTTGATGCAAAACTGGTTTGTGGGGAAATAGTTTGATTAGTGGTTATCTTTAATCATAATACCTTATTATTGGCTTTGATACTTGTAACTACATCCTTCAATACAAATAGGTCCACTAGTTGGTGTTAGTATAAAGTAACTTTTATAAAACTCAAGGTTATATGTTATAAAACCTTCTGTATTAACTAACTCTGCATCAAGTTCATCACAGTTATACTTCAATACTAACCTACCCTCCTCTATGGAATACATACCGCCTTTACAATCGGGAAATCTATTTGAGGTGAAGCTTCCGTCATCAGAAAAGCTTATTTCTGCTCCATTTTCAATGGCTACCCAATAGTGCGGGCCCGCATCACTAATATATGCCTCTGTTTGTTTCCATTTTCCAGCTATTAAAGATTCATTGGCAGGTATGGGTTCGTCTTTTGTTTTATCGCACGCAGTAAAAAGCAGCAAGATTGCGATCGCATAATGTTGAAATTTCATTTGGCATTCCTTTCCACTAAGATGCGATTGTGATAGAGGGGTTGCGCGTATTATTAATAGGAAATGTTTTAAGAGCCTTCAAGACATGAGTTTCTTAAAAGGTTACTTTTCTGCTTTCCTTTATTTTTTCTGTCTAAAAATACTGGAAACACTTTTTTGTTCATCCCCATAGAAAGTTACGTCTATGGTAATGTCCCATTCCGTTTCCGATATTTTCTTTCCACTTATAGTTCCCTTTGGGGGAACGTTTTTCTCTCCATTATTGGAAAAATCACAAAAACAACTTTCGGAATACACTGCATTTATATCTTGCAGTTCATCATCCGAAAAACTGAATTCTGTGGTTGATGGGTCAATCTGGAATCGAATATATTCTGAATATTCGTCATCCGCAGTATTTACATCATCCGCAGCGTTATACTCATATGAAAATACCACATCAACACCCTCAGTTATGCTGGAGAATTTCATGTAGATTCCTTCTCTAGTCTCTATATTTAATTGAGCGTTTTCTTCAAAATTGTAGGCAAATGTTTCGTCCGTTTTCTTTGAACAAGACATTATGGACATACACAAAACCAATAGTGTAATACTTTTTTTCATAGTAATTAGAAGTTATTTTTTAACTCTTTAAAATGGATGCTTACGTTTCAGTTGAGTATAGTACTAAAACATTATGTTTTCGCATATCAAGAAGCTGAATGCGTAAATTTTAGTTATTTCATGAAAACAAGTAAACTCATGGATTAAGCCCGAGGCCTGTAATGTTTTTAGATTGTGTCATTTTTAGTATGTAGCACGTAGTATAGTGCCTAATTTTTTCATTAATTCATCAAAGTTCTCCAGTAAAGTTATTGAAATAGCAAGGCTTTCTTCATTAGTTTTTCCTATCATCCATTTGCCTATTTGAGCACTCAATTTTATTACATCTTCTCTCAATTCAGAATTATCAATCCTTTCCGTCATAATTGATAATTGTCTAATTCCCATACCAAGTTCATTGTCCACTTCGGGACTTAACATTCCAGTTCCCCATTCTTTAGTATTTTTGAAATGCTTTATGTCCTCTAAATCTGCACGAGCAATCAACCTAATTACTTCTGATAATTTGTCCTGAAGTTTCAATAGATTATTCCTTTGAAATTCCCTAAAACGCTCTTCCCTGTTATTTTTATCTATTTCGTTTTGAATCCGAATTGCATTCTTGCTATTGATAAGAGTAGTAATAATACTTGAGCCTGCACCAACAATTGCGCCAAATAATGTTCCGATGAAACCCCAACTTTCTGGATTCATATTCTAGTTTCTTTTTAACTATGCCTAACGTTACGTTAGAGTAGACAAATACACGTAAATCTATTTTACGGGTAATTTACTCAAATCTAAAATACAGTCAATACCCGTAAGAAAAATTTTAAAAAAATATAATGCAATACACCAAACCCCTCCAGACAGTACCACTCATCTTGTCCCTGTTTTTCACTGTATATAAGCCCTAGGTCAATTCTTTCAACATCTGTTTCAACAACAATTTACCACCACCCTTAATCTGTTAAAAATCAAACTTGTAAGAACCGTATGCCGAGTTTAACCGTACATTTTTAAACCCCGAAATCTATTTCTTATGAACAAAGTGAAAATGTACCTGTTATTTTTTTGCATTGGTTTCAGCGTTATGAGCTGTACTAGTGACAACTTAAATTTAATTCCTAATGACGATTCCGAAGAACAGGAATCCGAAACTCCGCAAGAAGAGAATTCCGATGAGGAAACGACCGAGGAAACTTCTGAAGAGGAAACCCAAAATTCGGTTGATGTAGCCACAGAATTGGTGGCCAATGACCTAAAACCACACCCCATGCAAGATGTGGCCAAACCCGGGTATCTTGAAACTATCGTAGACCCTTCTTTTGGAACAGTTATCCGAAGAATTTCCAATGGTGGAGACGGCACCGTTACAAAACCTATGTACAGCACCGTACAAGCTTGGAACGCAGATGAAACCCGAATGATACTGTATGACCAGACCAATGGAGTGCATCAATTACTGGACGGTAAAACCTATGCTTTTATCAGGAATTTGGACGATGTTCGCCCTGACGATATTGAGCAATTATTTTGGGATTTTAATGAAGCCGATATTCTCTATTACTTGGATAAGTCTACGGATGATTTTATTGAATATACCGTCTCTTCCGGTAATAAAGAGGTTTTGGCCAACTTAAAACAACTAACGGGTTGCAATGGAAGCATTAGCATGGGTAACGATGTGCAAATGATGTCTTGGGACTCTGATGTTATCGGCTTTAGATGTGATAACAACAAAACGTATTCCTACAAAATATCCACTCAGCAATTGACAACTTTTGATATTGATGACGTTAATTATGCTGCCGTTATGCCTGCCCCTAGTGGTAATTTATTTTACCACAATGTATCATCCTATGATGCCAACGGTAACTTTGTGGCCAGACTCAACAAACAAAAACCGGAACATTCCAGTTTAGGCAAAATGGCTAATGGAACGGATGTAGATTATTCCGTAAGTTTTGGCGAAGGCCCACGTGGTGGATGTTTAGGAAATATCATAGCTTTTGATTTGAATACAGGTGATTGTTTGCCGGTAATATCCGAAGATTTGGGCTATGACTATCCAAAGAGTGGCACACATATTTCTGCCGTAGCACACAAGAATCCGGGATGGATCGCTGCATCTATGATCGGTTTTGAAGAAGACGGTCAAAAATTGTTGGATCAAGAATTGGTTATCGCAAGAGTTGAACCCGGAAACGTAGAAGTATACCGGATTGGGCACCACCGTGCAGATGAAGATGAATTTGATTATTGGGGAGAGCCCCATGCCGTAATTAGCCCTACCGGAACACGAGTACTTTTTGGGTCCGATTGGAGCGGTAGTGAAGATGGCAAATCCGTAGAATCCTATGTAGTTGAGCTACCTTCGTATCAACCCTAAAGTCCCCTGTAGCTATTACAGAATAAAATATAAACAACTAAAAACGGGCCCTTACTTAAAGGGTTTGTTTCGTTTGCACCCTTTACTCCATTTACACAAAGAAAAGGGTAAAGTGAATATTTAACCAAGCTGATAAACTGTAAAGCAGTAGCCCAGAAATATTTGTTGCTGTCTTTTAAAGTTTTAGGTGTCGTTTTTTTTCTAAATCAGCTCCACCCCATTATCATGGTACGGCCTTAGCAAATCCGCATTTGGTTCAAGCTCCGTGACCAAGGCATCCAGCGTATTAATATCGCATATCTTATACCTATTTACGGTGTTCAATTTTTTACTTATGGTAAGGGCCACCAAACGTTTTGAAGATTTTATCATAGCCCTCTTCATTTGCGCTATTTCCCAATCGGCTTCGGTAATGCCCTTTGAGTAATCAATGTATCCCGTTCCCAAAAAACAAATATCCACTGTAATATCAGAGAGGCTATTTATAGACCCTCCGCCTGTAACGAGCTGCGACTCTTTGGATAGTTTACCGCCAATTAAATAAACCTCATGTCGTGAAGACATGTTGTTGACTAGTTCTATGGCCATGGGCAAGCTTGGCGTAAAAAATGTAAGGTTCATTTTTGCTGGAATCAGTTTAGCCAATTCCAAATTTGTAGATCCCCCACTAATTAGAACTACATCGCCGTCCTTCAACAAGGAAATCCCCTTCTGGGCAATTCTAACTTTACTATCCTGTTGAAATATTTCACCCGATCGGTCTGTGTAAATGTTGAATCCGTTTGAGATTGCACCACCATGTACCTTTCGTAATTTACTGTGTTCATCTAGTTCCTTTACGTCTCTTCTGACCGTATCCATAGATACATTTAATATTCCGGCCAAATCGGTTAGCAGTACCCTGTTGTGCAAATGCACCTCCTCAAGTATAACCTGATGTCTTTCACTTTTTCTCAAACTCTAATGCTTTAATTTCTGCAATAATATCAAATTAAGAATAAATACGCATCATATGCAACAAAATACTGC
>NZ_RCNR01000072.1 GCF_009725985.1 Zobellia amurskyensis
AAAAAGACTTCCTCTTTTTTGAAGGCCGAAGCGGCCCAACTGCCTCCCGACCCTATCGACCCCTTAACGTTTAGTTGAACTCGGGCCGAACAAAGGCTTTATACCGCCCAAAAAATACGACCGAACAACCCGTTTCCATAGTTCATCCCCTCAAAAAAAATATGCCTCCCGATGGGGATGGTGCCTAAGTTTTAACCTTCCAAAGCTAGAATATATAGAATAGTGTCGCTTTCAAACAAAGCAAAATGTAATATCAGGAAGAGAAATATTACGAAAAGAAGTTCCATACTAGTCCAAATCGTATTACAAAATCACGATAAGGATAGTTTGGTGCAGAGTAATATGTAGGCTCACTATTAAACAAAGAATTAAAATGCTCTGCCTTTAAATAGATTCTTGTTTGCTGAATCTTTGCATTTATGAAGAAATCCAACATAGGGAAGTTGCCTAGCTTTTTATCGTTCTGAAGATAGAACTCTCCTAAAAGAGAATTATAGGCATCCATATTATAAGATGTAAAATACTTTAGTGTTACACCCGTCTGCAAAAACATAGCCTTCTTAAAAACATCGGAAGAGAGGTACAAGGTATTCCTGGTCACCAGTTCCGGTACGTTGAGTACTTGATTAGCTTGCGACACATTTTGATACATGACCGTATTGTTCAATGCAAATAAGCCCAGTTTAAATTCTTTGCTGTATTTGATTTTGGTATGGTTAAGTACATTATTCTCCTGAAGCGGTCGTATCGTTGCATTCTCCATACCTTCTTCAATGGCAACAGATGTATCTTCTCCAAAATAGGTGTAATTATCAACTGTAGAATAACTCACCATTAGATTACCCCACAACTCCGACTCTAGATCAAACCGTAAGCCGTAAATCTGCTCTTTCTCAAAATTAGATAAGTTTAACCAGTTGTAATTTTCATAATCACTTTGATATAACAAGAAATTAAAGTCGGGCATCTTTGATGAGCCAAAAGCCGATGCTGTTACCTTGTGCCTGTCATTTAACTTATATGATGCAGAAACGTTCATTTGATTTCCACCAAGCTCTCCAGACAAATTATACTTTGCCGTTGCCTTTAATTGAAAACCCTTAATGCGTTTTTCATACTCTGCCCCTACTGCAATTTCTTCTCCTTTTAATCTACTTGGTATTGTTACGCCATCTTCATTTATTAGGATACTATTGAAAAAGTAGTTGTAATTATAAAGTGAAACATTACCCTGAAGCCTGCCTAACGTTGCATTATAAAACTCTGCATTGACTTGGTTATACATTGTTTTCAGGCTGGCTTTATCCTCTATGGGCGAAACCAGATTATCTCCATAATATTCATTTGGAGTGGTTTGATTGAACGCGTAGTATTTGGTTTCATAGTTAAACTGATGGCCAATTCCCAAAGAGGTTTTTTCTTGACTGCTAGAATCCTGTTCCTTTCTTATCAATTTATATAAGTGATCAAAAAAGTACCGCTTGCCCAGTATCTTACTATTGGCATCACTAAACCGGACATCTATTTTAACCCTATTACTAAAATCGGCATCTCCCGACTCAAACTGCCCCTCTTCATCTATCAACCCTCCATTTTCAATATTCTCAATATCCTGGGCCGCTATATGTGCCCGAAGACTATATCTGTTGTTTTCGGTTACATAATTGGTGGTAGCTCTAAAGTTACCAGATTCCGACTGGTTGTATTGGTATTTCCCCAAAGAGCGAAACCCTTTGTACGCCAAAGAAAAATTAAGTCTTCTTGATGTATTGAACGCCAAGCTAGCATCTAACAATTGCCCTTGTTCAAAAGTGGTCTTAAAAAACAAATCGGACATAGGGGTGGCTACGTTATAGTACTTAATGTCTTCCTTTTCAAAATAATTACTATGAAGTGCCGTAGCTCCCAACGACGGGTACAAATTATTTGAATTAAAATCTACTCCTAATTTGTTATACGGCTTTCCTACATTGGCGAAAGGCATAAGTTCAAAATCGTCCTTTCGCAAATAATTGTACTTGTATTCTTTTTGAATGGTAAGTGTAGTGTCTAAAAAGGTCGTATCCCTAGCATAAGAAATGATTTTATAATCTTTAATAGTAATCTCCTCTAGCTCTACTTCTTTTTCCTTTTCCTTTGGCCCTAACCTTTTGGGCATGCGACGCACGGCCGAAGTATCTATATCTCTTTTAGGAGGAATAGAATCTTCTTGGGCGAAGACCTGAATACATGAAAAGTGAATTAAGAAAACAAGAAGGAAATATTTCATTGAAGCTAATTACAGCGGTAAAGTTAATTTTTTTAGTTCGTAATTAAATGTGAAAATTTAATAATGGCAATTTAAGTGGTCCTCTTACAGAATTTTCAACCAATATTACTCCTATATAAAGTAGAACGTAATCTTTCCTCAAACCTTCAATCAACATTGCGTTACTAAAAATACCTTGTCATTTTTGCCGTTCAAAAGTATTTGACGATATTTCAAAAATAAGTTGATTTACAAGAAGAGAAAAGCGATGCTAAAACCATACCACCACACCCCTATAAACGAAGTTGGAACCGATGAAGCTGGAAGGGGCTGCTTAGCAGGGCCGGTAACTGCTGCGGCCGTAATCTTGCCTAAAAGTTTTAATAACGCTATACTTAACGACTCCAAGCTACTATCGCACAACAAGCGGGATTTACTAAAACCTATTATTGAATCTGATTGCATAGCCTATGCAGTTTCTCACGTATTTCAGGAAGAAATAGATAGCATCAATATTCTAAACGCCTCTATTTTAGCCATGCACCAAGCTATTGAGCAATTAAAAACACCACCCAAGTTTATTGTGGTAGACGGGAACCGGTTTAAACCTTTTAAGGACATACCCCATGAATGTATTATAAAAGGAGATGGTAAGTATATGAACATTGCGGCCGCATCAGTTTTGGCTAAAACTTATAGAGATGCCTATATGAATGTGCTTCATGAAGAATTCCCTATGTACAATTGGAAGAAAAACAAGGGCTATCCTACCAAAGAACATCGCGCTGCCATTAAAAAATATGGTATAACCAAATACCACCGAAAAAGCTTTCGGTTAATACCTGAAGAATAAAAGTTGAGTTTTATGTTCTATTTTTTCTTACATGTAGGAAGAGCTATATTTTTTCCAGTTATATAGAATTCCGTACCATTTATACATATTTCACATATAGCAGGTACAAGTTTCTACTTCAAAAAAGCCATTTCCTTATAGTTTTGATGTTAACCTTTAGGGGTGTTTATACATTAATGTAAAAGTGTGTCAGGTTATAATTCCTGAGCTAAATTAATTTTACATTGTAAATACCAATTATATGAAAACGCTAGAACACTCGCTTAAACTTCTTCTACCTATGGTGTGCATTTTTTTTACTCACCAGACGAGTGATGCCCAAATTCTACGTAAACTGGGCAAAGCCGCCGAAAGAGCCGCCGAAAGAACGGTTGAACGTCGGGTAGAGAAAGAAACTTCTGAAAAAACAGACCAAGCACTTGATAGTATCTTTGAACCTGGGTCTGGAAAAAAAGACAAAAAAAAATCCCGCTCCCAACACCAATAATACCCCAAAAGATAATGACTCTGCACAAACAAATGAGGAAACCACTTCTAACATTCCGCAAATACCCACTGAGACAGGACCACAAACGATAAAGGTTTACAGTAAGTTCGATTTTGTACCAGGGGACACACCCATCTTTGTAGATGATTTTTCAAATGACTTTATTGGTGACTTCCCTTCCCGATGGAATACAAATGGAAGCGGAGAACTGGTTACCTTAGACAAACAGCCTAATAAGTATTTGAAAATTCTACCCGGTTTTAAATCTGCATACATTCCAGATGTAACCGATCTACCCGAAGAATTTACTTTGGAGTTTGATGTCATTGCTACCGGACTGGACAATAAAACCTCTTCTCAGTCCTATTTAGGTATAACCGTAAGCGATAACAACACCTTTAAAAAAGGCGCCAATTTAGGTACGGTAGAATATTCTTTCTGCCAGTTTATAGAGCGCGGTATTGTGGTTGAAAACAACATCGCTTCAAAACGAGTGATTCGCAATGAAGTTGGCGCAGATATTCGCAATATTGTCAACCAGAAGCATCATGTTTCGGTTGCAGTAAATAAAGAGCGTTTTCGATTATGGATCAACGAAAATAAATTTATTGATGTACCACGGCTTTTACCTGCCGGTGTGCAGATGCAAGGTATAAAGTTTACGCTCCGTGGAACGGATACCGAAAAAGAATCAATACTAATAGGTAACATAAAAGTTGCCAAAGGAGGTGTTGACCTTCGCAGAAAACTACTTGCAGACGGAAAAATATCCACGAACGGAATTCTATTTGATAGTGGGTCTGCCAATATTCAACCACAATCTATGGGAATCATCAGACAGATATACCAAGTACTGCAACAAGACAATTCCATACGTTTGAAAATTGTAGGCCATACCGATGCGGATGGAGACGACAACAAAAATCTTGAACTATCAAGAAACCGGGCAGAAGCCGTAAAAAATGCGCTTACATCTGTATATAATGTATCACAAGATAGGTTATCTACGGAGGGAAAAGGAGAAGCGGAGCCCATTGGAGACAATACCTCAACAGATGGTAAGGCCCAAAATCGCCGGGTAGAATTCATCAAACTATAAAAAAAACACATATTACTATGAAAAACCTCTTATTCACTTTATTACTATCCTTTTTAATAACTGGTATAACTGCCCAGGACAGTTGCAGTAAATTCTACCCACTGGAAGAAGGCAGTTCATTTGAGTATACCAACTACGATAAAAAGGGTAAACCAGATGGAACGGTAAGCTACACCATATCCAACGTTCGTCAAGAAGGCGCAGCCACAGTAGCAACTTTTGACATGAAGTTCCAAGACAAAAAAGGAA
Source organism: Zobellia amurskyensis (assembly GCF_009725985.1). GTDB lineage: Bacteria > Bacteroidota > Bacteroidia > Flavobacteriales > Flavobacteriaceae > Zobellia > Zobellia amurskyensis. The sequence continues at coordinate 4,937 of NZ_RCNR01000072.1, forward strand.
AAGACGTCTTTGAAAGCAACTATTCTTTTAGCTGTGAGAACGGACTGGTCAAAGTTGATTACAAATCGCTCTTCCCTTCGCAGATGATGCAACAGTATTCTGAAATGGGCTTGGAAATGGATATCTCCGGAACGGATATTGAACTGCCTAACGACCTGAATGTAGGCCAACAATTGAACGACGCCAATGTTACCGTGGCCATGAGCATGTCTGGCATTAACATGAACGTTTCCGTAGACCAAACTAATAGAAACGTAGAGAAAAAAGAAAGTGTAACCACGTCTGCCGGTACTTTTGATTGCTATGTAATTACAGAAAACAGCACTACCAAAACCATGGGAGCGACCATTAAAATGAAGTCCAAATTATGGCTTGCAGAAGGTGTTGGCATGATAAAACAGGAGTCCTATAAGGACAATGGTAATCTAATCAGCAAATCTGAGCTTAGCGCTTATAATAAATAGGAATACTCTGTTAACTTTTACCTAACCTAGAACATTAAGTAAAAACAATCAACCACTAAAGATTTCAATTATGAAAATGAAAATAATTTTCTTACTAGGAGCCGCAATTGTTTTTTCATCTTGCTCAAAACTAGATGACTTTCACGGCTCCTCTAACGAGAACAACGACAAAAAGACCCCAGAATACTCCCATACACAGGTAATCGTTAGATTCGAAAAGAATCTCTCATCACAGGAGAAAAACAAAATTAGAAATGAAAGAGGTATTGGAGGAAATTTTATCCCCTGTTCGTGTGGGGACCCTAATATAGAATTATGGGACACTGACCCCAATGGCGGGGAAAGCGTTGAATTTATAGTTGAAAAACTTAGAGGAAGATCGGGTGCAGAAGGTGATTTATTATTTAATATTTCAATAGACCCAATAGATAGATTTGAACCAAAAGGTATTCCTGGAGAACTTAATACGATATTACTTACGGATAAACATGAGGCTGACCAAATAAATATTGCAATTATTGACAGTGGTGTTGACTTTGGAAAGCCATTTACAAATACCCCATATAATACACCGTATTTAATGAAGACTTCAGATTTTCTAGACTGCAATAACAGTCCAACTGGCTGGAATTTTACAGATGAAGGAGCTTCTAATGATATTTTAGATTTAAACGGTCACGGTTCTATGGTTACCAAAATCGTAACCTCCGAATTAGACAAAAAAAGCCACAAGTATAGCATTTTACCTATAAAAGCATTTAACCAAGATGGTGAAGGGTCTTATTGGAACGTGGTTTGCGCTTTCGGTTATTTACAAGAAATTCAAAAAAAAGGTGCTGAAATTAATATTATAAATGCCAGTTTTGGAAAGGCTATTAAAAAGAGTCTTTTTCACGAAAAAAATCTATTAAACACAATGATTCAAGAGCTTGACTCAGCAGGTGTATTGGTAGTTACTTCAGCCGGAAATGAAGGTTTGGATACCGATTTTGGCGAGAAAAGACACTTTCCTTCTGGCTTTATTGCTGACAACATATTGAGTGTTGGCGGTTACTCAGGTGATGGCAATAATGACATAGAAATAGATGCATTATCAAATTTTGGCAAGATTAGTATTGATGTTGCTGCTCCATTTAGTGATTGGATCATAACTAACTTTGACCCAGTTATTGACCCTGTGCAGGGTACTTCGTTCAGTACAGCTTATGTGACCGGTTTAATTGCCCGGTCATTTATTGAAAATGGGAGACCAAAGCCAATTCAGTTAAAAACTGATTTTTTAAATAATAATTATGGTACCATAATGTATTCAAGCCCATTAGAAAGCTTTATTAATAGTGGTGCTTATGTAAAAAGAGAATAATAGTTTTTAAAATCCCTTACGGCTATAAAGTAAATTTGTAAAGCTTTCATCAATAGTGATATTTTAGATAAGCTAATCTACCTAACTTGTTAGAAGTTAGGTAGATTTTTTTATATTCAAGCATCAAAATATATCTATGCGCTTTTTCTTAATATTCTGTCTATTACCTATAATTTACTCCTCTTATGGTCAGGATGTGGAATTAATGAGAATAGTGAATTCTACTAACCCCATAGAATTTCGTGAAGCACAAATCGATTCTTTAATAAAAAAAAAGGATGCAGAAAATATGGGTGAAGAATTAGCGGAATTCTATCACGATTTAGCGAGCAAATGGTACCAAAACAATTGGTGGGAACAGGGAGATGGTACTGATATACAGAAAGCCATTTACTATACGAAAAAAGCGTATAACTACAAGAGTAGCATGCCAAGTCTCAATAAAGGCTCTTTGGAAAAAACCATGTTTAACATGGCTTTTTTCAATTACTTATCTGGAAAGGTGTATAAAGCCGAAGATTACTATCAATTGCTCATTGAAACCGGAAGCGATAAGCGCCTAGCACAAAAAGCGAGAAGATATTTAGGGATGCTTTATTTAAAAATGGGTGACTTTTATAAAGCATTGGAGTCTTTCAATAACATAATTATGAAAGATGAAACAGTACCGGGTAATGAAACCATTCTGATTGAAGTTCATTTAAACATTGCGGATACCTATTCACAAATGGGTATTAAAGAAAATTCTACAAAAATCAAAAATCATTTAGTAGCTGCCGATTCTTTACTAACACAGTCAGGTATAACCGATTTTTATTTTACCGATGATATTAATCATACTGAAGGAGATCGATTATTAGAAATTGGACAATTTGACAAAGCTATTATATATCATCAAAAAGTACTTAAAGATTCTTCCAACCTCTATGATTATGATGTTAGCCTTGTTTTAAACAGTCTTGCCAAATCTCATATAAACCTAAATCAGTTCTCATTAGCTGAGAACTACTTATCAAAAGCAATTAAATACAATCCTGACAACTCTAATACTTACGAGAATATTGGCAATTTGCACCAAGTGCAAAATGATTTTAAAAAGGCTTTATTTAACTATCAAAAGGCAATTACTTGGACTACAAATAAGAACAATGAGATTGATATTAGTAATCAACCAAAGTTTGAAGAATTAGAACTATCTGCCAACAAACTTTTTTTATTAAACCACTTGGTTGCAAAGGCAAACTGTTGGCTTGCTTATTACAAACATGATGCTAAAACAGAATACCTAAATCAATCGCTAAAAACATTTTCACTAGCAGATAAGCTAATGGATATGATTCGTTTTGAAAGCACTGAGAATAAATCAAAACTATTTTGGCGAGAAAAAGGAGCATCACTGTACACGAAGGCAGTAGAGGTATGCTTTCTTCTTAAGAAACCAAATGAAGCCTTCTACTTTATAGAGAGAAACAAAGCTCTATTACTCCTTGAGGATATATCTAATGAACAAGCCAAGGCTATTGTACATCTGCCAGATTCAATTGCCCAACGAGAGTTTAATTTAAAACAAGCTATATTTTTATCCGAAAACGAATTACAAATCAATCCCGACAGAACGAACACTGCTTTAGAAAAACTAAAAAACAAGGTGTATACTGCCAAAAACACTTATAATGATTTCACCGATTCGTTAAGTACCGTCTTCCCAGAATATGCTAAGCTTAAAAAGAAAGTATCCATTTTACCTTATGCTAACTTCAAAAAAATCTACATCTCAGAAGATGAAGTAGTTCTACAATACATTCTTAACGATAAGCAAGGCTACGGACTTTTGAGTACAGAGAACAATGTGCAATTTTTTAAATTACAAAATGTTCAAGATTTAAACCAAGAGATCGTAGAACTATACGGAAGCCTTACTGACCTTACAATGAATCGCACTAAGGTTTCTCAATACAATCAGCTTTCTCATAACATCTTTAAACAACTCGTTCCTGAACAGGTTTACAAAGAAATAAGAGGAAAGAAGCTCACTATAATCTCTGATTATATTTTGCAACAGATTCCTTTTGAAGCCTTTGTTGTGGAAAACGACCCTGCAAGATACCTTATTGAAGATACAGAGATTAGATACGCCTACTCCATGTCCTATCTCGATGCTAAATCAAATATTTCAGATACTGCACAAAAAGAACTATATGCTGTAGCTCCAATTCAATTCCCAAGCTTAAACCTTCCTAATCTTGCTTTTAGTGGCACTGAGGTTAAAGAGGTTCAGAAAATTTTCCCTGGTACTATTGCATTAAATGGCGACGCAACCAAATCTGCTTTTATAAACAACTTTACAGATTATAAAATTGTTCACCTGTCTACCCATGCAGATGTAGGTAAAAATGAAGACCCCTGGATTGCCTTTAGCGACAATAAAATGTTTTTAAATGAAATTTACGCCACAAAAAACCGAGCAGAAATGGTTGTTTTAAGTGCGTGTAACACTTCTATTGGAGAACTCAAAAATGGAGAAGGGGCCATGAGCCTTGCTAGAGGCTTTTTTCATTCTGGAGCAAAAAGCGTTATATCGTCACTGTGGTCTACCTATGATAAAAGTAGCAAGGAATTAATGACCGCTTTTTATACAGCACTTCGTAAAGGAAACACAAAATCCGAAGCTATGCGAAAAGCTAAATTAGATTACATACAAAAATATAGGGAAAGTGCTATTGCTCCTGCATATTGGAGTGCCCTGATCGTTATTGGTGACAACACACCTTTGGATAACCAGAAAGGCTTCTTACCTATTTGGTCATGGGTAGCTGTTTGCGTTATATTGTTTGCAATTCTTTACTTTCTCTTTAGAAGAAAAAAACAAATCTTTTAGTTTCATTCCAGTTCTTCTAAAAGTACTTCCGATTCGATTTTTTTATACCTACCGTCTTCTATCAAATGTTTTAGGGATTTTATAGCTTTGTCTTTTTGCTTTTCCTTTATATATGAAAGCGAAAGATACCATAAAGACTGCGGAGCAAAATCGCCATCACTTCCTATGACCTCCTTTAAAAGTGAGTTAGCTTCTTTCAACTGGTTATTTTTCAAATAAGATTGCGCTAAATAGAAATTGACATTTTCAGAATTATAGGTCTCTTTTAACTCTGTAAAAAGTTGAATCGCTTTTGTATTGTCATTAGTTTCATAGGCCACATAGGCTTCACGCTCTAAAGAACTGTCTGTTTCAGCACTTCTGGTTATAGCATAAACTGTATTAGGGTAATCTTGAAAATTCTCTTGATACAAATCCTCATAATTAGGCCCGGAAAAATTATTATAACCCAACCAGCCTAAACCTATTAACAAAGCTACGGATGCTGCCATAGCCCATTTTCGGTAGTTAGAAGAAGGTAATTTACGCACGGGTGTGGCACTTTCAATCTCTTTTTCAAAACTAACTAACTTAGCCCTCAGGTTATCACTTTCCTTTTCACGTATAACCCGTTTAAGATTCTTCTCAAAATCAAATTGTTTCTTGAAGTCGACATCAGTTTTTAGCAAATCATCAAACTGGTGTTGTTGCTCGGCAGTCAGTTGATTTGAAAAATAATTATATAATAAAAGTTCTTTGTCCATCATTAGTAGGTATTTGCTTGGATCTTTTCTCTTAAAGTCTTCATGCAACGAGATTTGGCAGCTTTCACCACATTCTCACTATTATAGTTTTCAGCCTCCATTATTTCTTGAATGGTTAAACCTCTATAATAAAAGAGTGTCAATAACTCTTGGCATTTTGCACCCAATGTGCCAAAATGTTTTTTCAGTAATACCTGCTCCGTAGTTAGACTTTCTCGCTCCATTTCAAAAGTATTCACTTCCTCATCGGTTTCTGCCACCCTAGATAAATCATAATTACCCGAAACTGACTTTTTGTTTTTCCGCATCCTATCAAAAATTAAATATTTGCCTATGGAAAACAGGTATGTAGAAATACTACTGGTTAAGCTTTCTAGTTTTCCGCTCATGATGTTATCATAAAAGATGATGTATGCATCTTGATAAACATCTATATTCTCTACTTCCGAGAGGTTATAACGTCTGGCGTAATTCAAAAACTTCATACGGTTAGATTCATATACCTTTTTTAATAGGTCATCTGATCCCTTTCGCAATTCTTCAAGCGTTATTTCTGCCTGTGTATTTTCCATTTAATGCATATCTAATGAGAAGGTTAACAGCGGTGGCATCTAATTTAACATTTTTTAGATGCTCGCTCTGCAAAATGACATCTTTTTTAAAGTGCCCCCTAATATTACAAAAACATACGTCATATTCTTCATCATAAATAATCGACAGAAAAATGACAATCCATGTTAACTTTTTCCAATTTTTCAGCATTAATTAAAGAACCAAAAAATGAAAACTATGGACACCTATCAAAAATTAGAACTACTTAAACGAATAATGATATTAGCTTTTATGGTAGCAATTGCTATTATATTTAGACTTCTTGTTTAAAAAAAGCAAAAAAAACTAAAGTTTAAAACTACAGAGACCTTAGAACCAATCCGGAGTTGCAGTAATGAAGCACGTTTAAAGAACAACATGACATCCAAATTTTCTTTCCAAATTAGAGAAGGACGGTTTTAGTGGCTCGCTAAATACTTTTGTTGATAAGCATGATACGAAAATCGTATTTTTTAAATCCCATCACCGAGGCCTACACCTCGGTTTTTTGTTTTATCAATTCAGCCTCAAAAAGGTTTTCAAAATGTTTCTGGAGTTTTTGCTTTACCTCTTCCAAGTCAACTTCTTGTTTTCCTAGCTCTACATTTAAAGAGGTAACGGCCTTATCCTTTATCCCGCAGGGAATCATTAAATCAAAATACCCTAAATCGGCATTTACGTTCAAAGCAAAACCGTGCATGGTTACCCAACGGCTGGCACGTACGCCCATAGCACATATTTTTCTAGCGAACGGCGTGCCTACATCTAACCAAACGCCCGTTTCACCTTCGGAGCGTTCTGCCTTTAATCCGTATTCGGCTAAAGTAAGAATGACCATTTCTTCTAAAAACCTAAGGTACTTATGGATATCCGTAAAGAAATTATCGAGATCTAAAATAGGGTAGCCAACTATTTGACCTGGGCCATGATAGGTAATGTCCCCACCCCTGTTAATCTTATAAAATTTGGCGTTTTTTGCTGCAAGTTCTTCATCGCTTATCAAGAGGTTAGCAAAATCACCACTCTTACCTAAAGTATATACATGTGGGTGTTCTACGAACAAAAAGTGATTGGGTGTGGGCTCATTAGCCTGCCCTCTGCGGTTCTTTATTTTTAAATCTACAGTATTCTTAAAAAGGACTTCTTGGTAATCCCAAGTATCCTTATAATCTTTTAACCCTAAATCCTGTAAATAAACCTTTTTGTTCATGGTACAAAGATAAGAAAAGGTAATGGCCTAATTCTCTAACTCTACCTCAATCAAAACAGATTCTGGGTCCTTTATCATATCTAAGAAATTAACCTCATAAATCATGGTCTTCCCGTCCATAGAAAAGGTAGCCTCTTCAATATTTGTAGACTTCACTCTCTTTGGGAAATGATATTTAAAGGTATAGGTAGAAGAAGAAAGAAACATTTCTGCACTCGTAAGGCTATCTAAACTTTGCTGAAACATTTCTTGGTTTACAATAGCTGCAGAGCGCTCAAATTTGTTCTTTTTAAAGCTATAGCTGACTTCCGTTGCTTCATTAGACGGATTCTTTGGCATAGATTTACCTCCTGCCACAGAGCCAACGGAACTAGCACTTTGAAAAGTATTAAAGGCATCGTTAACTTCAGATACATCTTTAAAATCCGTAAACATTTCAAAATTCATGATACCCTCTTCCGCATTAACCAACATATGAAGGCTAAAGGGCTCTAACTTTTTCAATTCGGCCTGCTGTTCCGGTGATAATTGAGAAATACTATCCTTTTTCTCCAATAACATATCTTTAAAAACAATAGTAGAATCAATAACTTCCTCTAATTTGGTAGAATCTGTTGAAGGTAACATTTGTAACAACTCACCTCCATCAAAGCCAATATTCATTTTTCCGGTTCCGTCTTCCTTAAAATGAATTTCTTCGGTAAAATTACAGGCTACAAAAAGCACAGTGATAAACACCGTTGCCAAGATTCTAAATAACTTCATATAATTAGATGTTAATTGGGGTTGTTCAATATAACCAATGCAGCAATGACACCAGGTACCCAACCGCAGAAAGTCAAAAGTAGAACAATTAAAAAAGACCCACAACCTTTACCGATAACCGCAAGCGGAGGAAAGACAATAGCCAATAACACACGTAAAAAACTCATTTTGATTTGATTTTATTGATTGATGATGTACGTATATGACGTAATAACCCTCAACTTGTTACATATTTCATCTAAAAATAAGTGGAGAACCACACGCCATTTCACCCTTATCATTTATCACATTCATACAAACAGAATGCCAAGCTTATAATTTCATATTATTAGATGCAAATAGTAAACTCCCGATAGCTTATATTTGCAGCCTTAAATAGTAAAAAATGCAACTGTCGGAACAAGAAATTATTAGAAGAGAGAAATTGACCAAATTACGCGAATTGGGTATCAACCCATACCCCGCTGCTTTATACCCTGTAGATGCTAATTCCAAAGGCATTAAATCCGATTATAAGGAAGGCAAGAAGGTGGTCATTTCAGGTAGATTGATGTCTAGAAGAATTCAAGGCAAGGCTTCTTTTGCCGAGTTGCAAGATAGTGAAGGCCGTATCCAAGTTTACTTTAACCGAGACGAAATTTGTACCGGTGAAGACAAAGGTCTTTACAATGACGTTTATAAGAAGCTATTGGATATAGGTGATATTATTGGTATTGAGGGTGAACTTTTCACTACTCAGGTGGGAGAAAAAACCGTGATGGTCAAAAACTTTTCGCTTTTAAGCAAATCGTTGCGTCCATTACCTTTACCTAAAAAGGATTCTGAAGGCAACGTCTTTGATGAATTCAATGACCCGGAAATGAGATATCGTCAGCGGTATGTAGATTTGGTGGTCAACCCAAAGGTTAAAGAGACCTTCATTAAACGTACTAAGATTACGAACAGCATCCGTGAGTTTTATAACGAAGCTGGATATTTAGAGGTGGAAACCCCTATCCTTCAACCTATCCCAGGTGGTGCCGCTGCAAGACCGTTCTTAACGCACCATAATGCATTGAATATACCTTTGTATTTACGTATTGCAAATGAGCTTTATCTAAAAAGGTTGATTGTTGGCGGATTTGATGGTGTTTATGAGTTTTCTAAAGATTTCCGTAATGAGGGAATGGACCGTACCCACAACCCGGAGTTTACTGTAATGGAACTCTATGTAGCCTACAAAGACTACAACTGGATGATGGATACTACCGAAAAGTTACTAGAGAAGATTGCTATTGATGCTAACGGAACCTCTAAAATTACAGTAGGCAAAAATGAGATTGAATTTAAAGCTCCATACGCTAGAGTGCCTATTTTGGAAGCTATAAAAATCCATACGGGTAAAGACGTTGCGGGTATGCCGGAGGACGAGCTTCGGGAAACGGCAAAAGGCCTCGGTATTGAGGTTGACGAAACTATGGGCATTGGTAAGTTGATAGATGAAATCTTTGGCGAAAAATGTGAGCATCACTACATACAGCCTACATTCATTACAGACTACCCTAAAGAAATGAGTCCTTTAACAAAAGAGCATAGAGACAACCCAGCCCTTACAGAACGTTTTGAACTTATGGTGAACGGTAAAGAATTGGCAAATGCCTATTCTGAGCTTAACGATCCTATTGAACAACGTGAGCGTTTTGAAGAGCAATTGAAACTTTCCGAAAAAGGGGATGACGAAGCTATGTTCATTGACCAAGATTTCTTGCGTGCATTAGAATACGGCATGCCTCCTACATCAGGTATTGGTATTGGTATAGACCGTTTAGTAATGTTGATGACCAATAATTCCTCTATCCAAGAAGTGCTGTTCTTCCCGCAAATGAGACCGGAGAAAAAAGCGGTTGAACTTACAGACGAGGAAAAAGCAATTGTAGAACTATTGAAACCAACGGGTTCAATGGAACTGGCAGACCTTAAAACACAAGCCGGGCTTAGTGGCAAAAAATGGGATAAATCCATGAAAGCTCTGTCTAAACACGGATTAGTTTCCGTTAAAGTTGAAGGCGATAACAAAAACGTTATCCTGAAACAATAAAACATTTCATACCTTTTATATAAAAAGCCAATCCATTAAAAATGGATTGGCTTTGACGAATTTAGAGGTCTCGATA
>NZ_RCNR01000073.1 GCF_009725985.1 Zobellia amurskyensis
ACGAAGCACATAAACCCTTTTAGTAAAAAGAAAATTAGGGCCGTTGGTGTAATTGTGCCTAGTATAAAGTACCATTTGTACGCTATGGCTATTTCGGGCATTGAGGAAATATTGGAGAAACATCAGATGCAAATCATCATTTGTCAATCTAATGAGTCCTACGAGAGGGAGAAAATATTGGTAAAAGAATTAATGGATATTGGTGTATCGGGACTTATCGTTTCCCTAGCAAGTGAAACCAAAGATTTTGACCATTTCTTAGAGACCAAAAAAAGAAAGATTCCGTTGGTATTTTTTAATCGCCTTTGCGATGAGGTTGAGTCCGATAAAGTTATCATCGATAATTTTAAAGCAGCTTACGATGCTACGCAGCATTTAATTTCTGTGGGTTGCAAGCGCATTGCATATATTGGGGGGCCTAAAATGCTACAGATAAGCTCTACACGGCTTTTAGGGTATAAAAAAGCTTTGGTGGACGCCCATATGCCAGTGGAAGAAAAATTTATTGAAAATTCTGATTTTACTAGGGAAGGAAACCTAAGTACCGCAAGAAAATTACTGTATTCACCTGAGCATCCGGATGGTGTTTTGGCTTTTAGTGATCAGGTAGCCATAGGTGTTATGTTAGCAGCTAAGGAACGAGGCCTGAAAATGGCTGAAGACATAGCTATCATAGGGTTCAATAATGAGCCGATAGATGAGCTTTTAGAACCTTCACTTACAAGTATAGATCAACCCAGTTATGAAATGGGTGTAGAATCTGCAAAGTTGATTATAGATCGAATAGAAGATTACGATATAGCCGTGTCACGTAAGGTCTTAAAATCAGAATTGGTGATACGTAATTCTACGAACAAGAACAAGTTGTAGAAAAACAAATCACCAAAACCGATAGTGTAGGAGTTTTTAGAGCTCCCTTAATTCGTAATGTATTTAAAACCTAACTTCAATTAGTTCTTTTTTTGAACTAGTACTACCCAGTCTTTATCCTTATCTTTTGGAGGGGTGCCCAAAGCTACAGTACCTTTTGCATCTACTGAGGTAACGGAACCGTCTAGCAGATCACCGCCGTTTCTAGGATCGTACCATTTAATAGAAAACGAATGACCCGAATCTCCTAGGTTAAGGGAAGTTGTTTCCTTTCCAGGATGTAGATAAACCACATATACTTCATCGGCTTTTGAAAAACAGAACGAATCGGAATCAGTTGTTAGGTCATCGGAAGGCTTCATTTCCCAGAAAGGGAGGTGGTTCTCAAAAAATACTTTGGCATGTAGGTTTTGGTTCCAAAAGAGATCCCTGCTCCTATAATCCTGGCAGGTAAGGTCTGAATGTGGACTGGCATACCCAAAATACCATTCAACACCATAACCGCCGGCTAATAATGTTCCCCAGAGAGCATTTCCACGTGCATCGTTATGTTCCATGTCTTCCGCATCCGGTAAAAGAGCAATTTTGGCCTTTCCGGGCTCATCAACTGCAATTGCCCATTTTTTACCTGCAGCATCGGCATTTTTCATCCATTTAAGAACACGTGGGTGCACATCTTTAAAATCGGCTTCACTTAGTTGAAGCGAAGCTCCGGTAAGGGAAGATTGGTCGCCTACCAGTTCTGCATAACGGTAATCTTGATCAGGAAATGTATGTAATACCCTGTGTGTATTGTAAGGGTCTAACTTTGCCACATAATCCGTTACTTCCCTAACATTTTCTATTGGTTGGTTGTTCTCTTCGCCTATATTCCAGTTCATGGCTAAATGATGGCCAAAACGGGCAATAAGTTCACGATAATATAATTTGCCTTCAACACCAAAGACGCCGTTGTCCATTAAATGGTCGGTCTCGGTTTCATGGGTTTTAAAGTGTAAAAACATTCCTTTTTGTTCACCGTAGTCAAAAATTCGTTCCCATTGTTCTAGTTTTGAAACATCCAAACGGGTCTTGTGAAACATAGTCTGCCATGCATTTTTATTTTTCTTGTCATTGGCATATTTGGTGTACTCTTCCTCAGATACCTTTAAGCGATACGGAAAAACATTACGGTCATCTCCATCAACATTAAAGGTTAGAAAAGAAAACACGTTAAGCCCTTCAGAAGCCAAATAATTAATGGCGCCTAGTAGGTTTTTTCCTTTTTCCCCTTGCCATAATAGGTCCTTGGCATCCTCGTTAAAATCTTTTTTGTGGGGTTCCCAAGTCTTCAGTAAATCAAGTGCGTTGGTGGTTGCATCAAAATCACTATACGCCAAAATATTCTCTGGCGCATCAACGCCCACTTTTATAAAGTATTTACCCGTTTCTTTGAATTTAAGGTAATGCTCGCCCACGTATTCTAACTTGCCTTTAGCTCTGTTGTCTATACCGGTCTTGTCAGATTCGGCAACTGAGAAATTACCAGCCACTCCGTCTATATATTCTGCATTGACGGCACCATCAAGTCCATCCGCAACGGCAATGTTGGCTCCTTTTTTAAAGGAGGCTTTAAAGTTCCAGTTTCCAGTAGCGTTTGGAGCAAAACGGACAATCCACTTGTTTCCTTTTTCTGCCCCTGTTTCTGCGGCATTACCATCTGCAGCATAGAAACCAGGTACGACAAAGGTTTGGTCATTATTAGTAAACGTAACATCTAGTCTATAATCCAAAAACGGATTTACATCGTTCATTTCATCGGTAGAAGGACCGTTGAAAACTAATTCTATTTTATGCCATTTTTTGAGTTCGCCCTGAACGGTATAATCCGGTTCGGACTGGCAGCCAGAAACGAGGGTGGTGAAAAAAAAGATGGTACTAAGGAAAAATGATGTTTTGATATTAAGGCAATTCATGTTTTCAATTTTGAGTATGAGTTAATAGGTTGAGGAAGTTACTTTAATTTACTTTTTTAGCGAGCTTTATTTAACGGAACCCTCCGGTAATTTCTTCTAGTTTATCAAAAAAAGCTTTTTTTCTAGGGGAGCTTATTTCCCAATTTACAGGCACGGATTGATATCCATCATTAAAACCTTCGTCTTTCATTCTAAAATCAAAATAACCCCAAGACGCATACGCCTTTACAGCTTCTACGAAATTGTTAGATGGTTTGTCAAAATCAAAATGGTCATCTTCATTGAAGACTATAGGCATGGGGCGATAGGAGGGCAATGCACGTACTTGGTTAACCATTTCGGTAATTCGGGCCGGGTCACTTACTCCGTTACCATGAATCAATACATAATCAGATACCTCAACAACTTTATCCGGTGGAAGGGTGTTTCCATTAAAACTGGTGGAGACTAATAGGGAAGGGGCACTCTTTTTTACTCTGGAAATTAGTTCATGAATACGATGCTCCCCTATAATAGCATGTTGATATGCCTTATTGTTGCTTTCATTGGCCACTTCTAAGATAATATTGGTATACCCTTTCTTTTTTATCCACGCTACGGCATTGTCCACTGCCGCAATTACGGCTTGTTCATCTTTTAACCGTTCGTCTTGTCCAAAATAAAATAAACTTAGATTGACAACCATACCGAGTTCATCTGCCTTTTCAATAATGCGTGCCATTCTTTTAGCGAAAGCAGGACGTAAACTACCATCTGCTTCAAAGGCATTATTTTCCCAAGGTTGTACTCTTGAGTATCCTTCAGGACTACCTCCTTGAAAATTAATATTAAAAGCTAATAAACCCTTGGCGTACCAACTATTCATAGCGGCTAAGAACTCATCTGTATTACGATTGGCATCCCATGTTTGGGTGTCAGGATACTTCCAGCGGTCTACAGTTTCAGGATTCAAGTCATCAAAGACACCTTGTACCATTCTAGAATTCATTAGCAAACCTTCTATATTATGACCCTGCCATGTACGTCCTTTATAGGTTGGTTCACCATTAATGTAAAACTTATCTTTCTCAATGGTCACTACGGTTTTTCCTGCTTTTTTTTCTGGTGGAGGTTCATTCCCAAAAGAAAGTGAACAACCAAATACGATAAGCAGGGATAATAGAATGTGTTTTTTCATGAAGTGTTGTTTTAGTCGATTTTAAATTTGAATTGTTAATGCCGAAAACCTGTTTAATTGGTTACAGCCGTTACCTGATTACTGTAATTCATTACGGATGCTGTTTGTGCCTGCGCCCCTATTCTTATATTATACTCAATGCCTGACTCTAGTCCGTCTATGATTACACTACCGGAAAGTTCCGAAAGCTCTACCGTTTTGGTAAAATAAATATTTGTTCTAGACCCGGTGCCAGCAGTGGGATACTTCACTGTACTGCAATAAACTTCCATTTTGCTAACGGTGTTTCCTTGGTTAGGCAAAATAGCATAATCTACGGATATGGTTTGACCTTGTGCGGTAGCCGATGAAATTTTAGGAGAAATCAAAGGGATAACAGCAAAAGATTTTTCAAATGTCTCTTGCGTACTAAAGTCAACAGAAACAGTATCAGAGGCCACTATAGGCCCTTCTAGCCAAACTTTATGGGCTTTAGGATACATTTTTAAATTTTGATAGGACCCTTCTCCATCAACCCGTATCTGTGTGGGCTGCTCATCGCCCTCGCCCAAAAGATAGACCACAAGGTTGTTGCTGTTTAAATCACCGAATAATGCTGTGCCATCATTGTCGTTAACCGTGCCTGAAATAGTTCCGTTGAATCCAAAATCGGTCACTTCGTCTTCACAGCTAAAAGCAATTGAAGCTATGAATGTCAATAAAATCAATTTTATATTGGTCGTTTTCATCTTTTCCATTTTTTGTTAGTATAATGGGTTTTGTTCCAACAACGGATTGTTGTTTAGCATTTCGTTCGTAATGGGAAGGTAATAGTGTTCTTGTCTAAAAACACGATTAAAGGTTTCTGCCAATAAAGGAAGGAAATAGTATTGATCTGAATTATAGTGCCATATTATCTTTAACCCGTTAAATTGATTGTTCAACACTTCACCTGCAATACGCCATCGTCGTAAATCCCAAAAACGCTTATTCTCAAAAGCAAATTCTGCCATCCATTCGGTCTGTATTTTTTCAATACTAATGGTGCTTTCATCAACCAAGCTAATGCCTGCCCTTTCTCTGGTCGCATTAAATGCCGTAACGGCATCTGTAGTATTTCCAAGCTGAAACTCTGCTTCTGCCTTGGTAAGATAAACTTCCGCTAATCTCAAAATGGTCCAGTCTACTTGACTTTGACTGGCAGGTACGGGTAAGTTGGGTTCATCGCACCACTTACGAACCAAGAAACCGGAGTTGGTGGTTTTGTCATCTCCTACCACTAACCTAGAATCTACTCCTACTTGCTTTACCCCTTCGTAACTTAAGCTAGGGTTGTTTACTATATTTGAGGGATCTGGAGTATTTCCCGTATCAATACCTTCGTATGTTTGAATTTCATCATCTACAAAAAATGACCCCTGAAAAAGCACTGTTGCATTTAAGCGTGGATCTTTGTCTTTAAAAAGGTCCCATCCATCTGAATATAGGTTGTTCTCGTTGAAAAATTGAGAGTAATCAGTTGTAGACCCATCTACATTTTCATACTTAAGGATAAAGTCAAGAGTAGGGTTGCATCTAGCGCCTTGTCCACTAGCAAAACGTGCAGGTGCTTTCCAGTGGTCCCAGTCATGTCTAACCTCAACTCCATTAAACTCTTTGGCAAACATTATTTCACTATTTCCTTCTTCTAAGAATATGTATTGATAGTTTTGCGCTTTGTCTTCTTTGCCGTTATAAAGCTCGTATGGGCCAGTAGTTAAAACGGTATTTGCTGCAGTAGCCGCTTTTTGAAAGAATTCATCGGCCCTGCTTTCCGGTACACCAACAATACCATTAAGCTGTACTTGTCCGTATTTTGCTATGGAAGCTGCCCATAAATTAGCTCTGGCTTGAAAGGCTAGAGCTGCCCATTTGTTTATACGGGCGGTAGGAGTTTGACTTTCGCTGTTCTCAAGTAGTCCAACGGCACGAGTAAGTTCAGTATCTACAAAGTCATAGACCTCAACTTCGGTATTTCTTCTTTTAAGCTCTTCGGCAATTTCCCCAAAAGGGTCTATCACTTCTGATACAAGGGGAACCCCGCCGTAACGTTTGGCCATTTCAAAATAGGCTACTGCGCGCATTGTGGTTACCTCACCTTCTAATTGGGCTTTAACATCACCTGCAATAGGAGCTTCCAACACATTGGCGAGAAAAATGTTACAGTCTCTTATATACTCATAATCCCAATATTCAAGGTCATCAGGTACGTTTCCTTTGGACATGTTGCCTTGGGTAATAGCGTTACTATTACCACTGCTACCAGTACCTTCGTCAGAATATTCAAAATAATCTTCATAAGCAAATGAAGGAAATCGATCATAGAGATCAATTACATACCCTTGCATTAAAGATTCGCTTTGCCATACCTCTTCATCTGATATTTTATCAAGAGGTTTACGGTCAAGAACATCATTGTCACAACTATAGATTCCTGTTATGACGGCAATAATCCCTATTATAAATAGTTTATTTTTCATTGTGCGTTTTTTTAGAATTAGAAATCTAGAATAAGTCCAAGACTATATGTTGATGTAGAAGGATAGTTTAGGGCGGCATTATTTCCCCCGTTTGTGTTTTGAAGCTCTGGGTCATAAAAGTCCAGAGCGGAGAAAGTGAGTACGTTGTACCCTGAATAGAATATCTTGAGATTGTCTATTCCATAGCGATTAACTACTTTCTTTGGTAAATTATAACCCAGTTCAATAGATTTTAACCGGATGTAGTTACCACTTTTATACCAAAAGCTGGAATTAGCATTGGTGTTGTGAGTTTGGTATCCAGGCCAGTAAAATCTTGGAAAGGTAGGGTGGGAGTCTACGTTAGCGGGCATTCCCCATTCGTTTTGAGGCACATAAGAGCCATTGTACATTTCAGAAAAGGGGGCATTACCACCTCTAAATGGTTCGCTTAAGTCACCGCTTGCACCATAATGAATGTCGTAAAGCCCAGCTCCTTGCCAAAGCATACTAAAGTCTATGCCTTTCCAAGAAATGGAATTATTAATACCAAATATAATATCAGGTGAAGTACCTCGGCCAATTATAACATTGTCTTGAGAATTTATAACTCCATCTCCGTTATAATCTATTAATTTAATATCGCCAACATTAACGGTTGCGTTGTTTCTGCCGTCTATTATCGCCCAATTGTCTATCTCTTCCTGTGAGGTAAAAACTCCATCTGCCTGATAGCCCCAGCTGGTATCCGACCATTGTCCTATTTTATTGTTTCTTCTAAAATCTTCTTCGGAAGCATATTCAGGCTGGTCTATATATTCGATTTTTTCTCGCGAGTAAGAAACATTTCCACCTAAACTAAACCGTACTTCTCCAAATGTTGTGGCATACTGTAAGGACATTTCTATACCTCTATTACTATATTCTTCAATATTTTCTTTAGGTAAGGTGGCGCCAACAATATCCGGTAACGAAACCTGTCTGTCACCTAGAACATCACTCCGTTTACGATAGAAAGCATCAATTGCACCTGAAAATTTGTTATTAAAAAGACCATAATCAATACCTATATTGGCAGTGGTCATTTTTTCCCATGTAATATTGTAATTCGGCACATTATCGGCGTTGATACCGGAGCGTATTACTCCATCTACCATTACCTGTGCAGGTTGTATGGAATAGGTAGATAGGTATTGGTAATCTCCTGTGTTATCATAACCCAACTTACCCCATGAGCCCCGCAGTTTTAAACTGTTAATGAAAGGCAGTTTTTCTTTTATAAAATTTTCTTGGGAAATACGCCATCCTGCCGAGACAGAAGGGAAGGTGCCCCATCTTGTATCTGCCGGAAATTTGGGTGAACCATCTCTACGGACGTTAAACCCTAGTAGATATTTTTCCTTAAAACTATAGTCCATACTGAAAATCTGCCCGATACGACCGTCTTGCCAGCCGCGACCATTGTTTGATTTGTCCAAATCCGGTCCCGCAAAAAGATAATCTAGGTCAAATTCATAACGAATTCGTTGAGCATCTATAAAATCTCCTTCACTTGACAAATGCTCATATACACCAAGGGCATTGATTCTATGGTTACCAAACTCCTTGTTCCAGCTTAGCATGTATTGCTGGTTGATATTTTTTGAAACTTGACTTTTCTCATATAACCAGTTATAATTATTAAAGTTTCTATGGTTATGGTAAACAATGTTTCCCTCCGCATCATAATCAAACCAATAGGCAGGGGCTATATTTTCTTTTCTTTTGTCTCGTCTTGAAACTCGGTTGTAGTTGAAATTGGCCTTGGCGGTAAAACCAAGGGGTAGTTTATACGTTAGGTTTAATTTGGTATCTGCAGTTAATTGGTTCCATTTTAGGTAGCCTACATCGCTTATTTTCGTGGCGGAGACAGGGTTCAAATCGTCGTTGCCCATAGCAGGAAATTTGGTGGGGTCGGGGTATTCCCCAGGATACTGGGGCCGCGAGCGATAGAGTAACATCATTACCCCAAGGTGCCCATTTCTATTGGCCATGTCCCAACTAGGCCCAACATAATCGTTTTCTAAAAGGGAGATGCCGATTCCCAAATCCAGCTTGTCGGTAAGTTTTATATCTAGGTTAGACCTTAAGTTGTACTTTTTGTTTTGTAAATCATCCGAACGATATATACCTTGCTGAGAATAATATCCGCCAGAAACAAAATATTTTATTTTTTCTGTCCCTCCCCTAACATTAATGTTGTGTTGAGATTGTGGTGCGTAATCTCGTAAAGTAAGATCCCACCAATCTGTGTTTGGGTACTCAGGGTCATTTCCAGCTTTAAATTTGTTAATGTCTTCGTTGCTCCATAAAGGGTCTAGGCCAGCGTTTTGACGAGCTACATTTTCAAACTGTGCATTTTCCCAAGAAGACACGGCGTGTGGTAACATGGTTAATTGTTGCCAGCCAAAGTTGGCCGTATAGCTAAATTTGGCATCTTGTATTTTACCCCGTTTTGTGGTCACAAGAATAACACCGTTACCTGCTCTTGCTCCATATACGGCAGCAGTTGCCGCATCTTTGAGGACATTAAATTCTTCTATATCGTTTGGGTCCAATAAAAGAAACTCCTCATTGGAGGCTGGCATCCCGTCAATAATAAGTAACGCTTCGCCAAACCCTCTAATGTTGTATGAGACGCCATCATAATCACCCGGCTGTGCGTTTTTTGTTTGCACAAATACACCGGTGGCCCTACCTGCTATAGATTGCGCTATAGTGGGTGTGGGTACCGTAGTCAATTCTTTTGTTTTTATGGTTGAAATAGAGCCGGTTACATCTACTTTTTTCTGTGACCCATAACCTGTAACGATTACTTCGTCTAGGTTTTCCAAGTTTTCAACAAGGGTTACACTTATATTGTTTTGTGCATCAACTTCAACTTCTTGTGGTTCAAAGCCTATATAGGATATTTCAAGTATATCCGAATCAGGTTGGAGGGTAAGAGAGAATTTGCCGTCAAAATCGGTAACTACCCCATTGGTAGTTCCTTTTTGTATAACGTTGGCTCCGGGTAGTGGGAAACCATCAGATGAGAATACGGTTCCGGAAATTTGATTGTCTTGAGCAAATACGCTAACTCCCATTAGAAGCGCCATGATGCATAACGCTCGTGAAATAATAATTGTAAACGAGGTGGTTCTCATAGTATAGAGGTGTTATTTAGTAAATAGTGGTGACCCTATAATTAATAAGTTATAGTTTGGCAATTCCTTTTTTTAGCTTTTTGTAAAACATAAAAGGGAGCAGTTCTTAGGTTTAATAATTGCGCAAACATTGCGCAATTATTATTATTTGAATACGGTATTCACATATATTATTGATAATGTTAGCAATACTATAAAATATTTATCAATATAACAATGAAATCACAATTATTTATGCGCAATATATTGCGCATAAATAATTGTGATTTTAGAGTGCTTTGTGGTAGTGAATTGTGTTTCTGGCTCTTTGGTTGTAGGGGGTGGTTGGAAAGTTTGCTCGTCTGAGTTTGGTTTTTTAATTCGCTTTTTTGAAAATTATAAATTCGTTAATGAAAAGTTTTTTTTGTTAAAGTTCGACAGCTGTGAGAATTCTTTGTTGGCTCTGGTTTTTAACCGGCCCACTTTTTATTGCAAATAATAAATACAAAATTTTGCACAACAATATATGCTTAAATGGGATATATATCGATACATTATAGATTAATTTGTATATATTTGCTCTAAATTCAACATAATTATCAATATGAATGTTAATTTGTGCAATATTTGCACAAATGCATTTCAACTACAATTAGAAAAAGATTAAAATGGGAAAAACGTACAAAATCGCCGTAGTTAATGGCGACGGAATAGGAGCTGAAATTGTTCCTGCCGGGGTTTCCGTGCTTGATGCGGTAGCCACTAAATATGGGTTTAAACTAGATAAACAAGAGTTTCCCTTTGGAGCGGGATATTTTAAAGAGCATGGCAAGTTCATGTCAGATGATGCTTTGGAAACCCTGAAGAAATTTGATGCCATATTTTTTGGTGCGGTCGGTTTACCAGAGGTAGACGATACGTTGCCCGCTAGAGATTATACATTTCGAGTAAGAACTTCTTTTGAGCAGTATGTAAATTATAGACCTGTAAAATTATTTCCAGGTGTAGAGAGTCCGCTACGTTATAAAACCGAAAAAGATATAGATTTTGTGGTTGTTCGTGAAAATAATGAAGGAGAGTTCGTCCAGAGCGGAAAAATAATGCATGGAGACAAGCCGGGAGGTATGGCTATGGATACTAGTATCTTTACTAGATTTGGTATTGAACGCATTGCTCATTATTCTTTTAAATTGGCACGTAAACGAAATAGTAAAGTCACCAATGTAACCAAATCCAATACACTTATTAATAGCTTGGCCTATTGGGATAGGGTAATTGCTGAGGTTGCAGAGGAGTATCCAGATGTAGAATACAGCAAAATGTACATTGACAATGCTTCGGCAAGTTTTGTATTGCGACCGGAAATTTTTGATGTTATTTTGACAACGAACCTTTTTGGCGATATTTTATCCGATCTTGGTGGCGCCATTATGGGTAGTTTAGGTCTTGGCGGTAGTGGAAATATTAATCCTGAGAAAGATTTTCCTTCTATGTTTGAGCCCATTCATGGTTCAGCACCGGACATTGCAGGACAGAATATAGCCAACCCGATTGGACAAATATGGTCTGCGGCCATTATGTTGGATCATTTAGGAGAGACTGAAGCGGCAAAGGAAATTATGGCCGGTATAGAGGCTACAACTGCAAAAGGTAACTTAACTAAAGACCTTCGTGGTACGGCTTCAACTTCTGAAGTTGCTGAAAGCGTGGTTCAATTTATCAATGCAACAAAATTATCAACTATATAAATTAGAATGATAGATAGTAAAATCATTGACCTCACATTACCCATCAAATCGGGTGTAAAGGGCGTAACTATAGACCAGGCCAAAACTTTGGATAAAGATGGTTGGAACGCTACAACTTTACATTTGTATTCGCATAGCGGCACCCATATGGATGCCCCGGTACATTTTGAGGTCAATGATCAGACTATAGATCAATTATCTGTTGCTCGTTTTATTTCCGAAGCTTGGGTGGTTAACCTTACGGATATCAAACCTAAAGAATCTATTACCGTAGCACATTTGGGTACTATTGCGGAAAAATTAGAGGAAGGACAAAGTTTGCTTTTGCATACCGGGTGGAGCAAAAAACTGGGTACGGACGAATATCGTGATGCACTACCAAGAATTAGCACTGAGCTGGCCCATTGGTTGGGTGAGAAAAAGGTAAATATACTTGGGGTGGAACCTCCTTCTGTGGCAGATGTCAACAATATCAAGGAAGTTACGGAGGTGCACACCATCTTAATGAAAAACGATATTATTATAGTTGAAGGACTTACTAACTTAGAAGCACTTTCTCAACCAAAAGTGACCCTTGTGGCACTACCGTTAAAGGTTGAAAATGGCGATGGCGCTCCCGCGCGTATCATTGCAATAGAAAATTGAATTTCATGCCGCATCCAGCACTTTTAAAATCGATTAAAGAGGGAGAGGGGCTTTTGGGCCTGGAAACAGAAATTCGTGAAGAACTGGCCAAAAACCCTAAATCCATTGTGGTTTTAGATGATGATCCAACGGGCACCCAAACCGTGCACGATGTTCCCGTTATTACTGAATGGACCGAAGAGATTTTGGAGAATGAGCTTTTGGCGAGTCCTATTTTTTTTATACTCACCAACTCACGAAGTCTTCAGGTAGATGAAGCTGATGCATTGGGGGAACTGATAGGTTTGCGACTACAGAAATTAGCCAATAAGCACCAAAAGAAACTTCTTGTCATTAGCCGAAGCGATTCTACTTTAAGGGGGCATTACCCCAATGAAGTTGATGCTCTGGCAAAAGGAATGGGCCTAAACAAAATAAAACATATTCTGGCGCCTGCTTTTTTTGAAGGCGGACGGTATACGTATGACGATGTTCATTATGTAAAGGAAGGAAATGAGTTCGTTCCTGCTGCAAAAACCCCTTTTGCGCAGGATAATACTTTTGGCTATTCAACATCCAATTTAAAGGATTGGATAGTGGAGAAATCCGAAGGAAGGGTCAACAAATCCCAGATTGCAAGTGTCTCCGTTCAAACCCTAAGAAATACATCATCAGAAGAAATAAAATCGATAATAGAACAACCGGAAACTACCCATATTATAGCGAACGCTACATGTTATGCAGATTTGCAGGCCATGGCGCTGGCCATTTTAAAAAGTGATGGCACGTTGGTTTTCAGGACGGCGGCTTCTTTTGTTAATGCCATTTCGGGCATCGCAGTAAAATCGTGTTTGATCAAAGATGAAATCCTAAAGAACCCGTCCTCAAATGGGGCGTTGGTGGTAATCGGTTCCTATGTTCCAAAAACTACAGCTCAGTTAGCGTATTTAAAGGAGCGGAGCAATGCATTTTTCCTAGAATTGGATGTTACCCATATTTCCAATATTGAAGTTTTTTGCAACGAGCTGGTTCAGCTGGTCCAGAAAGCAAACGATTACCTCAAGACCGGAGAGGATGTGGTGGTATTTACAAGTAGAAAAGTGATAAAAGGGGCTACAAAAAAGGAAAGCCTTGAAATTGTAAATCGGGTTTCCAATGCACTTATTTCCATTGTAAAAAAGGTAAGGGTGCGCCCAAAATATATTCTTGCCAAGGGCGGAATTACCTCTAGTGATGTAGCTACAAAAGGGCTTAATGTACGCCGAGCAAATGTCATGGGGCAAGTGCTTAAAGGGGTGCCCGTTTGGCAACTGGGTAACGAGGCAAAATTCCCTGGTATGCCCTACATTGTATTTCCTGGTAACGTGGGTGATGAGACGGCCTTACATGAACTAATCTCCTTATTGAAATAAAAAAATATGAAGACACAAGGCTATTTTCCTAAACGGTATTTTATGGTTGCAGGTACTTTTCTGCTGGCCTTGCTTCTTTATGTTGACCGTGTTTGTATCTCAGTGGCCAAAGAGCCCATCTCTGCCATGTTGGATTTGAGTGATAAACAGATGGGTTGGGTTTTAGCGGCTTTTTCTCTAGGGTATGCCCTTTTTCAAACCCCGGCCGGTATGCTTGCAGATTCTTTGGGACCGCGTAAAGTGCTTTCCGCTATTGTGGCCATTTGGTCCGTTTTTACGGCTTTAACGGGCGCAGCGTTTAATTTTATATCGCTTTTGGTCGTCCGTTTTCTTTTTGGGGCGGGAGAGGCCGGTGCTTTTCCTGGTATGTCGCGTGCTATTTATACATGGATTCCCCTGCAGGAAAGAGGTCTTGTTACAGGGATTAATTTTTCAGGTTCTAGATTGGGGGCTGCATTTGCACTTCCCGCAGTGGCTTGGTTGATAGAAGACTTTGGATGGAGGGCTTCCTTCGTTATTTTAGGTGTTATTGGGGTGTTATGGGCGGTTGCATGGTTTGCCTTCTTCAGGGATATGCCAGAAGAGCATCCTCATGTTTCAGCTGAAGAAAAAGAATTTATCCTATCAACAAGACAACAACAGGATACAAAAGTAAAAGCCGAAAAAATAAACATGGGAGACCTGTTGAAATCCAAGAATATATGGTTGGCTATGGGACAATATTTCTGTAGCAACTTTACCTTTTTCTTTGCGCTTACCTGGTTATTTCCTCACGTGAAGAGTGAATATGGTCTAAACACTATGGAAGCCGGTATGTATACGGCTATACCATTAATCTTCGGTGCTTTTGGAAATTGGACTTCAGGAGCTCTAAGTGATCGGATATATAAAAAGGGAAATTGGGACAGGTCTCGGATTCTTCCGGCCTCAATCGGGTTTTTTCTAGCCGCTGTAGGGCTTATTGGGAGTATATATATGGATACTGTTGAAGGTGCTATTCTATTTTTAAGTCTAGCTATTTTTGGTGCGGATATGACGTTACCGTCTTCTTGGGCATTTTGCGTGGATATAGGAAAAGAACATTCCGGAGCGGTATCGGGAACAATGAATATGGCCGGAAACATTGGAGCATTCTTAACAGCATTGGCATTTCCTTATCTGCAGTCTTGGACAGAATCTACCACGCCGTTCTTTGTGGTGGGCGCACTATTGAATACTATTGCAATTGTAATGTGGTTCAATATGAAACCTCAAAGGCATTTTAGCAC
>NZ_RCNR01000074.1 GCF_009725985.1 Zobellia amurskyensis
GCGCGTTTTTTTTATTCAGTAATCAGGTGTATTAAATACCCATTTCTTTTTTTACATCAGCCAAAAGGTCTTTACCTTTTGCTACAATAAGACCACCACCTGCTTGAGCATCAATAACATAGTCATACCCTTGTGCAGCGGCTACCTTTTCGATTGCAGCTTTAGCTTTGTCAGATATAGGAGCAAAAAGCTCACCTTGTTTCTTTTGAAGTTCTCTTTGAGCAGCTTGTTGCGCTTCACCAATGTTCTTTTGAACACCTTGAAGTTCTATTGCTCTCTTTTCGTTCTCTTCTTTTGATTTTGAAGGAGCCTCATTTTGGTACAAAGTAGCCTTGTTCTGAAATTCGGTCATTGAACTTTCAATATCGGCATTATATGTCTCTGATAATTTCTTAAGTTCTGCTTCTGCAGTTTTCATCTCCGGCATTGCACTTAATAATTGTGTAACATCAATATGTGCTACTTTGCTCTGTGCATTAACAAAACCTGTAGCGGCTACGAACAATACTAAAGCTACTGCTATTTTCTTTAAGTGTTTCATGATAATTCTAGTTAAAATAATTGAGTGTTAATTTCTGGTTAATGTAATTCTTTCTTATTTCACATTTGCTAGGCAAATCGCCGCAATGTATTAAAATTATGTCTATTTAGCAGATGATTATAAGAGTTTATTCAGTAAACCGTTACTCTTCACCCTCATCTTCGCTTTCATCTACTCCTTGACGTTCTTCAAGCTTCTCTTTTCTCTTGGCTTCACGCTCTTCTAACAGCTTTTTTCTACGGGCCTCATATGCCTTTTTACGCTCTTCCCTTAGTTTTAACTGTTCTGTTCGCTTCTCCTCTGCTGTCTTCTCTCTTTCTTCCTGTGCCTTTTCTGCGTTCTCTTTTCTTTCCTTTAGAGCATCGCTCATCTCCTCTTCAGCCTCTTCATCATCAAACTTGCTCCTACTATCTTTTTTAGGCTTACTTATCTTACGCGTCCTTGAAATTCCTCTAAGAACCAAATCACTAATGTCATGCCTGTTTTCCGAGTACAACATAACAACATCGGCAGACTTATCAAAAATAAAATCGTACTTCTTGTTTGCTCCTATTTTCTGTACTTCATTAAAAACTTGATCTTGAATAGGCTGTATTAAACGTCTCTTCTGCAAAACCAAATCGCCCTGTGGCCCAAAACGGTCTTGCTGATATTCTACCATTTCCTTTTCTAGAATCTGAATATCCTCTTCTCGTTCCGCAATCAACTCATCGGTCAGAAGCACACGCTCTGCCATCAAGTCTTTTTTTATTTGCTCCAATTCGCTTTTCTTCTGCTCAATATCGATTTTCCATTTCTGGACCTTATCGGCAAGTTGCTTATTAGCGTCCCTGTACTCGTCTACATTCTCTAAGATATATTCCATATCTACGTAAGCAATACGTACACCGCGCTGAGCAAAAGTATAGGCAGAACACAAGGTCAACACCAGTACAAAAAGAACGTTTGATTTTGTTTTCATTTCTTTATCGTTTTATCCAATAGAAAATATCGTGCCAAAATTACTAAAACTTTTAAAATGAGCGCTTTAGCATATCGGACGATTCCTTAAATTAAAACTGTTGGCCGATAATGAAGTGTGTTTGAAGTCCGCTAGGTCCGTTTCCGATAGACTGAGGTCTAAGGTCTTCGTCAAACCCGTAACCAAAATCAATACCTAACAACCCGAATGCCGGCATGAAAATGCGCAGCCCCACTCCGGCCGATCGTTTTATTTGAAACGGATTAAATTCCTGAAAATTGTTGAAGGCATTACCTCCTTCCATAAATGCAAGCATATAAATGGAAGCTGAAGGCTTTAAGGTTAACGGGTAACGTAGTTCTAATGAGAATTTATTATATACCAAACCACCTTCTTGTTGGCCCGTAAGAGGGTCTATAGGTGTTAAGGATTGATTTTCATATCCTCTTAACTGCACTACATCCCTACCATCTAAAGTAAAGTTTCCTAAACCATCACCACCTACGAAGAAGCGTTCAAAAGGCACATCTCCAACGTCATTATTATAGTTTCCTAAGAAACCGAATTCTGCGTTGGTACGCATTACCAAATCACCAACCAAGGTTGTATACCAGTCTCCTTTGAACTTCACTTTATAGTACTCCAACCATCTAAAACGTTGTTGATCGATATCTTCCAACTCCGCATCATCTGCAGCACTAAGACCACCTTGTTGCACCTCTAAAAGCGTCAACTCCTCACTACGGTCACGTAAAGCCTCAAAATCTTTGTTACTAAAGAGCGAATATGGAGGTGTTAGCTTTGCTGTAACCTCAAAATTAGAACCTCCTCTTGGAAAGATACGCCCACCAGAAGTAGCGTTTCTTGAGATACCCAATGTATAGGCAAAAGAGTTAGATTTTCCGTTACCAAAGTTGAACAACCCTATATCATAATTATTAAACTCATATAATTGATAACTTAATGAGTGGGATATTGTGAAGTAATCATCTGGCCATTGAACTCTTTTTGCCAGACCTGCAGAAATACCTGTTATAGCAAAACCACGATCTTTATCTACCTCTATTCTACTACTGGTTGAATTATTGTAATCCACACCAAATTGCTGTGTTCTTGATAAGTTCAGACTAAACTGAACGGGTTTTCTACCACCTAACCAAGGTTCCGCAAAATTAAGACTGTACACCCTAAAGGTTCTACTAGCCTGTACTCTCATAGCAAAAGTTTGCCCATCACCCATAGGTACTGGCTTATACGCTTCGCCTTTTAAAATATTCTTTATAGAGAAGTTATTGAAGGAAAGCCCCAAGGTCCCAATGAAACCACCACCACCATAACCACCTTGTAGCTCTATCTGACTAGAGCCAGATTCTACCAAGTTGTACTTAATATCTACAGTACCTTCGTTAGGATTGGGATTAAGAATATCCGGTTTTATCTGCTCTGCATCAAAATAACCTAACTGCTGAAGCTCACGAATAGTTCTGATAATATTACTCTTGTCATATCTCTGACCTGGACGCGTTCTTAGTTCACGATAAATTACGTGATCATTTGTACGGTCATTACCAACTACGTCTATATGGTTAAGAAAAGTCTCTTTACCTTCTATTACACGTATTTCAAAATTAATGGTATCGTTCTCAGCAGAAACCTCTACCGGGTTGATGCTTGAAAATAAATATCCATTGTTTTGATATAAACTGGTAACATCAGCTGGCTCCGGTTTAGAATCATCCGCAATACGTTCCCTTAACAAAACGCCGTTATACGTATCTCCCTTCTTTATACCCAACACTGCCGCTAATTGACGATCTGAATAAACGCTGTTACCCACAAAATCTATATCACCAAAATAGTATTTATTACCTTCTTCTATCTGATATTTTAAGATGATGTTGTTCTCGTCTACCTTAATTAAAGAATCTGAGATAATACGGGCATCACGATAACCGTTCTCGGCATACTTATCTGACAATAGCTCTAAATCATTTTCGTAATCCTCTTCAATGAATTTAGATTTCTTCCAAAAACGCCAAAAACGCTTTTCTTTAGTTTTCTTAAAGGCGCCTTTCAACTTTTTATCGGATAGTTGTTCGTTACCTTCAAAAATAATCTTCTTGATCTTTACCTTATCACCCTTATTTATATTAACTACCATCTTCTGAGCATTGGTCTCAGAGGTATCCTTAGCTACTATTATGGACGTTTTAGTATTTAAAAAACCTTGTTTCTTATACTTATTATCAAGGTAGTTTTTAGTATTGGCAATCAAACTCTCCGTGATTTTCTTACCCTTCTTAAGATCGGTATCCTTAAGGATATCATCAACCTTTCTAGGTTTAACACCATTGACAGTAACACTGGACAAAGTTGGCCTTTCAATAATATTCAATTCAAGAAACACCTTATCTCCATCTATATTGGTGATATAAAAATCGATGTTCTTGAAAAGCTCAAGACCCCAAAGTTTATTTATGATACCGCTAATTTCGTCGCCTGGAAGCGTGATAGGTTGCCCCACACGTAAACCGGTATACGTCTTTACGGTCTGCTCATTGTAACTTTGCAGCCCGGTAACCTCTAACCCACCTAAGATGTATTTTTTACCGTCCTCAAAAGAAAGCTCTTGTGCGGCGCAAAATGTGGTTGCAAAAATTAATAGGAGTGTGATAAAAGGTTCGAAGGATATGAACCTTTTCATATCGCTAATTGAGTTGTTCGCTGGTTTTTCCAAATCTTCGTTCTCTGTTCTGATAACTTTTTATGGCTTCTGCCAAATGTTGACTACTAAAATCGGGCCAAAATACATCAACGAAATATAATTCCGCGTAGGCTATTTGCCACAGTAAAAAATTGCTGATACGATGCTCACCACTAGTGCGGATAAGCAAATCTACATCCGGCAAATCGTGCGTGTAAAGATGGCTATTTATAATGGTTTCGTCAATGTTTTCAATTGAAATTATATTATTTTTAACTTTGGCACTTATTTGTTTTACTGCGTTTTTCAGCTCTTCTCGTGCACCATAACTTAAAGCCAAAGTAAGGGTCATTCCTGTATTTTGGCTTGTTTTCTCCATTACCTCCTTAAGCTCCTTATTAGCTCTTTTGGGCAATGACTCTATATCGCCAATTGCATTTAACCTAATGTTATTTTCAGAAAAAGTCTTAAGCTCCTTCTTTAATGACGACACCAAAAGCCTCATTAAAGTGTCTATTTCAATTTTTGGTCTTTTCCAGTTTTCTGTAGAAAAAGTATATAAAGTAAGATATTCAAGCTCAAGCTTAACGCAGTTTTCTACCGTCTCACGTACAGTTTTAACTCCATTTTCGTGGCCAAAAACGCGAAGTTTACCTTGTTTTTTGGCCCAACGTCCGTTTCCATCCATAATAATGGCAACGTGACGAGGCATTTTATTTTTATCTAATTCTTCTAGGTTGGCCATAAGAAACGAATCATACTACTCTATTAAACATTATTCCAGTTAGGTTGTTTTTGATTCTCCAATCTTTAAACTGATGCTTTTTTTGAGCGCACGGCAAAAATAGCCTATAAATTTGAATTATACATAGTCAAGGCCCATATCAAGAAAATAAAACCGGGAATTTAACGGGAAAGAAAATCATTCAAAGCACTCCATACAAGGCTTTCTTCCAAAAGTATAGGTTAAAGTAAAGCCGGAGAATACATACCAATCATCATTAAAAACATTGCCAAACCGAAGGTCATCTAACTGACGGCTTACATTAAGTTTTTCAGGGTTACTCCCATCTAGATTATCCGTAAACGTGTAGCGGGCACCTATCTCAGCCCCTAGAATTAAAAATTGGTTCAAACGAAGTTTTGCACCAACAGTCATTGGTATAGCAAAAGCCCCATCTCTTTGGGAAACATTTAGAAACTGACCTGCATCAAAATAATTATAATCATACCTAAAATAAGTAATTCCGGTATATAAATAAGGTGTAAATGCCGGTCCAAGTTTGTGTAGATTATACTCTACGAAGTTAAATTCCAGCCCCGCAGAAGCTTCCAACAAAGAATTATCCATTACGTAGCCTCTCTGTTGGCGCGAAGAATCATCAGACTTATTATCGTCTGCTTTAAACTTACCATATATTACACTGGCACGCCATGCGTACCGTTTGGCTATGTTCCATTTAAAAATTCCGCCAAGCGCAATATCTGACGGCAAGATATAATTAGTCCGGCCTACATCTCCAATATTATTGGCTCCGCCGGCAAATATACCGGCCTCATAGGTTTGAGCCCCTAAACTGCCAAAAGTGCATAGTAGGACTATGACAATGAATTGCTTCATAAATAGTATTAGTTTGCGAATATAACAATTGCACCCAACTATTATATTAATGTTCTCACATGATAAACATGATTTGCGGTTTTTTATTGTCCGCTAAAGATTCAATTACGGCGATCTTCTCCCCATAACAGTTTATTCCTAAGAGTTTTCAGAAAGCTCTCAGAAGTATACTCAATCATTTTAACGACGAAGTCTGCTTTTTTTATGCGAATTTCCTTTCCGTTCTCTACTGATGCTATCCTTGAATCCAACGAAATAAGGTGATTATCTTCTCTACCCGAGACCTTTAACCGTATCTGCGTATCATCTGAAATAACCAAAGGCCTTGCATTTAAATTATGCGGAGCTATAGGGGTTAACACCAATGATTTTGCCGTTGGCACAATTACCGGCCCACCACAACTTAAAGAATACCCTGTAGAACCTGTTGGAGTAGAAACAATAAGTCCATCTGCCCAATAGGAAGTAAGGTACTCGTTGTTCAAGTAAGTTTCTACCGTAATCATAGAAGTTGTATCCTTTCTACTAACAGTAATCTCGTTCAACGCAAAATGTAATCCGTTCAATTCAGGAATATCTTCTCCTTTATCAACCTCAACTAAACTTCGCTCTACAATAGTATATGCACCCTTTTTAAATTCTTGCACCACTTTACGAACTTCCTCCTTACTAAATGTAGAAAGAAACCCAAGACGACCCGTGTTTACACCAACAATAGGCACTCCCAAATCCCTTACATAAGTAGTTGCCCTTAAAATGGTTCCATCACCACCAAAACTAACGAACATATCAAAAGAACTATCCAAGCCTTCAATATCTGTGAACGTAGCGTAATTTTCGGAATTATATTTTTTGGAAAGAAAAGCGTGAAATTCCTCTTCAATGGCTATTTCGGCACGCTCTTTCTCAAGCTCATCAAGCAACTCCATTACATATTGCAAGGTGTCTTCTTGATACATTTGACTGTAAACGGCAACTTTCATCCCTTATCTTTATCTTAATTACTAAAACCTTTTGGCCTTATGAGACAAAAATAACGATTGTACCTTTGATTGATAACCCTTTTCAAGGAATATCCTGCGAAATTCTATACGTTTAGGTATTTATCCAAATAATCTGACCGTTCCTTTAAATCTTCCAAGAACTGGTCATCCGTATTCCCGAACAGCACATTGTAATTGTATCGGCGGAACGTTTGAAGAATATCATTTAAGTTAGAAGACGCAATTTTTATAGTTATCTGAACAACATCATTTTTAGAATCAGTAATAAAGCCACCTATTAGCTTTGTGTTATTACTTTCAACTATTTGAGCAATTTCACTAAAGGAATAATCCTTGATGCCTTTCGCAACAACTATAATGCCGCCAGGTTCCGTAAAAAACGGAGTATCTATAAATACACTTACGATATCCGTAAGATCATAATAACCACTAACTCTTCCTTTTTCGTCAACAATTGGCACAAGATTAGCCTCGTTCCTTGCAAAAATTTCAAGGACATCTAACCAACTCGTTTCCTTCCTCACAAAAAAAGTTTCTAAATCATAACGATATTGCTCAACCTTTTGGGTAATATCAAAATTCTCAAGGTCATTTTCACTGAGCACACCTAAATACGCATCGTTCTCCGTTACAGCAACGTGCGAGTGTGTGGTATCCTTAAAAAAAGTGATTACCTCAGATAAGGAATCCCCTATTTTAAAAGACGGAATGTTTGTTACTATGTGGTCTTGAATATGCATAACTCTATCTACTAAACGCAAAATACTAATTAAAAATATCAAAAGGTATGCCTAATTTGTATTTTTGTACCAAATGGTTAATTCTATCGGTAAATGACAAAATTAAGTGTAAACATCAACAAAATTGCAACCCTAAGAAATGCCAGAGGCGGCAATATGCCAGATTTATTGAAAACCGCAGCGGATATTGAATCTTTTGGCGCACAAGGCATTACTATACACCCTAGACCAGACGAAAGACACATTCGCTACCAAGATGCCAGAGATTTAAAAAAACTGGTCACTACGGAGTACAATATAGAAGGTAATCCTGTTGAAAAATTCATAGAACTTGTCCTTCAAGTACAACCAACACAGGTAACCTTGGTTCCAGACGCGGTAGATGCCATTACCTCAAACGCAGGCTGGGACACCGTAAAACACAAAGACTTTCTAAAAAATGTTATCCAAACTTTCAAAAATGCGGGTATACGAACTTCAATTTTTGTTGATGCCGACCCTAAAATGGTAGAAGGTGCAGCCGAGACCGGTACGGACCGGATTGAACTTTACACAGAAAGTTACGCCGAACAATACACCAAAGGTAATCACAGTGAAGCTGTCAGGCCTTTTTCAGAAGCTGCCAAAATTGCACACGAATGCAATCTAGGTATTAACGCGGGGCACGATCTGAGCTTAGATAACATTAAATATTTTAAAGAGAACGTTCCTCACCTATTAGAAGTTTCCATTGGTCACGCCTTAATTTGCGAATCGCTTTACCTTGGCCTGGACAACGTTGTAAATATGTACCTCGACAAATTAAAATGACAGAAACTCTACACTCAAAAATACTTGGAGACGGCACTCCACTATTAATCCTTCACGGGTTCCTAGGAATGTCCGATAATTGGAAAACCTTAGGCAACCAATATGCCGAAGAAGGTTTTGAAGTACACCTCATAGACCAACGAAACCACGGTAAAAGCTTTTGGTCAGATGATTTTGATTATGATTTACTGAGCGAAGACCTCAAAAATTATATGGAAGCCCATCAATTGGAAAACGCCATGATTATTGGTCACTCTATGGGAGGCAAAACGACCATGCAATTTGCCTGCAGCTACCCAAAACTTGTGAATAAAATGATTGTTGCAGATATTGGCCCTAAATTTTACCCGCCGCATCACCAACCCATTATTGACGGCCTAAACGCCATAGACTTGAATACTATTGCCTCTAGAAGCGAAGCTGATTCCGAACTAGGCAAGTACATTACTGATTTTGGTACAAGACAATTTTTACTCAAAAACTTATATTGGGTAGAAAAAGGTCAATTAGGCTTTCGATTTAACCTTAATGTTTTAAGCGAAAAAATGAATGAAATTGGAGAAAACATAGGTACTACCGACCGTTATGACGGCCCTGTCCTTTTTCTCCGTGGCGATCGATCGGAATACATCATGCCCAATGAGATTTCTGAATTCAAGAAACATTTTCCAGCGGCGCAAATAGAAACTATAGACAATGCCGGGCATTGGCTACATGCCGAAAACCCGAAACAGTTTTTTGAAAAATCAATGGTATTCTTAAAATCATAACAAATCTTTATCTTTAAGGGTGGTGAAATTATTCACCTCCAACAACAAACACCCTTTACCTATGAAACTTATTTTACGCGTTCTATTAAGTGCCCTTGCCGTGGTAATACTTTCAAAAATATTACCCCATGTTTCCGTAGATAGCTATATGACGGCAATTATAGTAGCCATTGCACTGAGTCTTTTAAACTTTATAGTAAAACCAATTTTAGTAATACTCACCTTACCGGTTACCGTTTTAACCCTAGGTTTGTTCCTATTGGTCATCAACGCTATTATTATTTTCCTAGCAGATAATCTTATTGATGGCTTTAGTGTAGATGGTATTTTATGGGCCATACTTTTTAGCCTTTTATTATCCTTTCTTCAATCCATATTGTTTTCTCTTTTGAAAGAGGATAAAAAATCGTAACGATTGTTTGAATCTCAACGGTTTAAAAACTTGCTAGGGTACATTAATTGTAGTACTTTTGCATCCCATTTTATGGAAACAAAAAAGAAGATTTAGATGAATATTACAAAAGAGCAGATCGACGATCTAAATGCCGTCGTTAAAGTGGCCATCACCAAAGAAGATTACCAAGATAAGGTAGACAGTATTCTAAGTGACTATAGAAAGCAGGCCAATGTACCTGGTTTTAGAAAAGGCCACGTACCAATGGGCTTAATAAAAAAGCAATACGGTAAAGCCGTTTTGGTAGACGAAGTAAACAAACTTCTTCAAGACAACCTTAACAAATATCTTACCGAGGAAAAGTTGGATGTTCTTGGAAACCCACTTCCTAAACAACAGGATAATTTTGATTGGGACAACGAAGAACTAGCTTTTGAGTTTGAATTAGGTCTAGCTCCTGATTTTGAAGTTCCGTTAAAAACAAAAAAACCTATCACCCACTATAAAATCGTTGCCGATGATAAAATGGTAAACGAGCAAGTTGAACGTATTCAGAAGCAATACGGAAAACTTATAAGCAAAGACGCTGTAGAAAAAGACAACGAAGTAAGCGGTACATTTAAGAACGAAGAAGCTGAAATAGATAATAAAGCTACTTTGGAACTTGACAAAATCAAGAGCAAAAAAGCTTTGGACGCCCTAAAAGGGAAAAAAGTAGGTGATGTTGTTACATTAAAATCAAAAGGTCTTTTTAAAGAGGATTATTTGCTTTCTAGTGTTTTTGGTGTTTCTCAAGAAAAAGCTGCAGACCTTGACGTTGAAGCTACTTTTACCATTGAAGAAATTAACGAAAGAGAGCCTGCTACTTTAGACCAAGAGCTTTTTGACAAGCTTTTTGGCAAAGACGAGGTTAAATCTGAAAAGGACTTGAAACAACGTATAAAGGACGATTCCGAAAAACAATTCGAGCAACAGTCAGATCAAAAGTTATTGAATGACATTACCGAATACTTCATCGAAAACACAAAATTTGAACTTCCTTCAGAGTTTTTGACCAAGTGGATACAAACTACTGGCGAAAACCCATTAACAGAAGAAGAGGCCAACGAAGAGTATGAAAAGTCTGAAAAAGGACTTCGCTACCAACTTATAGAAGGTAAAGTCATTAAAGATAATGACATTCAACTTCAGTTTGATGAACTTAAAGAATTTGCAAAAGGCTTCATCAAGTCGCAAATGGCACAATTTGGCCAATTAAACCCTCAGGAAGAAGAGTTAGACAATATTGCCGCTCGTGTATTGGGTAACCAAGACGAAGTAAAGCGTTTGTCCGAACAGTTAATGAGTCAAAAATTAATCACCCTATACAAAGAGAAAGTTAACCTAAAGACCAAAGAGGTTACTTATGAAAACTTTGTCAAGGAGGTTTACGGATAATATTTCCGAAAAATTATAAGTATCTTTACGGTGCCGAAAATGTTATTTTCGGCACCTTTTTTATTTCATTACCCCAGGGTACTTAAACATCGAACAAAAAAATATGGATTACGGAAAAGAATTCAAGAACTACGCTATAAATCACCAAGGTATCAGCAGTACCTATTACGATTCGATCTTAACGAGCATGTATCCCGTTGGTCTTACACCCAACATTATTGAAGAACGCCAGATGAACGCTGTTGCCATGGACGTATTTTCAAGATTAATGATGGACCGTATTATCTTCTTAGGAACGGGCATTAATGATCAGGTAGCAAATATTGTACAAGCACAATTATTGTTTTTGGCCAGTACAGATGCTAAAAAAGATATTCAGATATACATTAACTCCCCAGGAGGAAGTGTTTATGCCGGTTTAGGCATCTATGACACCATGCAGTTCATTGCTCCGGACGTTGCCACTATTTGTACAGGAATGGCAGCCTCAATGGGTGCCGTACTTCTTTGTGCAGGTGAAAAGGGAAAACGTAGTGGATTAACACACTCTAGAGTTATGATCCACCAACCTATGGGCGGCGCACAAGGACAAGCGAGCGATATTGAGATCACGGCCCGCGAAATCTTGAAATTGAAATCAGAATTATATGAGATCATAGCCAATCATTCTGGTCAAAATATAGATAAGGTAAACGAAGATAGTGACCGTGACTATTGGATGAAAGCCGAAGAAGCCAAGGCTTACGGCATGATAGATGAAATTTTGGTAAGGGGGAAAGAATAATTTCGACCAAATGCTCATAACTAATTGGTTTTTCGAGTAAAACGATGAACCAAAACGTATTTATTTGCGTTTATTTTTCAAAGAAAGTATACTTTAATATGGCTAAAGAAAATTTAGAATGTTCGTTTTGTGGCAGAAAGAAGCCAGAGACCAATCTTTTGATTGCAGGTCTTGATGCACACATATGCGATCGATGTATAGAGCAAGCCCATGGTATTGTCACCGAAGAGTCTAGACAAACCAAAACCAATGATCTTTCTTCAGAACTTACACTGAAGAAACCTATTGATATCAAAACATTTTTAGACACTTATGTTATTGGTCAGGAACGCACCAAGAAGGTAATGTCCGTTGCGGTTTACAATCACTATAAACGGCTTTTACAGCCCAAGTCAAAAGAAGACGATATAGAGATTCAAAAAAGCAATATTATAATGGTAGGCCAAACGGGAACAGGAAAGACCCTTATTGCCAAAACCATTGCCAAGATGCTTAATGTACCTTTAGCTATCGTAGATGCAACAGTTTTGACCGAAGCCGGTTATGTAGGTGAAGATGTAGAAAGTATTCTTACACGCTTACTGCAAGCTGCTGATTACAACCTTGAAAAAGCGGAACGTGGTATTGTTTTTATTGATGAAATTGATAAGATAGCACGTAAAAGCGATAACCCCTCCATTACACGAGATGTATCCGGTGAAGGTGTTCAGCAAGGGCTTCTTAAGTTACTTGAAGGTACGGTTGTAAATGTCCCACCTAAAGGAGGAAGAAAACACCCGGACCAAAAGTTCATTGAGGTAAATACCGAAAATATTCTGTTTATAGCAGGAGGTGCTTTTGATGGAATTGAACGCGCCATTACCAAAAGGTTGAATATGCAAGCTATTGGATATAGTGCTGCAAAAACCGATGATGTTTTAGACTTAGAAAATATTCTTCAATATATAATCCCTAAGGATTTAAAAGAATTTGGTCTAATTCCTGAAATTATAGGAAGGCTTCCAGTATTGACACACATGAATCCGTTAGATGAGAAAACGCTGAGAGCTATTCTTACGGAACCTAAGAATGCAATCATAAAGCAGTACGAAAAACTGTTCGCTATGGATGATATAACTTTCACCATTACGGACCAGGCTTTGGACTACATCGTTAAAAAGGCAATTGAATATAAATTGGGCGCTAGAGGTCTTCGATCTTTATGCGAAGCCATTTTCACCGATGCCATGTTTGAAATGCCGAGCAATGATGAATCTGAATTTAAGGTCACCAAAGCATATGCTGAAAACAAATTATCTTATGAGACCGTTAAAAAACTGAAAGCAGTTTCTTAAATCCTCAAATAGAAATCAATAAAAAAG
>NZ_RCNR01000075.1 GCF_009725985.1 Zobellia amurskyensis
GAAGCGGCACTTTCCGTAAAAGTGGTTTGGGCAAACGAAATGGTACTGACAAGAAAAATTAGTACATAGATACATTTGTACAATTTCATTTCTTTCATCCTTAATGGTCGGTTGGTTAAGGGCGCTTATTCTATCTAGTAAAATCAAAACAAACCACCCTTTTATACAAAATTAGGAAGAGATGCGTCTTACGGAAATAATTGTTGTATACACCTGAAAAACAATGGCAAACACCTTGTTTTTTGAGGTAACAAACTACAACGTTTTAGTTAGGCTTTACTCGGTAAGTTATTCGCCTGTTCGTAATTACGGTATAGGCCTTAACGATACTTAAGGGCGAAAATTCTGAAGTGGAGTTGGCCAACGTAGCCGTAGTGGTTACCGTATTACCTAAACCGATACCTGAAGGGAGTGGAATACTGAACTTAAATTTGTTGGTATTGTCCGTATTGTTATCATCATCACTATAGGTGGTAGTCCTTGATTCCGAATCAGAAGCAGAACCTTCTACCATGGTGTTAAGGTATCGTTGTCCCTCACCATAGTCGTACGTCATTCCTAGCCTATTATCACCTACAACTGCAGTACCTTCGTTAATATCCGTTGCAAATAGCTCTATTGTAGCTCCCGGTCTTGACCAGCCTTCTACAACTAGGTTTGTTCCTGAAACATACGCTCCCGTGATTACAGGAAAGTTTATAGCACCATTTGGACCATTATCCGTATCGCCAGAGTCATTAATTGTTACACCATCGCCCAACCCATTGGATCGGTCAATATCTATACCCAAAGCAGGACTTGCCGTACCGTTTGCATAAATAGAGTTCCTTGAAATTAGGTTCCCAGATGTATTCCCTCCACTTAAAACAATACCTGCCCCGCCATTAGATGCTACAATATTATTGGTTAAGGACGAATTGCTTCCATCTAAACGAATACCTACGTTTGCGTCATCTCCGGAACATTTACCACCATCCTGACCTGAGTTGGTAATTGTATTTTCTGTAATTGTCAAGGAACCGCTAATTCCTTCTGCATCAATGCCCAAAGAAGCCGCCCTATCAATTAAATTTTGTTGAATTGTAATTCCTGACCCACCACTAATTTTTATATTATCAAAACAAGCATTGTTTCCATTGTCTGTAATATGATTATTTTGAATAGCGGTTGATGTTCCTCCGTTGACCAAAATACCTTCGTCTGTGTTTCTCGCAATATAATTACTGTCTATAATGGATGTACCTCCAGTAACTTCCACTCCATAATCTATATTACCTGATGCATTGCCACGAGCATTAACTCCCAGTAAACTATGCGATACGGTAGCAGACCCACCCTGAATGATAATTCCAGCATTATTATTGGCACGGACAGCTATATTACGCGTTACCACATTTGTACTATTCAATTGCAGTACATCACCTGTTGGGCTGTACAATTCAATTTCGGGTCTATCAAAGTTTGGCAAATTAGTATTTGAAACTCCCACACCCGTACCTCCAGAACCAACGGTTCCTGCATTTGTATTACCCGAATAAGCGGTTTGCGTACGACCGTCAATAACAGTATTGTTACCCGTTACTACGGGAAATTCATTAGGATTGGACATGGTAATATTAAAATAACCATTCGCAAAATTGGCATCTGCGGTACGTCCTAATGGATCACTAGTAGAAGGTATCATAAATATAGAGGTATCCTCACCTGCTGCAGGATCGAATATACCATTAGCTTCAATATCCAAACCAACTTCACCAATGTCATTAGAATTCTTAATAAATTGAGTCAATGACCCCTGCCCGATTTCATTGGTATTTACTATAGTATTAAAGTTGAATCCAAAATTGATACCTACAACACCATTACCTGCTACCTCAACACTAGAGATACTTTGAGCATTATTAAAAACACCTAACGATACATCTTGACCAGCCGTTGGGTCCGCCCCGCCAACTTCATCTGTTACATCTGTAATACTACCAGCTACCATTTCGGTCTTATACGTCTGAACCGGGTAACATGCCGAACAGTTAGCTCCGCTATCTCTGGTAGACCGTACGGTTGAACTGACAACTTTTATAAAATAATCGCCATCTGCCATACCTCCAAATGAGTAATTTCCATTTGCCTCCGTATTTTTTCTTTGGATGAAAGTGCCGGAAGAATCAAAAAGTTCTACGATTGCACCTGAGATTCCTACCCCTCCAGAAGTCAATTGATCTCTACCTGGGCCTCCTGGATAATTAACATCCTCAAAAACACGACCTGCAATTAGGTTTGATGGAACTTTCAAGACCACCGCTGCAGAAATCACAAAATCCTGACCTACATCAACATTAGCCGTAACCTCACTATCCGCTGGTTGTATGAACGATGATATATCATACGTATCTAAATCTACACCATAAGTACTGGCATTGTTATAAACCGGTGGACCTACAGTGTTGTCATAAATTGTAGAATTATAGGAGTTATTACCTGTTTGGCCTCCATCTCCCGTAAGTACAAAGTTTTGATTTCTTTGGTTGGTAATGGACAATTCTTCCGGGTTGGTAGAACCTGAACTAGATCCATTTAAATCTGGATCACCTTCCCAAGATAAAAATGAGGCCTTTGCCCCTGTTCCCGATATGGCATAAAATGAATCTAGCGTAAACGAATTACCATCATTGCTTAATCCGTCAAAACCTTGATATAAGTTTATATTTACGGCCGGCAAGGAACGGTCTTCATAAAACACCATTAACGCCCAGCCACCAAGAACTGTACTCGTTGTACAGTATTCTCCTGTATTGTTAATCGTGAGGCCACTAAAATTAAAGACGTTACTTGATAAATTAGATACACCTTGAACTATGGTGGTTACATCACTTACGTATCCAAAAAAGTTTCTGTTACCTAATGAGGTTTGATACAGGAAATTAGCAGAAACACTTTGTCCTTCAAAAGTTACATCCGCATCACGTACCGTACTAGAATGCGACCAATATAAATATGCCCTTTCAACTGTTGCCGTTGCCGGAACAGGAGAAACCAAACTATTGGAAGATGATGTGGTAACCGCACAAGGGCTAGCACCATTAGGACTGGTACGCAATGTACCCCCAGTGGTAGAGTAATCATAATATCCATCAAATTCTTGAAATAACGTTAAAGGGTCATTTGCCAAGATTTGAGAATTTATGGTTCCTTTACCCGTATCATTATAGTTTACAACGGCATACTGAGCAGTTGCCCCTGTAAAAACAATATCAAAATCTTCTGCAAATTCAGGTACACCATCATTAGCTATAGGCACTGAGATGGTTTGAATGTTATTCAGTTCTCCTGTAAACGTTAATGTACCAGATGTAGCCGTATAATCACTACCGGCTAATGCTAGTCCGTCTACAGTTTGAAAATCTACCGTAAAAGGCGCCTCAACAAAACCGAATAAGAATACATTTCTACCATGGGCAGCTCTGGTAGATCTTACCGTAAATACTGCATTACCCACATCTTCATCTATTGTAATGTCCTCAATTATAATAATGGGACCGTCAGGAAAACA
This sequence comes from Zobellia amurskyensis, assembly GCF_009725985.1. Taxonomy (GTDB): domain Bacteria; phylum Bacteroidota; class Bacteroidia; order Flavobacteriales; family Flavobacteriaceae; genus Zobellia; species Zobellia amurskyensis. The sequence continues at coordinate 3,551 of NZ_RCNR01000075.1, forward strand.
ATTGATTTCTGCCTCCCAACCTGCTCCGGTATTACTTCCGTTAGAAACGAACCGAAATGTTAAACAACCTGATGCGGCTGAGGAGTTTATTGAAGTTGGCACATTTGCGCTATCATATTGACCTATTAACGTTGCACCTGTTGAATTACCGTCGTATATGTATAAAATATCACCGGAAACAATTTCAAAACTGGTAAAATTGACATTCAGATAGGTATCGGCCGTATCTGGACATATCGTATAGGTTACATCTTGGTTGTTGGAATAATTGGAAAGTCCACCCGGATCAAAAAAGGTATCACTACATGTAGTTGCACTACCCCCATTGGTCATTATTAGGGCATCATCATCTATAATAGTACCTGTTGCCGTATCGCTAATATCTACTTGAGGGTCTGATGCCAGAGTAAATTCCAATGTAAAATTTTCCGGATTTTCTATAGTACCATCATTTAAAATAGGAACGGTTACAGTCTCAGTATCCCCCGCAGTACCATTAAAGTTTAAAATACCGGATGTAGACGTGTAATCACTGCCATCTATTGCAGACCCATCTACTGTTCGGTAATTGACCGTAAACGGAGTTGTTGCGTTTGTTCCCGTATGACGTACCGTAAATGTAGCATTGCCTGCATCTTCATCTACAGTTACATCGTTTACCTCTAAAACAGGTATGGGCGCAGGAAAAGTTGCCGATATCTGAAAATTATCGATATAGGCATAATCATTATTATTCCAGTTGCTACCAGATTTAGCAAACCTTACCGTTGTGGTTGCCGAAATAAATCCGGATATATCTCGGGTATAAGTTCCTGTGGTATTATCTCCGTCAATAGTACCTACTGTTGTATATGACGCCCCTCCATTGTTGGAAACTTGTATTCCCAAAGCTCTTCCTCCCGTTAAGCTTATGGCTCTATAATCAAAGCTGAGAACCGCAGTTGCAGCTCCATTTAGATTGGCCGACCTACGAATAGTTTCTGACCATATATAGTACAATTCCAATCTATTACTACTAATTCTAATATATTGACTGGCAGGTCCGTTGTTTGAATCACCAGTTTCTACCCAATCTGTAGAGAAGTTAGAACTACCATTATTATTTGAATAGGATACACTGCTAAAATTATCGCGATAGGTTTCTTGTGCGACCAACTGTAACGAACACAGCATCGCCAAAAAAACATAAAAAAGCTTGGTATGGTTATACAACATTTTTAGCAACTCAATAGAGCTTTGAATATTTGCCGACCGAACAGATCGGACGCATGAACGAGCAAATATATCTGTACTTAAGCTACTTAAGAAAAATTTGTTGTGAAGACCCCAATTGTAGGCGTAACTGATAGTTTTTGCAATGTTAAGGCATTTCAAAGCGTGCTGAATTACCTTTAAAATATATACTTAATCGATTAAAGACCTTATTACTTTATAGCATATTGTCCCATAAAAAAAGCAGCTATTTTTAAGTAGCTGCCTTTGTTATTCTATGTTATATAAGTATTGAATTATTCAAGGATAATAAACTCTGACCGTCTGTTCAACTCATGATCTTTATCCGAGCATTTAACACCGTTGGCACATTGGTTTATCAACTTTGTTTCACCAAAGCCTTCTCCATCTACTCTTTCTTTGGCTATTCCTCTTTTTACCATATAGTTAACTGTAGCTTCGGCCCGTTTTTGAGAAAGCCATAAGTTATAAGAGTCTTTACCCCTACTATCCGTATGGGAATTGACTTTGATTCTCAAACTAGAGTATTTCTCCATGGCTGCTATTACTTTCTCAACCTCTATTTCAGAATCTTTACGAATGTTGTACTTATTAAAGTCAAAATAGATGGTACTTAACTGTAATAGTTTAGCTAAATCGTCCCCAAAACCTGCACTAATTGAGTTTCTCTCTAAATAAAAGTCTATTGTTTTGGGTTCACCATCAGATTTCCCTAAATACTCTTCAGATGGGATATACCCTTCTGTCATGGCCCTTACAAAATTACCCTGAGTACAGTCTACCAATAAATCATATTTACCTTCGGCATCTGTAATGGCAGACATAATCTCTTCATTATTTTCATTAATAACCTTTACCGAAGCCCCGATTAACGGTTCATTGGATATCTTATCCCTAACCACACCAGAAATAGCTTGCTCACAGTCAATTACTAATGATTTGGTTTCTAGAAAAGCATAAATATCATCGGCTCCTTGCCCTTCTGAACGGTTAGATGCAAAGTATCCTTTTTTTGTTTCTTCGTTAAAGATAAACGTAAAGTCATCCATACGTCCATTAACCGGTTCACCAACGTTCATAATGTTTCCGTCTAATCTTCCTTTGGCTACTTTAGTAGCAAAAATATCCAAGCCGCCAAGACCTGGGTGACCGTCCGAAGAAAAATATAGAACGTCTTCACTTGAGACAAAAGGAAAGGTTTCCCTTGCTTCCGTATTAATTACCAATCCAAGATTCTCAGGAGTTCCATAGGTTCCATCATCGTTAATGGCAGCCCTGAAAATATCTGATTCACCTAAAGAACCGGGCATATCCGACGCAAAATATAACGTCTTTTCATCTGGACTTAAAGTTGGATGTGCAACTGAGTAATCATTACTATTAAAAGGTAGCTCTTCAATTTCAGACCAGACGCCTTCCACCATTTTAGCCTTGAATATTTTAAGACGAATTACTCCTTTTTCATCTTTTACGTATTTACCCGATTTAAAGTTATTTCGAGTAAAATATAGGACATCCCCTGCCTTGTTTACTGTAGAAGTTGATTCATGCAACCTTGTATTAACATGATCGCCGAACTTAATAACAGTGCCTTGAGAAATACTATCAGCATTTACTTTATATAAATCCAAAAAATCTTTTGAATTCCAGGTATGACGGTATCGAGCAAAGTTTCCGGTGTCCCTATCTGAAGAAAAGATAAGACCCTCTTTATAGAAAGAAGGTGCAAATTCTGAATACGGAGAATTATATTGAAAAGGTGATACGTTGTATCTGCCTGAATTTCTTTTAATATCGCTTAAATAGTCTTTCTCATCTTTATAAGCAGTAGCTCTTACGTCATCTGAAGTAGCTTCTAAAAATTTAGCCATAACTTCTTTTGAAGCATCATAGTCTTCCAAAGTTTTTAGAGTCTGGGCATATCTGAAAAAATATTCAGGACCAATTTCATCCGGATATTCCTCTACGAGCCTTTTATAGGTCTTTGATGCATCTTCATAATCTGCGTTGAAATAATAAGAGTTACCTAATTTCTTAAGCAGGTCTGCTGAAGCGTACCCTCGGTCAAGCACCTTTTTATAAATATCGATAGCCGGACTAAAAGAGTATTCGTCATATTTTTCATTGGCCTTGGTAATTAACTTCTCTTGGGCAAAACAACTCACGCCCATAAAAAAGACCAAAACAAATAGAATGTGTATTTTTTTTATCATAAGGCAAGGTTTAGAAGAAACGCGGAGAAACTAGTTTTTCAAATGATTTCACCAATTCCCATCTTAGAAAAATTTCAAAAGATCCGCTGTTGAACTGCGTACTACCAAAATCTGTTGTTTCTTTATCATAGGCCAACCCTAGCATAACTTGGTCAGATATCTGAAAGCCCGCCAGACCACTTACCGCAGCATCCCATCTATAGGCCGCACCAAAAGAAAACTTCTCTGCAAACAGAAAATTAGCCGATACATCTACCTGAAGTGGCGCTCCACCTACAACCTTTGTTAAAAGAGCCGGTTTGAACTTAAAATTATCGTTTAAATCAAACACATACCCCGTAATCAAATAAAAGTTAACACGGTCCTTGGCCAAAAAATCAATTTGATTAGCGTCAGAATCTTCAGTATCAAAATGTTCTACCTCTAATAAATTGGGTGCAGAAAGACCCGCATAGAATTTATTGGTATGGTAGTACATTCCCAAACCTACGTTAGGAGAGAATCGGTTCTCAATATTATCCGTACCAACAGCTTCTTCAAAACCAGGTCTTTGTCTTAATTGCTCAAAATCCAAATTAAGAATGTTACCTCCCAATTTTAATCCAAAAGATAGTTTGCCCTTAAGAGACACATCAATTGAATAGGAAATTAATCCATCTATATACGTTTCTTGAACAGTGCCCTCCCCTATCTTATCATTGACTATAGATAAACCATAGCCCACTTTACTGTTTCTGATCGGAGAATGTAAGTTAATGGTAAAAGTTTCCGGAGACCCGTCTAAACCTACCCATTGCGACCGGTAAAGCCCCGCAATACTGAGTTGCCCCCTAGAACCAGCATAGGCCGGGTTAACGCTCATGGTATTAAACATATACTGAGTGTATTGGGCGTCTTGTTGGGCTGAAGCCGTCTGACAATAAACCAACACCAAAAATAAGGCCGCTAGTAGCTTGTTTTTTATAATCATATCTACTTTATAGATTATTTGCTGATGTAAATATAACCACTATCAGTTATATTCTTCTTGTTTACAGTGGTATACTCAAAGATATAAAAATACACACCCGCTGGTAAATAGTCTTGGCCAGCTATAGTAGACCTTCCTTTTGACCTACCATCGAACACATTGTTCTGGTTGTTATAATCTTCTCCTTCATATACAGCTACACCCCATCTGTTGAAAATTTTAAGGCTATTGTCCAAGGCCTTGTCTACATTTTCAATCCACAAGAATTCATTTTTACCATCGCCATTTGGAGTTACCATTTGCATTACTACAATTTCAGTATCCTCTTCTAAATCAAGGTATGAAGGAGTACCGTCTCCGTCAAGGTCATCATCAGTAGGGTCTCCGTTGTTGTTTCCATCTTCGTCCGGTGTATCAATGCCGTCACCATCGTCATCCAAATCACGGTAATTTACATCTTCAGTACCGTCTGTATCAGGTAAATCATTTGCAGGGTCATCTATTTCATCGTTTACATCAAAACCATCGTTTACATCGCTACCCTCATAACCATCATCTAGACCATCTCCATCCGTGTCCGTTCCTGTGAAAGATTGATCAGGTGCCCCATCAAAATTAAAGTCATTTCCTTCATTGTGATCAAATACTAAATCATTATCACTATCCGAATCCAAGTAATCTACTTCATCGGTACCGTCTGTATTAACAGGCGTCAATCCATCAGGGTATGCGGAATTTAATCCATCATTGGCTTCATATGTTGCTTGGTCATCCTCATTAGGTGCTATATAGCCATCTGTAGTCTGAGCCTCAACATTATCCGGAATACCGTCATCATCAGAATCAATATCTAAATGGTTAGGTATAGTATCTCCATCAGAATCCAATGGGTTGGTTAACGGATTATTATCTCCATCTGTGTTAGGATCTTCTACCGTGTCCAGAATACCGTCGTTATCATCATCTAAATCTACTGTATCCGGAACACCATCACCATCTGTATCCTTATCATTAGGGTTAGAATCTGGATCTAAGTAATCTGGAGTACCATCTTCATCAGTATCATCATTGGTAGGGTCTCCGTCTCCATCAATATCTTCGTCTGGCGTATCAATGCCATCACCATCATCATCCAAATCTCTATAATTTACATCTTCCGTTCCATCTGTATCAGGTAAATCGTTGGCAGGATCATCAATTTCATCATTTACATCAAAACCATCGTTTACATCGCTACCCTCGTAACCATCATCTAGACCGTCTCCATCTGTATCTATTCCTGTATAAGTCTGATCTGGCTTACCATCAAAATTGAAGTCATTGCCTTCATTATTATCAGGAACAGTATCATTGTCACTATCCAAATCAATGTAATCTTCTGTGTCTTCTCCATCTGTATTAACAGGAGTCAATCCATCTGGGTAAGCAGAGTTTAAACCATCGTTAGCGGCATAAGTCGCTTCATCATCTTCATTAGGAGCTACATAGCCATCTGTGGTCTGAGCCTCAACATTGTCCGGAATACCATCATCATCAGAATCAATATCTAAATGATTTGGAATACCGTCTTCATCCGTATCCAATGGATTTGTTAATGGATTATCATCTCCATCTGTGTCAGGGTCTTCTACCATATCCAAAATGCCATCGTTATCATCATCCAAATCCGTTATGTCCGGAACACCATCACCATCCGTATCTGTGGTAGTATCCTCATCAAAATCAAGATAATCTGGCGTACCGTCCTCATCAGTATCATCATTGGTAGGGTCACCATCTTCATCCGCATCTTCATCTGGCGTGTTTATACCATCACCATCATCATCCAAATCACGATAATTCACATCTTCCGTACCATCAGTATCGGGTAAGTCATTAGCTGGGTCATCAATTTCATCATTAACATCATAACCGTCATTAACATCGCTGCCCTCATAACCATCATCAAGACCGTCTCCATCTGTATCTATTCCAGTATAGGTCTGATCCGGAATACCGTCAAAATTAAAATCGTTTCCTTCGTTATTGTCAGGAACATCATCATTATCACTATCTGCATCAAGATAATCCTCTACATCAGTACCATCTGTATTTACAGGAGTTAATCCATCAGGGTAAGCGGAGTTTAAACCATTGTTCGATTCATAAGTAGCGGCGTCGTCTTCATTTGGTGCTATATAACCATCTGTAGTTTGAGCCTCTACATTGTCAGGAATACCATCGTTATCCGAATCAATATCCAAATGGTTTGGAATACCGTCTTCATCTAAATCATAAGGGTCTGTAAGCGGATTATCATCACCGTCAATATTAGGATCTTCAACTGTATCCAAAATACCATCATTATCATCATCCAAATCTACATTATCGTTAACACCATCACCATCTGTATCCGGACATATAACAGGTATAACTCTTAAACGAATACCGTTTACAGGAAAACTAGAAGTAGTATAGAACTGAACTTCATTTGCCAAACCTTGTGATAACCATACAAAACGATTAGGACCATAAATAGGAGCTGCCGTAGTGTTTTCAACAAAGTAATCATTGGTTTCATTACCAGAAATAATACCTGAAGGTAAGGCCGTAGTCTGAACATACTCTACATTGTCCAAAGCAAGAATACCATCTCTGTGGTTAGAGTCAACCCGTGCAGAATGCTCTGCTATAATTTGTACCGGAACAGTTCCTGAAAAAGTAAAGGTAGCCGGCAAATCTTTATTGACTTCAAAAAGTCCCAAAGAGCTTTTTGTACTAGCCCCTTGTACACTTACCAAAATAGAACCTGCAGGAAGTCCCCACTTGGAGCTTACATCTACATTGTCCGCAGACAGGCTGCCATCTGTAACACCGTCAGGAAAGCCAAAATCTCCAGGTCTAATCTCCTTATTATCTAGACGAGTACAACCATCAGCATCAAACATGTAAGCTGGTTGTACTTCTACGTTGGTCGTTTTCCCTGATTCCAAAGTATCGGAGAAATTCCCAAAGGAGCTATTTATGCCAAAAAGGACTATGGCAATTACGTAAGCAAATGCCTTGAACGTTTTGTTCTTAAAATTCAGTAGAGTAAAGTTTTCCATAAATGTTTAGCTTTTATTAAACTAATCACCATGGCGTGTAGGTCAAAAATGTGGGTAGTAAGAAGTTGGGACACTTCAATTCTAGGTGCAAGATATATTTAATATTTCGTTAACCAAATTGTTTTGAAAGTATAAATTATCAATTACCCATCAAAGGCAAATATATTCGGTAAAGGACTGAAATCAATGACTTTCGGCTTATTTTAAAATCAATATTATTGAGCCTGATATAAACGTAAAAATAATGAAATCGATTTTTGTTTACCGTTCATCGATATGTCCCAAACCATATCTTTTTGTATAGAACCAAGCTTTAACCACGGTCCAAAAGCTTGGTTTTAACTCAACTTAAATCAGGTCACAACTATAATTTAATGTATTTTTGCACAAATTTTCTTCATGAGTTTTAAAGACCAAATTCAAAGACGTAGAACTTTCGGGATTATATCACACCCGGATGCCGGAAAGACTACATTAACCGAGAAACTTCTTTTATTCGGTGGGGCAATTCAAGAGGCAGGAGCCGTAAAAAACAACAAAATAAAGAAAACCGCCACGAGTGACTTTATGGAAATAGAGCGACAACGTGGTATTTCCGTTGCCACATCTGTATTGGCATTTATATATAAGGACAAGAAAATAAACATTCTTGACACCCCTGGGCACAAAGATTTTGCAGAGGATACTTTTAGGACTTTAACGGCCGTAGACAGCGTAATAGTAGTTGTTGATGTTGCTAAAGGTGTGGAGGAACAAACAGAAAAATTGGTAGAAGTATGCCGAATGCGGAAAATTCCTATTATTGTTTTCATCAATAAACTGGACAGGGAAGGACGTGATGCATTTGATCTTCTTGATGACTTAGAACAAAAACTTGGCCTATCCGTAACCCCTTTGAGTTTCCCAATTGGTATGGGTTATGATTTTAAGGGAATTTATAATATTTACGAGAAGAATATCAACCTTTTTAGTGGTGACAGTAAAAAGAATATTGAAGAAACTATAGCTTTTGATTCTATCGAAAGCCCGGAACTTGAAAAAATAATTGGGAATAAAGCCGCCGAAGAATTACGCGACAACTTAGAGTTGGTAAAAGGTGTATATCCTGATTTTGATAAAGAGAGTTATTTACAAGGTACGCAACAACCCGTATTTTTCGGTTCTGCATTGAATAATTTTGGAGTTCGAGAACTATTAGACTGTTTCATTGAGATAGCACCTTCACCCCGCCCTAAAAAAGCAGAAGAACGAATTGTAGACGCGAATGAAAAGGAAATGTCCGGTTTTGTATTTAAAATACATGCAAACATGGACCCTAAACATCGTGATCGTCTGGCGTTCATAAAAATTGTATCGGGTACATTTGAGCGGAATAAGCCTTATCTGCATGTTAGAAATGGTAAAAAGCTGAAATTTTCGAGCCCTAATGCTTTTTTTGCCGAGAAAAAAGAGATTGTAGATATATCATACCCCGGAGACATTGTTGGACTTCACGACACCGGTAATTTTAAAATTGGAGACACGCTTACTGAAGGCGAAGAACTGCACTACAAAGGCATTCCAAGCTTCTCTCCGGAGCATTTTAGGTATATTAACAATGCCGACCCAATGAAGTCCAAGCAACTTTACAAAGGTATTGACCAGTTGATGGATGAGGGCGTAGCACAGTTGTTTACCCTTGAATTAAATGGTAGAAAGGTTATTGGTACTGTTGGAGCACTCCAGTTTGAAGTAATCCAATATCGTCTTGAGCATGAGTATGGAGCTAAATGTACCTATGAAAATTTCCCTGTATTTAAAGCTTGTTGGGTAGAACCATCAGACCCGAAAAATGATGAGTTTAAAGAATTCAAAAGGGTAAAACAGAAATTTTTGGCCAAGGATAAAAGAAATCAATTGGTCTTTTTAGCCGATTCGCAATTCTCATTGCAGATGACCCAACAAAAATATCCGAGCGTAAAGCTTCACTTTGTTTCTGAATTCGATTAAACCAGAAACCATATAAAAT
>NZ_RCNR01000076.1 GCF_009725985.1 Zobellia amurskyensis
CTAATTAGTTTACACGGATTCCCATAACTTTTTGTGGGAATCTGTTGTTTTATACCCGTAAGAGTACATATAACGAAAAATGTTAGTTCGATTAAACTAAAAAGAAAGCCCGCCAACATTTGTTGGCGGGCTTCTCAATAAATGGCTTAGTTTGGTTAATAGCCGTTATTCTCAGTTCCTAATGCAGGATTTCTTTGTAATTCAGGTCCCGGTAATGGCAACAACAAATGCTTCTGTTCAATTTGTTTGCCTTGTTCGGTGGTATGACCTACTGCATTAACAAAAGATATAGTGCCAGGGGCGTCCGCCACTGGAAATTGACCGGTACGAACAATGTCGAACCAGTTTTTAAACTCGAATACCAATTCTCTATGTCTTTCCTTCCAGACTTCCTCTACAAATGCATCTGTTCCCAATCCAGATAGTTCGGCACTTATAGTGGCAGAATCCTGCATCCAATAAGCTCGGCTTCTAACTTGTGCCAAATAATCCACGGCATCGGCATTAACACCACTACTCATGGCAACAGCTTCCGCAGCAATTAAAAGTACATCTGCATAGCTATACATTGCAAAATCCTTTCCTGAGTTGGCAGTTTCAAAAATGGCGGTATCATCATGCCATACAAAAGGTGCCGTTGCAAAGGTTTGACCAGTTGGCAAATACGTACTATGAAAATACTGTCTTTCCTGAGCCCTTAAATCTTCATCGGGATTATAGAAATCCAAGAATTGGCTAGAAGGCTGGTATGCGCCGTTGGTAATATCATACAACACTTCGGAAGCCAAAGCAACGGGATATGAATACCTTGGGTAAACGGCTGTACCTATTTCTGGGTCATATTCTTTAACGTAAATATGTTCTATAGCAGATGCATCTCCCTTTCTGATTTTGTTGTAAGCGGAGTTCTCAAAATCTACAGATCCACCGGCTTCATCATGTTGAGTTAACGCATAAGAACCATACTCCCCATTGATGATTTTTTGTGCTAGAGATGCGGCTTCTGAATATCTATCGGCATTTAAAGGGTTGCCGCTCATAGTCAGGTATACCTCGGCCAAAAGCGAGGCTACGGCACCAGATGTAACTCGTTTGCCATTGTCTACCATACTCAATTTAGGTAAATTACCTTGCGCCAAGGCTTCTGTAAGGTCGGACTCTATTAGGCCATATACATCGGCAATAGAACTTCGTTCCAAGTAAAGGTCCTCTATTGATTCGTAAGGCTCTGTTGTTAACGGAACTGGACCAAACCATCTTACCAAATAATAATATGCAAAAGCTCTAAAAAATTTAGCTTCTGCCAATAATTGGTTTCTCTGGGCGTCATTTAATTCTGGGGTTTCGGGAATATATCTAATAGCATTATTAGCTCTAGAGATTCCTAGATATAATTCTCTCCATCTATCCTGAAGATATCCACCAATATTCTCCCCGTTTAACGTTAGCTGTTGCGTATTACTTACATGTAATTCTTGACCCGCATATTCATTGGTGAAGAATCCGCTCATATAAGCACCCAGCATTAATGGGGTACCACTATAAACTCCGCCGTCTGTCATACTTGGTGCTCCCGTTCTATATAAAGAATTTACTGCACTAAAGGCATGGTCCGGTTCTGAAAAGAATTGGTCTGAACTCAATTCGCTCAAAGGCTCTTCCTCTAAGAAATCGTCACAAGAACCGAGTAAAACAAGGCCTATTAAACAAGCTATATATTTAATTTTCATGATTTTTCTTTTTTAAGGGTTAAAATTTAAGGCTACAACCTAAGGTGAACGTTCTAGGTTTTGGGTACTGGAAGAAGAAAATATTCTGCCCCCATTGGTTGCCTTCCCAAGAAGTGGCTTCAGGGTCATAGCCCTGAAAATCTTTGGAATGTATTACAAATACATTTTCTGCACTCGCATAAACCCTTAGGTTATTAAGCCCCATTAAGTCTAAAAACTGCTCATTGAAGGTATAACCTAAAGAGAAAAGATTTCCTCTTATGTATGAACCATCAACAACCCATCTGCTATCTACTTGGCTGTTCTGCCCCGCATATGCTTGGTTTCTGATTTCTTGAACCATGGTGTTCTGGTTATTCTCTGTCCATCCGTCATATAGAATAGTAGATAAACCATTTGCAATACCACTACGGTCTTCAGTAGAGTGATAGTATTGTTGCATGATTTCAACACCTGCAACAAATTGAATGTCAGCAGTGAAGTCAAAATTCTTATATCTGAAATTGTTGATGAAACTTCCCGTAACATCCGGTAAGCCATTACCAAGGATTCTTTTGTCTGTGGAACGTTTGGCTTCACCTGGTACGGCACCTATTAAAGCAGCTTCCGCAGCTTCATCTGTGCCCCAAGTTCCCAATCTCTCATAACCGTAGAAAGAACTTAATGATTCGCCCACACGAAGAATAGTTTGGCTACCTGAAACCCAAAATGGACCTGGCTCAATATCTTCGTCATTTTCACCTAAACTTTCAATGGTGTTTTTATTATAGTTCATGTTAATGGATGACTCCCATCCAAAATCTGCACCACGAATAATTTCCGCATTTATCATTGCTTCAATTCCTTTGTTGGATACTGAACCAATATTGTCTCTTACAGAGGTAAACCCAGAAGTGTAAGGAACAGGTCTATCTAGCAACAGGTCTTTGGTTAGTTTATCGTAGTAATCAAATTCAAAACGTAAGCGGTAATCAAAAGCTGCTAAATCAAGACCTATATCAAACTGACTTGTCTTTTCCCATTCTAGCCCAGGGTTGGCCAAACGGTTTACGGAACTAGCGCTTACACGTGATCCGTTCATTAAAACAGTTCCCGAGGAAACAGTGGCCAAAGAACTATATGGTGGAATTTCGGTGTTACCGGTAATACCGTAGCTACCACGTAATTTCATACGGTTGATGAAATTTACATTTTCCATAAATGATTCCTCACTAATATTCCATCCTACACCTATGGAAGGGAAGTATCCGTATTTGTTGTCTTTTCCAAATCTTGATGAACCATCCGCTCTTGCTGTAAGTGTAATTAAATATTTATCGTCATAAGTGTAACCCGCCCTTACAAAATAGGAATTAAGAGACCATTCTTCAGATGCTGACTCAGGAGCACTTGGGTTGCTAGCAGAACCAATATTGTTATAACGGAAGAAATCATCACTAAAACCTCTGGCGAAAATAGTAGAGGATTCATATTCACGCTCCTGCCAACTTAGACCCAACATGGTATTAACTCTATGCTTGCCAAATTCTTTATTGTAGGTCAAATAGTTTTCCTGCTGCCAGTAAAGACTTTTTTCGTTGAATATTCTAGCGTAACCGTCAGGAGAAGAAATGTTTACCAAATCTCTAGGAGAATATTCTTTTTTGTTTCTAATGTTTTTGTCAAAACCAAATTGGGTTCTAAAATCCAATCCCGGAAGAATATTGAAACTCATATAAAAGTTTCCGAACATTTGGTTTCTTTCCCAAAAACGTTCTTGAGTTTCTAGTACATGAACAGGATTGGACATGGACTCTAAGTTATATGCGTCATCGATCATTTGGCTATTGCTCCATGTTCCATCAGGAAATTTTACAGGAAAAATAGGAGGCATCTCAATCATTGTTCTACGTGGAGATTGGCCGCCACCGCCTTCTTCAAATTCCGTATCCTTTACATCGTTTACCAAAAGGTTCACACCAATTTTCAACCAATCTTTAGGGGTAACATCGTAAGCAATTTTACCGCTAATACGATCTAATTTATTGTTTAACATAATACCCTCTACATGGGAGTAATTAAGAAAAACACCAACAGATGATTTTTCGTTTCCTTGCTGAACGGATAATTGATGGTTGGTAGAAAAGGCCGTTCTTGTGGCTTCATCTTGCCAATTCGTATTGTACAACGGGTTCCCGTTCGCATCAAATAAATTAGGGTCATTGGCCGTAAAAACTGGGGCAGGGGAGTCCGGTCTGTATTTTGGAGTATTCTCCATACCTGTTCTAACCACTTCCAACCACTCATCTGCATCAAGGAGATCCATTTTCTTACGGATGCTTCCCACACTAATAAATCCGTCATAACCAATGGTTACCTTACCATCTTGACCTCCTCGTTTGGTAGTGATCAAAACCACACCATTGGCACCTCTTGCACCGTATATTGCAGCTGAAGAAGCATCTTTTAATACTTCCATACGCTCAATGTCATTTGGATTAATGAACTTAATATCATCCATAACCACACCATCCACCACATAAAGTGGATCAGAAGAAGAGTTAATTGTACCCACACCACGGATTACAATTCTAGGGGATCCCGTTGGCGAACCGGAGTTTAAGAATACATTGACACCCGCAACTTTGCCTCTCATACCTTGCAGTGCATTATTAACCGGAGCTTTTAACAGATCTTCACTGCTAACGGCACTGACGGCACCTGTAAGGTCCGATTTTCTTTGGGTACCATAACCTACAACAACTACCTCCTCAAGGGCATCTACGTTCTCCTCAAGGGTTACATTAATGGTTTTCTGATCACTAACGGGTACATCTTTAGTGGTAAAACCAATATAGCTATAGGAAAGGATGTCACCAACATCTGCCATAATACTATAGTTGCCGTCAAAATCCGTGACGGTACCCTTTGAGGTTCCTTTTACCAAAATGGTAACCCCTGGTATAGGCGTTCCGGAATTATCCGAAACTTGCCCTTGTACCGTGAACTGTACGTTGGATTTTATGAGTTCATTTATTTTTTGCGGACTTAGAACCGAAGGCATTTTATCTACTTGCTTGTTGAGGAGGCTTTCGATTTTTTCTTTGATTTCGGGATTGTCCTTTGGAAACAATATAATTTGATCCCGAACAAAACTGAAGTCTATATCGGAATCTTCAAAAAGAGTCTCCAATACTTCGGTTACATTTTTCTCTTCCACATTTAACGACTTTCTTTTGTATACATCGATAATGCTGTTGTTGTAGAAAAAACTGTAGTTACTTTTACGCTCAATTTCGTTTAGGATCTTCTTCAACTTTACGTTGTTCAAGTCTAACGAAATGCTTTGGGCATTAGCTTCAGAGGCAAATAATTTGCTTAAAGTAATTGTCAATAAGATGACGTAGATTTTCATTATCCGGACAATAGGGATTTTTGAAAAAAAATTAGCTTTTTTTTCCATAATTTTGAATAGTTTAAGTTGTTTAATTACTAGGTAGTTAGATAATTTTTTAAAGGGGGAAGTGTTGCCGCACTTTCCCCTTCTTTTTTTAGTTTCATTCTGTCATATGTAGTGTGATTTTGTTTTGAGTTAGTTTGTAGTTTATAGGTGATGATACCTCAAAGAGGTCTAAAATTTCTTCTATAGTAAGATTGTCAAAAGTACCGGTATACTTATAATTCATGATTTCGGGAGAAGCAACCGCTATAGAAATTCTATACTTTCTTTTTAGGTCGCTAATTACCTCACGAATAGGGGTTTCATCATAAACAAGTTTTCCTTCTCGCCAAGCGGTGAAAACTTCCGTGTCTACCTTATCAATAATAATCTTGTCTTCTTTCTTTATATAAGTAGCGCGTTGTGAAGGATTCAGAAATACTGTTTTATTGTCCTTTTCCTCTACGACTCTTACTTTACCAGATACCAAGGTAGTCTCCATATGAGAGTCTTCCGGATAGGATTTAACATTAAAACTGGTTCCTAAAACGTGAATTTTCATGCCGCCATCAGTTTTTACAATGAAAGGTCTGTTAGCATCGTGAGTAACATCAAAGAAGGCTTCACCTTGTAAAACCACTTCTCTATTGTTTGTACTAAATATGGAAGGATATGAGATGGAAGTGTTGGAATTGAGCATAATTACCGTGCCATCAGATAGTTCTATGGTTTTATTTTCACCAACAGAAGTTGTGGCCATAAGAAGAGAAGGCTGTTCTATTTTTATGCTGTCTTTCGTTGGTTTATATAAAAACGCTAAGGAAAACAAGATCGTTAAAACAGCGGCATAGCCTATGTATTGAAATATGCTGAGTGTAAAACGGCTATTTTTAGTTGCTTTTTGAGATTCCCTCAGTAGTTTAGCTACATGTTTAGCTTTTATTTTGTGGTATTGTTGTTGCCGCTCAGGGTTCTTAAGCAACCATTTAATGACTTCCTGCTTTCTTTTTTCAGAAAGTCGATCCTCAGCCAAAGCTATAATGTCCCTTTTATTCATCTTGATGTTGAGCAGTATTTATTTACATGACGTAAATAGATGAATTACCCCCTAGTTGAAAATGTAAAAATTAGAAAAAAAGGATGGGAAGATACTCTTTTAAGACCACGCGTAGTTCTCTAAGAGCCCTAGTTATATGGTTTTCGACTGTTTTTGTGGAAATTTTTAATTCTTCGGAAATTTCTTTGTGCCCAAGACCGTCAACTCTACTTTTTACAAAAACCTTTTGGCATTTTTCCGGTAAATCGGCAATAGCATTATCAACCAAGTTTTGTAATTCATTTACTATAATGGTTGAGTAAGCATCGTTAGATAATGCATTGTAATTGAGCCAAAGTTCTTGTTGGTCGCTAATGAGTTCTTTTGAAAGTTTGTTTTTATGGGCTCTTAAATAATCCAAACAGGCATTGCGGGTCATGCTATAGATATACCCAACATAATTAGATTTTACATCAAGCTTGCCTCGTTTTTCCCAAAGTTTGATAAGAACATCATGTACAATTTCTTCGGCATCTTCTTTGGAAGGAACGTAGCTATTGGCAATTATGAAGAGTTTAGGTTTGAAGAATTTGTAAACTGCTTTAAAGTCATCTAAATCATTAGATGAAGTCTTTAATTTTGCATTATACAAATATTCTGGCATCATATTTAGGGTAATGATATAATTTGCGCTTGTAATTTACAAATTCTTAATGAACGACGAATTTTGTTTTGCATTTCTACTAAAAAAATAAATCTTCTGTACTTATTTCTATAGATATTTTTACCGAAGATTAAAGAGGGTTCAGTTCTTTTTTAGTTAGGGTAACCGTTGAAAGGTAAGTTGAAAACGGGAGAGGAGGGGAGGTGCTAAAGTGATGCCGTAGCTCTAATTTGAATGCCTTAAAAATTAAAGCTCTCAATATGAATATTACTTAGTAGCGCTATAATTATAAAAGAAAGAATGAATTGTAAAAAAACAAAGAACGGTATGTGGCCCCACATATCGTTCTTTACATTTATAGAAAATAAGACTTCATCTCTATTGAGATAGAATATATGGGTTTAAAAACCCATCATTTTTTCTTTCTACTTTTTTTATTTTGAATTTTATCACCACGTTTCTGTGGCTTTTTGTACTTCCTTTTTAGTTTTCTCTCATAGCTTTTAACCTCAGCCCTTACCTTACTGTTTTTGGCCGATTTTTTATGAAAGGATGCCCCTTTTTGAATGGCGGAATCTTCGCCTAATTCTTCGTTTGGGTCTATTGGCTTAACGTCTTCTTCTGGAGTGAGTTCGGAACTTATCTCCACTTCCTGAGGAAATTCATTAAACGGGATAGTGTAGTTCATTAAACTCTCTATAGCATCTTTTAGTTCGGCCTCCTTTTCATTGTAAAAGAGAATGGACTTTCCTTGTTCTCCGGCTCTACCGGTTCTACCAATTCGGTGGATGTAGTTTTCAGGATAATAAGGTGTATCAAAACTAATTACGGTACTAATTTTATCAATATCTATTCCACGAGCTATAACATCGGTCGCAATAAGAATTCTGCTCTTGCCGCTTTCAAATTTTTCTATGGATTTTGTTCTATGATTTTGTTCTTTACTAGAGTGAATCACTGAAATTTCGGATTCAAAATCCAATGTTTCGGCTAATCTATCGGCACTCACTTTACTGGCAACAAAAATCAATACCTTATTGTATTCTTCTTTATCCACTAGAAGATGGTTCAATAAATTGGCCTTGGTATAAAAATTAGGTACAGCATAAGCTTCTTGACTAATGCTCTCCAAAGGCGTACCGCTAATTGATATGGTTTTTTTAACGGGATTTACCAGAAAGTCATCCATCAATTGATCTACGTATGTAGTCATGGTAGCTGAAAATAGGATGTTCTGGCGCTTGGTGGGTAGATATTCAAAGATATTCCTTAATTGCGTTTTATACCCAAAATCAAGCATAACATCAACTTCATCGATTACCAGCTTTTTAATTGATTTAAGCCGTAATACATTTGAGAGAACTAGGTCATATGTTCTTCTTGGAGTACCTACAATAATATCTTGCCCTTCGGCAACGGCTCTTTTTTGTCGGTTTATGTTGTTGGAACCTCCGTATACGTCCAGTGCCCTTACGCTTAGGTAAGGTGTTAATTTCTCTATTTGTTCTACTATCTGTATTACCAGTTCTCTGGTTGGAGCCAAAATCAATACCCTTGGGTGTAACTGGTCTGAATATTTCAAGTCCTGTAGAATAGGTAACAAATACGCGATTGTTTTTCCAGTTCCGGTTTGTGCAATTCCAACAAAATCTGAGCCACCAAGAATTGCGGAATAAGATTCTTTCTGAATGGGTGTTGGTTCTGTAAACCCTAGATCTACAATAGCTTTTTGTAACTGCTTTTTGATTTTGAAATCTTCGAAATTATTCATTTTGCAAAGTAATGGAAAAAAAATACTCTAGTCAGCATTTACAGCGATTATACTTGAAGGCTTAAAAATATCAAAACATAACCCTTCTTTTGGAGAATTATGTTTTGATATCATTGTAGCATATTCATTTTAAGAGCTTTTTGGACATGGCATGAAGCAATGGTTTTTCCTTTGAATGAAATTTAGTAGGCTTCTAGAAACACCTCCGCACTCAAACCATCTTTACATTCAAATTCTATAACCGTTTCTTTTTTGTTGGATGAAATGATTTTAGCTCTTTTGTTAGTAGCGGTTTCCATTTCCTTGATCTGCTCTTTTATTTTCCATTCTCCTTTTAATGTAAGTTGTACTTTGCTTGCACGACTTGGCCAGTAATACCACTCATGTTCATATATGGAGGACTCTATTCGGGTTCCGTCAGGCATTAAATCATCTTGACCATCGTATATGTTCAAATCAGGGTCGGATACAGCTAGTTTGACTCCGTAAGCCTCTTCTTTTACAACAAATGTAGATGGACGATTTACAGCTTTCACCAAGCCAGATTCCAGTTTTGCATGTGCGTCGTATATGGCGTAGGCCGTGGTTGCATTTTTAGGAGAGCTTACTATATGGGCCTTTTCGTTGTGCTGAATAACTTGGTAAGGTTTGCTTTTTCCGGTCATTTCAGTATTAAAACGCTCCATTTTTTTCTCATCGGCATTTATTATTAGTGCGTAGCCATACTCAGCATTTTGAGGGGCGACACCATGATTAAATAAAACTGTTGTAAAATCACCATTAGTAGTTCCCTTAGCTTGATACTGTGGGTTGGTTTGATTTTCACGTTGAATGGTTAACGAACTATTTTTAGGAACCTTGGGAATATAATACCCTGTATTTCTATTATCAATCAGCCAAAATGGTTTAGTCTTGGTCAGCGAATTTTTAAAAGGAAATTCGGCTATTGTACCATTACTTGTAACCAGTCCGTCGTCACCTGAAAGTATTTTGTCCTGAAGGATAGTTGTTTCTACAGGATACTCGTTAATTCCACTTTTGATATTTGAACCCAAGCACACGACAAAATCATCAAAGAAGAAATAGGATTTCTTTCCCGTAAACGATTGTAGTTTGAACATGTCATGACCTTTAAAAGGAAATACAAACACACTATTTCCATCAACAGTCTCTACGCCTCCCACAAAGCTTTGGTCCGAGAAGGGATATTCCCCGCCTTCGTCCCTATGTTGTCCGGGAGAGGTAATGATTTGTTCGTAAGGAGTATAAACTGAGGTAACTCCCGGCCAACGGTGCCAATCGTATCCTTCATGCCATTTACCTTCTTTTGGTGTTGTACTGTCCAAACTTTCCGGGTAGCTAACATCTAGGTATCCGTTGGCAATGAAGGTTGGGTAGGCAAAGTAGTTTGGTCCCCAACTTTCGTATGGATAGACATATTTGCTATGCCCTCTAACCGTTGCCATCCAATCATTGTTCTCTCTTCGTGTACCTACTAGCGAATAAGATAACATTCTAGATTTTGGGTAGTTATAGGTTTTAAATTCCCCTTTTTGCTCCAATTTTTCCAGCCAATAAGTATCTGTTTGAGTGGGCTTCTCTTTGGCTTGTATTAGTTGCTCATAAAAACCCGCCATTTTTTCATCGTACTGATCCCCACTCAATGCAATTAGAGCAGGCAAGTTGAAATATTGACTAGGTAATTGATAGCTCGAAAATCGGATAGAAGCAAAAGCACGAGGTCCCACAAAATCATCGGTAAACAGGCAGTCAAAAAGTGTTTGAGTTATCTTTTTCATTCTAGCCTGCGCATCTGCGGAGGCTTTAAATGGCGAATGACTAAGCAAGTATAAAATAGAAACAGCACCGTCAACACCTCTTCCTCCATAGCCTTGAGCGTGGCCAGCATGGTGAAACGTAACCCCATCTGGTTTAAATATTTCATCCAATCCATTTGCATAATTAGACGTTATATTAGAAAAGAAAGAAGAGAAATGTCGTAAGTCACGCACCTTTTCGGGCGAGTTTTTCATGATTAATGCCGAATATAACCGTGGCTTCAACAAACCTTGGGAATCATCCGCATCAGCGGCAACTCTGCCTTTTACTCCATATACTAAATCCTCACGATACACTTGACCAAAACCGTGAAACCACTTCATGATGCCAATTGCTTTCTCCAGTCTATTGTTTTTGTCCAACACATCACGCATCAAATAAAATGCAGGGCCAACTTCCCTTATTTCATATGAATAATGATGAATCCATCCTAGACCTACACCATCGTCAAAACCTTGGTCTACACCATAGTCGAATAAATTGATGAACATTTCCTCTAAGCGATTTTTGTCTTGTTCATTATCAGTAGAACGGTATAGTGAAGCAATTTTCATTAGCGCTTTTGAAAAATGTTCTTTCCAGGTCATGCAACCTTCATTGAACTTATTACCTAATCCCATTTCTGCAAAATGCTCGGAATATATGTTGCCTTTGACTAATGGAAGTCCATATATTTTATCGCCATCACGCTTAATTTCAAATTGCTCATAGAGTTTTACTATACTATTAATCGATTCATCTTTTAGTTCTTCTCGCTGATACGGTGGAAGAATAAACTCTTCTGCTTTTTCATCCAAAGCATTAAGAGCCGTTACCATTTCTGGAGTGACCTCTTCTAGTTGAAACGAAGGGGTGTTATGAGACCACTCGAACAAGCGATGTTCGTATTGGGTAACTAATCTTGTATGGGGTTTGATATAGGGTAATTGGGGATTGGCACTAATGGTCTTTGGGTTCATGGGTAAAGAAAGACCTACGGCATCAATGTAGTAAGTTCCTTTACCAGTTTTAGGGGATAGAATGGTCATTCTGTCCATGTCGGGCCTTGGAATGCCGCGCATATCTCCACGGTCATACATTATGCTTACCGTACGCCAACCAACAAAATCTAAGTTATATTCAAACTCACAATCTACTACATCACCACGTCCGAATTGAAAAGTGAGACGGCGAGTGCTGGCCTCTTCATTATAAATCCACATAAAAAATCCACGGGGAAACTCAAGAACTACCTTGTTGTCATAACTGGAGTGGCCGTTCATCAGATATTTGTCCCTTCCGATAGGTTCCAGTTTGGATAAATCACGTTGTTTGTGATAACCAATAGCAGTATTGAAAATTAGGGCATCATTTCCAATCCAGTCCCATCTTAACGATTTCTTGCCTTGTTTCATCCGCAAGGAGTCTATACTTAATTGGCCTCCTCTTGCCGAAAGTTCTGGAGGTAAACCTTCTTCGAAGCTTTCCATCAGTTTTTTTGGTTGATATCCGTCTTGAGCATTTGTCATAATGGTATATGACAAGGCGATTAAGAAAAGCAGTATTTTATTCATTGTAAGAGACTTTTTATATATTATATTTTACCATTTTATAGTAAGCAGATGATATTGAACTATTTATTTTACCAAGAATAGTTCGGCACTTAATCCATCTCGGCATTCAAACTCAATAACCGTTTCATTTTTGTTTGAAGAAACCACCTTTGCCTTTTTGTTGACCACCGTTTCAATTTCGGTTATCTGGTCTTTTATTTTCCAAAGTCCTTTTAATGTAATCTGAACGGTAGTAGGGCGTGTAGGCCAATAAAACCATTCACGCCCATAAATAGCTAATTCTACACGTGAGCCGTCCGGTAACCTATCATCTTGACCTTCATAAATATTAAAGTCGGGATCTGAGAGCGCTAGTTTTAGACCTTTAGGTTCTTCTTTTACTAGAAATGTTGCAGGGCGACTTATCTTAGTAACCTTTCCTTTTTTTAGGATTACACTTTCATCGTAAATGGCATATGCCGTAGACTTAAGTTTTGGTGCCTTTACAATATGTGCTTTTTCGTCTTGTTGAAGTATTTCGTATGGTTTCTCCTTACTCTTCATCGCTGTAGCGAAGGCGTCCATTTTCTGGGAATCGGAGTCCGCCATGATGGCATAGCTATAACTAATATCTTGGGGGGCTTTACCATGATTAAACCAAA
>NZ_RCNR01000077.1 GCF_009725985.1 Zobellia amurskyensis
CGCTCCAAGGTAAACATATCGGAGCACTGGACATTGGCAATGGTATTTGGAGGGTGTTTTATAGAAACGTATTTTTAGGATACTTTGATGAACATGTGTTTAGAAAGAAAGAACAATCAGTAAGGTTAGAAACTAACTTAGTGTAAACGCTAATCTATAACTTTTGTAAACAATGTATATTAACGAACATACCCGCCAAAAGAAAGTTGTAAAATAAATTTGCCGACCTAGAGAAGTGTGTTCTCCAAACCGGCAAATATCCATCCAAAGAAATGCTCAGGAGGTCTGTGTTGTAAGTGCCTTACTGCTACTGGGCAGCAAGGGTATAGGTAAACGTAACTTCGGCCGTTACGGTTTTACCTTCCGCGTCCTGAACATTAAAAGTGTCCGTTATTAGAAAGGCGGTGTTATCATCTTTAAAGACCAAGGGTACATAAGATATGTTGCAACTATTCACCAAGGCCACGGTGTCATTGGTCAGTTCCCACGTACCGCCCAAGATTACTTTGTTTTCACAATTGGCCGCAGTTTGGCCTTGCTCATAGAGGTAGGTGCGGTTGGTGCCAAAGGAGTAACTGGCATCTTTCTGGCACTCTTCATACTGTGCAAAAAGGTCTTCTGAGGGGTTGTCCGTTTCATCATCCGTTAGGTCTATTTCCTCATCTGCCGTCATGGCGGTAAGGACCCAGTCGCCCAATAATTTTTCTTCCGTTGTGGCCAATGTTCCGGTAAAGTCCTCTGGACACTCAAAATCATCATCCGAGGAATTACAGGCAAGAAACAATCCGTTACAAAGTACAGCGGTAAGTAAAAAAGCAAATTTTCTTCTCATTTCAATTGTTAGATTATAGGTTCTTTTAATAGATGTAGAAATGGTAGAATGGTTGCGAAGGCAGAGTTGAAAATGTGTAATAAAGCTTCGTCCTAAAATGAAAACCATACCCATTTTATTGGACATTGGGTATCATCGGCCTGCATTATATAAAACATCCGCAGAAAAGCAAAAGAAAATAGGAACAGCTACCTATGAAGCCGTGCGTTTATTTTTTCTTTCTAAAAAGACTAACGATTGTCATCACCAATTTAACGGCCAATAAGACCACGAATCCTACGCCAAGGCCTACCAAGAACTCTTTAACGATACTTGGAAGTTGCGGTAAAAGGTCATGAAAGAAATGAATGTTATGGGCAAAAATACCACCGGCCACCAATAGCAGCGCAATTGTACCTATAACGGACAAACTTTTAATTACCCAAGGTAAAGCGTTTACCAAGAATCTACCCATATAGTCCGAAAAGCTATTGTTCTGCTCATTTAAATTGATGAGTCTAAGCCCAAATTCATCCATACGTACTATTAAGGCTACTATACCGTACACCCCAACTGTAGCAATAAGGGCAATTAGGGAGACTACGGGTATCTGAATAGAAAGTGGTTCCGAGGCAACGGACCCCAAGGCAATGATTATAATTTCTACGGAAAGTATAAAATCCGTTACTATGGCAGATTTTACCCGTTCCTTTTCTAAGGCAAGGATATCCGCTTCGGTCATGTTCGCGTTCAGCTTTTCGTGGGATTCGGCATGATGGGGCACGAAGATTTCATAAATTTTTTCGGCACCCTCATAGGCCAGATACAACCCCCCTAAAATTAAGGCAACAATTATAGCCGATGGTAAGAAGGCACTAAGGAGAAAGGCAACGGGCAAAATAATTAATTTGTTCACCATAGAGCCTTTGGAGATGGCCCAAAGTACGGGAATCTCACGATCGGACATAAACCCGGAGGCTTTCTCGGCATTAACGGCCAAATCATCACCAAGAATACCTGCAGTTTTCTTGGCCGTAATTTTACTCATGGCAGCAACATCATCCATAAGGGTGGCAATATCATCTAGTAACGCGAAAAATCCGGAAGCCATAGTTAAAGGGTTGGTTTTTAATTAATGATTCTTTTTTCGTTCTATAAACCAGTTATAGATAATCAGGATAATGGCCACCACCAATAACAGGTGAATAAGTCCTCCTAAAATCTTAAAGATCAAAAATCCTAAAATCCATCCAATAATCAATACTATTATCAGGGTATATAAAAGATATTTCATGTTTTTTCTCTTTTTTAAGGTGTTCAGGTCCCCAAAGGGGTATTTCTAAACTTGTTTTACTCTAGAAGCCAAGTTTTTTGAACACGGATGAAACTAAGCCCTAATATAAGGGGACGTTCTGTGGAGGATAGCCGCTATCCGTTTCATTTTTAATTGAATTGGAACCGCTGCGGATTCTGCTCCTTGCCATAAGAACTCTAATGCTGTGTAGTTTTGTGTTGGGGTAGTGCGGAACTCATGTTTTAAAGAAAGTAAACCTACGGACATTAAAAATCGGACATAAAAAAAGCCGGTTATGAAACCGGCTTTGTATGAAAGAAATATAAAATTATTTCTTGTCAATGTTCTCCATATCTGTATAGTTAAACTTTTGTCCACCTACAGAAAGATCGGCCATAAGTCCTTTTTTAGGCTTAGCAAATACAACAACACCGTCGTCATAATTAGCATTGGCAGCTACACCTTTTTTAAGAGCTATAGCGGTAGCTTCAGCCGAAAGTTCAAATTCACCTTGCTTAAATTCGTTCAAAGCGTCTTCGGTTTCAAAAAATATAATTTCGGTTAATGCTTGTCCACCAGCTTGTAAACCTACATCTACTTTCTTAAGATCGGCCATACCTACAGCTTTTCCTTTTTCGTAAAGTACTCCGTTACCGGATGCACCACCTACAATAAGTGCGCCTTCACCCACATTTGGGAAGACCACATATCCTGATGAATTTTTAAAGAACTGATCTAGACCGTAATTGGTCTTTTGTAATTTTACTTTTGCCTTTTCAGCATCGGCCATTACTCTCTGGTCATCTTGATCTTGAGCGTATGTTCCTAAAGAGAAAAGTAACATAGCCGCTATTAAAATTGATTTTGTGATTTTCATATCAATAGTTTTAGATTAAACTTAAATTCTGATACAAAAATACAGTTCAATTGTAACTGGGATTGCCCCTATTCATTGAATTTATGATGCAAAAAGAAGTAATTTTTAAGTGCAAAAATATATGGATTTAAGCACACTTGATTATTCAAAATTATAGATGAAATTATAACCTAGACTAGAATAACGAATTCCGCCGGGTTTGCAGCAGATGGATTTTTTTCAATTAAGGAAACGAGGCTTTTATGGAGCATGACCTTTAGATCTTCAAAAGATGAAGGCTTCTGTATATATTGGTTGGCACCGTCCGTCTGTAATTGGTTTACTTCCCGTAGTCGGTAAGAAGTAGAATAGACAATAACCTTAATATCATCAAACCTAGGAAAGTTCCTTATATCCGTTAAACATTCAAAGCCGTTCATAAGTGGCATGTTCAAATCCAGGAATACTGCATCGGGCAGGTCGATAGTTGAAAATAGATCATCCATAAGATCTACACCGTTGTCAAACTGAGTTATTTTGGTGGGGACGTCAATTTCATCAAGTGCCTCAACAAACAGTTCACGATCTTCATTATCATCGTCCGCTAAATAAAGGTTAAGAGTCATATCAATTTTTTATGGTTTACTTGGTCGCCGAATAATCCGTGCACTTTCACCGATTTTCTAAACAATGGTGTTCAATTTGTACAGCGGAGTAAAAAAAACTCCCATTATGTACGTAGAACATGGTCTGTTTAGGCTTCGTTTTATAATATTTTTTTTGAGGGAAATCGTTGGGTCTAAAATAGCTTGTTTATAGCAAATAGCAGGGACGGATTAGAATAGATGTTAACTCTAAAAGAACATTGTTGCTAATTTTAAGTATTTTTTTTATTGTAATTAATGTGGTAGAAGCAACTAATATGGGAAATGATTAAATACGTTTTCGGCAAATTAGCAAGGTATTTTTGACAGAATCATAATATTCAAATCGTGTTCGTACACGAATCTTTTTTGTGCGCGCGCACATTTTAAGATATTTTACTAGGTTATTTGAGGGCAGAAAATTACATTCGTAAAATATTACAATAATTTTTGGGAATTCATTAACATTTAATATGTTTTAATTACCTGTATATCAATTAATTAACGGTAATACTCTCAAGTTGCCGTCTTTTAGTGAAATATTGCATAAACAAACAGATGTTAGTAAACGACTGGAATTTAACTGAATACCACTCAATTGTATTATTAGTAACCAACTCAATTTAAATTATGAAAAGAAAAAACCGATCTGCAAGAATTTTGCGCACGGGTTCCTCTTCGAGTTTTACGTCTCGTCTAGGATCCTTTGCGTTTGTTTTGCTTTTAATGGGTAGTGCCAATGCGAAAGCTTCCAATGGAGACATCCTTTTGGTTGATGAAAAAGGAATCAATCCCCTTCTTCATGAAAATGAAATTAGTGCATTGGCTGTGCAAACATCCATTTCTGGTGTTATTACAGATGACGCCGGTGTACCTTTACCGGGAGTTAACGTTGTAGAAAAAGGAACAACAAACGGTGTAGTTTCCGATTTTGATGGTAATTACTCCATTCAAGTGGCAGATGCCAATGCCATATTACGTTTTAGTTCATTAGGTTTTGCTTCCAAGGAAGTAACCGTGGGCACACAAACATCACTTAATATTACTTTGGCCGAGGATGCACAGAGCCTTCAAGAAGTAGTGGTAGTAGGTTACGGTACGCAACAGAAAGAAGATGTTACCGGTTCCTTATCACAAGTAGAAGGTAAAACGCTTACCGTTGCGCCACCACCAAACTTGTCCGCTGCACTATCCGGGAAACTTTCCGGTGTTATTGCGGTACAGACTACGGGGCAACCAGGTCAGGATAACGCACAATTTCAAATTAGAGGTAGAAGTACCTTAGGAAATAATAGTCCATTGGTATTGATTGATGGGGTTGAGCGTCCTTTTCAAAGGGTGAATCCTTTTGAAGTAGCCAGTGTAACCGCGCTTAAAGATGCAGCCTCTACCGCTGTATACGGATCACGTGCTGCAAACGGGGTACTTTTGATTACGACAAATAGAGGTAAAGTAGGTAAACCTTCTATTAATTTCTCTAGCCAGTACGGGTTTCAGTCGCCAACAAGACGACCGGAGCTAATGAATGCCAGTGAGTATGTTTTGGCATTTAGACAATCATTTTTGAATAGGGGAACGGCACCGGATGCTTTACCTTATGACGATTTAGTAGCGCAAGCAGAAGCAGGTACCGTAGAAAGTTTTGATTGGTGGAACGAAACCTTACGGAATTCAGCTCCACAGCAACAGTATAACTTTTCAGTAGATGGTGGAAGCGAAAAATTAAGGTATTTCTTCTCTTACGGATTATTGGACCAAGGTGCACTTTATGAGAATGCAGGTTTCAAGCAAAGTAGTATCCGTTCTAATGTAGATGCGGATATCACGGATCGTTTAAAATTCAGCCTTAACATTGCAGGTAGATTAGAAAATACCTTACGTTCTGCAGATATTGATGGAGAGATTTTCTCAAATGCTTTACGTGCCAATCCATTGTTTCCTGTATTTGTAGACGGACGTCCTGGAGCGGAAGGTCTTCCTGAAGGATCACTTGGTTTTGATGGTTTTAGTGGTAACTCCGTAGGTGATGCCAATAGAAACGGTAGCGACAGAAGAGATAGCGATTTTTTCCAAACTAACTTTCAGTTGGAATATCAAGTGCCAGGTATAGAAGGCCTAACAGCTAAAGCCATGTACTCTTACGATCGTAACGTTACCAAGCAAAAGGTATTCTTTACGCCTTATACCTCTTATCAGTTAAACGAGGCAACAGGAGAATACATTCCTAATTTAAGTGATAACCTTAGCTACCTAGATGAGAGTAGGGGAGATTTTACCCAGCAAACAACACAGTTAAGTTTAAACTATAAAAAAGAATTTGGTGATCATCTTATTTCAGGTCTATTCCTTTTTGAGAAAATAGAGCAAAAATCAGATAACATATTTGCTTATAGAGATGGGTTTCTTTCTCCAGCAATACAAGAGCTTTTTGCGGGAGCTGTAGACAATGACCAGAATGACGGAGAAGCTTCGGAGACCGCAAGAAGAGGATATGTGGCAAGAGTAGATTATGGGTATAAGGGTAAATATTTGCTTCAGGCCAATGTACGTTTAGATCAATCTTACATCTTTCCTAAAGAAGGTCGTGACGGATACTTCCCTGCTTTTTCTGCTGGTTGGAGAATTTCTGAAGAAGAATTCATGAAGGATTCTGAGGTAATTACAGATTTAAAACTTAGAGGGTCATGGGGTATTACAGGTAATGATAGGGTAGACCCTTTTCAGTATATCACAGGGTTTAATTTCCAAGGTGGTTATGTGGCCGATGGTGCTTTCCGTCAAGGTATAAGTCCTTCCGGAATTCCAAACCCAAATATTACTTGGGAAACCGCTACTACTACGGATATTGGTTTAGAAGCCAAATTTTTAGAAGGCAAATGGGGCTTAGAAGTAGATTACTACAATAAAAGAACCGAAGATATTCTTGCAGAAAGAAGTCTATCCGTACCAGGTACTTTTGGAGCGGAATTACCAAGTGAGAACATAGGTATCGTAGATAGCTGGGGATGGGAATTTACAGTAAAGCACAAGCATTCTATTGGTGAGAATTTCTACTATAATTTAGATGCCAACCTAACATTAGCAAACAATGAGATCGTTTTTATAGATGAGCCTTCAGATGTTATACCTGGAGCAAGTCTTACTGGAAACGAAATTGGAGCTCGTGTAGGTTTCCTTTCTGATGGAATATACCAGAACGATGAAGAAATAGCTAATGGTCCATCTCAATTTGGAGAAGTAGCACCGGGTGATATTAGATATAAAGATATTAACGGACGTGATGCAGATGGCAACCTTACGGGACAGCCAGATGGACAGGTTAACCAAGATGACCGTACGCTAATAGGTTCTAGTAACACACCAGGCGTTATTTATGGTCTTAATGCTGAATTAGCTTATAAGGGATTTTCATTTGAATTCAGTTTCCAAGGTGCTACCGATTATACAAGACAGGTTACCCCAAGAGGTTTCTTGTTAGATGTAGGTAACAATTTTAAAGCTTTGAACGATTCATGGACTGTAGATAATCCTGATGCAAAGTATCCTAGAATTTTGCCTGATGGAAACTCAAACAATAACCAGACAAGTGATTTTTGGATGGAAGAAGTTTCTTTCTTACGTTTAAGACGCGCACAGATCAGTTATGACTTTACGACCATTTCAGAGCAATTGGAAGCTTATGGTATTAAAAGATTAAGTCTAACCGCATCAGGTACCAACCTTTTGACTTTCACCAATATTTCTTTGGGGGATCCTGAAGGAACCGAAGGGAACTCTTTATTCTACCCAATTTCACGGGTAATTTCTTTCGGCGTAAACATAGGATTCTAAAAACAAAACTTAAAGTGAACAAAATGAAAAAGATTGTAACAATATTAGCGCTCGGTCTTGCTTTTGCGACCTCCTGTAGCGACGATTTTCTAGATAAGGAACCAACGGACCAATTGGGGGCATCAACAGTTTTTGAAGATCAATCCTTGGCCCAGGCATTTTTAAATAACATTGTGGGGCAATTGCCTGCAGGACAATATAGTAGTCCGGGAGCAGGATACGGAAATAGCTATTTACTGGCTTCCATTTCGGATGAGGCGCGCTCAAAGAGTGGTTGGGTTCCATCTAACGCCGTAGTTCGTGTAGGTTCTATGAACCCGCTAGATTTAGGGGGATTGGATATTTGGGATGATGCGTATACAGCTATTCGTCAGACCAATGAGTTTTTAGAAAGTCTAGAAGCATCTGAGTTTGATGAGGAGTTCAAAACTAGAGCAGCGGCTTCGGCAAGGTATGTAAGAGCTTGGTTCTATTTTGATTTAACCAGAAGATATGGCGATGTTCCATTATTGACAGCGGCACAATCTCTTGATGATGAAGATTTATTTCCATCTCAAACACCAAGAAGTGATATCTATACTTTTGTAAATACAGAATTGACGGCCGTAGCGGCAGGGTTACAGAATAAATCAGAGGCTAAAGCTGGTGAGTTAACCAAGCAAGCAGCTATTGCTTTAAACGCACGTGCTATGCTTTTTGCGGAACGCTATGCAGATGCTTCTGCCTTGGCTAATTCTTTGATAAGCGGAGTTGAAAATGACGGACTTGAATTGTACGGTGCAAATCCGGCAAGTTTGGAAGAAGCAATTAAGAATTATGGCGATTTGTTTTTGTCTACGGGCGGAAATGTAGAAACCGTATATGAAATCTTGTTTTTGCCACCAGAAAAATCTCACCAGTTTGATCGTGGGAACTGGCCAGTAAGATGGAGAAATGATAACGGAGGCCAAACCGATCCAACACAGGAATTGGTAGATGATTTTGAAATGAGCAATGGTCTTGCTATTGAAGAGGCTGGATCAGGTTATGATCCTGCAAATCCTTATGCAGGTCGGGATTCAAGATTTTATGCTTCCATCTTTTACCATGGATCTGAGTTTTCTGAGGTTTCGCCTTCACGTGGAGAGCCTTTTATTGATATGGAATGGAACGGTTTTAACGAAGGACCAGGTACCGTACGTGATGGTAACGCTTCCATTACTGGATATTTGGTAAGAAAATTTGTTGATCCTTCTTTAGGGTTTGCTCCAGAAGGAGTTAGTAACACCGCTTGGCAAGAAATACGTTTTGCAGAAGTCTTATTGATATTTGCCGAAGCAGAAAACGAGGTAAATGGACCAAGTGCAGCTGTTGCAGAAGCCGTAAATAGAATCAGAAGAAGAGCGTTTATGCCAGAATTACCGGCTGGACTTTCTAAGGAAGATATGCGCGACAAAATCAAACAAGAAAGAAGAATTGAATTGGTTTTTGAAAACCACAGATGGTTTGATTTAATTCGTTGGGATGAGGCTTCCACAGTTCTTAATGCTACATACCATGGTATGAAAATTGAACGTAACGGGGTGCCAACTTCAGGTGAATCTGGTCCTCAACACGTATTTGATCCAGCTCAACTTACATTTACCGTTTTTGAAGATCCTGCTTTTAGCAATTCGTTTCCGGATAAATATAAGTTTTTGCCCATTCCACAGGATGAAATGGATGCCAATACAAACTTAAAGCAGAACCCAGGTTACTAATAAAACAGGGTGAAACTGAAGTAAATTATAATGATTTGGCATGGGATATTTTTCCTATGCCAAATTTTTAAGGTTATCAAAAGAGTATGAGAGACATGGCGTTTTACCTTGGCTTTTTGTTCAGTTTACTGAGCTTGTCTCTACATGCCCAAAATTTTACTGAAAAAGCTAAGGAGCTAGGCATTGAACATTTTATGTCAGATTCAAAAGCTATGGGAGGTGGTGTTGCCATTTTTGATTTTAATAATGATGGTTGGGAAGATATTTATCTTACCGGAGGTGATGAAAATGACCAGCTTTATGAAAATCTAGGTAACGATAATTATCGTGAGGTAACCAAAGAAATGGGTATTACCCAATTCAGAAGTATAAAGACTATGGGCGTGGTAGCCGGAGATGTAGATAATGATGGTTTTACAGACCTTTTTATTACTACGGCAGAAGGAGCCCGTTGTTACCTATTAAAAAATCTTGAAGGGAAATCATTTACCAATGTTGCTCTTGCAGCAGGAATCACCCATGAAGCTTGGAGTATGACAGCAACTATGGCCGACTATGACCTAGACGGTGATCTAGATATTTATGTGGGTAATTATGTGGCATACGATAATCTTCCTTTTGATCAGAATATCACTAGTCCACTAGCTGATTTTTTCTATGAAAATAATGGCGATGGCACATTTACAAAAATCGATAATCCATTGGCTTCAGAAGAAAAGGGGTGTACTTTGGTTTCTTCTTTTTCGGATATAGACCAAGATGGGGATTCAGACTTGTTCGTTCTTAATGATTTTGGGGATTTTTATGTTCCCAATAAAGTTTTAGTGAATAATTATCCGAACAAAAATTTCAGTAATGAATCGGATACATCCGGTATGAATGCAGCCATAAATAGTATGGGTGTGGCCGTAGGAGATTTTAACGAAGACGGAAATTTTGATTATTACGTAACCAACATCGGTCATAATAAGCTGTATGAAAATAAGGGGTTACTATCTTATGAAGATGTGGCACGAGATTTAGAGGTGAGCGATGGAACTGGTGTATGTTGGGGTACCGCTTTTTTAGATATAAATAATGATGGACATTTAGATCTTTATGCATCAAAAGGTTCATTGTTAAACCTTAATGACACACAAAACAACCTGTTGTACTTAGGGTTTGGTAATGAGGCAAGGTTTGAAGATGTTTCGGAAACATTGGTAACCAGTCAGCCAAACAAGGCTAGGGGTATGGCCTACGGAGACTTGAACAATGATGGTAAATTAGATATGATCGCGGCTAATATTCGTGTTAGTGAGGGAAATCGTGGAAGCACAAAGGTATATATGAACACAACCCCTGATCAAGCAAATTGGTTAAAAGTTAAGCTTGAGGGAACCGTAAACAATAGAAGTGGATACGGTGCTTTGGTGAAAATATATGCTGATGGAAAAGAACAGATTAGAGAAGTTTCCGGCGGAAGTAGTTATCTATCTGTTCATAGTTCTATAGTACATTTTGGCCTGAACCAATTAGACGCAGTAGATAGTTTGGTAGTAGAATGGCCAAGAGAAAAAAAACGAGAAGTGTTTAAAAACTTGGAAGCCAACACAGACTATTTTGTAAAAGAAGGCGATGGCATTTTTGAACGTGTTTTTGAAACTATCAACATTTGTCAAGGTGATGAAATTGTGATCGGAGGTGAAACCGTAAGTGAAGAAGGAGTTTACACCGAGTTTATAGGCGAGGGTGAAACCAACATCATTAAATTAACTAAATTAGTAGTAAATGACGCTGCAACGGCAGATTGTTCGCAGGTAACAGTACCGAGTGAAGAAAATATAGATGGACTTGAAATGGTTGTCTACCCAAGTCCTTTTAATAACACATTACGAATTGTATCCGGCGCCGACTTAGAAGATGAGGTGCATATTATATTAAGTGATATCTCTGGAAATATAGTACGTAATCAATTCGTGAACAGTAAGGCGGCCAATGGCTCAATTACCATTAGCGGTTATGAGACTTTACCTGCGGGTGTCTACGTGTTAAAAATTATTAGTGGCAACAAAACGTACCATAGAAAAATTTTAAAATCATAAACATAAAACAACTCATAAATTATTAAAATGAAGTATTTAAACACAAGCAAATTAAGAACCTTTGGGTATAACAGTGCACTGTTATTAATGGCATCAAGTCTTTTTCTAAGCTGTCAGGGCGAAAAAAAGGAAACAGTTCCGTGGACCGAACTTTTTGATGGAGAAACCTTTACCGGTTGGACGCAAAAAGGAGGAGAGGCCACTTATGAAGTTAGGGATAATACTATTGTAGGAACTACGGTAAGCAATACGCCTAATTCATTTATGACTACGGATAAAATGTACAGCGATTTTATCTTGGAGCTAGACTATAAGGTAGATCCGTCTATGAATTCGGGTATCCAGATTAGAAGTAACAGTTTTCCATATTATATGAATGGAAGAATACACGGGTATCAAGTAGAGATAGATCCATCTGACCGTGCGTGGAGTGCCGGTATTTATGACGAAGCCCGTAGAGGTTGGTTACACCCGTTACCTGATGATAACACAAAAGCAAAACAAGCTTTTAAGCAGAACGATTGGAACCACTACCGTATTGAAGCTATTGGGGATACTTTAAAAACATGGATCAACGGTGTACCGGCTTCTCATTTAATTGATAGCCAAACCGCAAGCGGATTTATTGGTTTACAGGTTCATTCCATACATAAAGACCAAAAAGCGGGAACGGAAATTGCATGGAAAAATGTAAAGATCCTTACCGAAGATTTAGGGAAATATTCAAAAAAGAGCCCGTTGCCAGCTATCAATATGGCAAATCAATTAACTAAAAACGAAAAGGACCAAGGTTGGGAATTACTTTGGGACGGAGCTACTACAGAAGGTTGGAAAGGAGCTAAACTTGAAAGCTTCCCGGATAAAGGCTGGGAAATTAAGGATGGTATTCTTACCGTTTTGTCTTCAGGTGGAGAAGAGTCTGCAGCTGGTGGTGATATCGTAACCACAGAAAATTATGGCGATTTTGA
>NZ_RCNR01000078.1 GCF_009725985.1 Zobellia amurskyensis
ATTTAATGTAACAATTTTATTAAAATCAGATAAACACCTTCAATTTGCTGTTTTTATGCAATAATAAATTGCAAATACTAGATTATTCTGCTAGGTTTGCTCAAACAACAAGCTAAAGACTCTATTATGACAAAAATGTATCAACTGCTATCTGCGCTTCTGCTGGCTTTTTTTTCGCTGAGCTCATTTGCGCAATCAACTACACTCTCAGGAACGGTTCTGGCCGAAGACGGTTTCCCTTTACCCGGTGCAAGTGTTTTAATTAAAGGCACTACAACTGGAGGTTCTTCCGATTTTGACGGAAACTTTAGTATAGAAGTAAGTGATGTCGCCGGAAAAACCATAGCCATTAGCTATATTGGTTACAAAACATTTGAAACCGTCCTGACCGGAGACGATCAGGTATTTAATGTTACGCTAAATGAAGATTCCAATGCCTTGGATGAAGTCATTTTAGTAGGTTCCTCTATTACCCAGTCTAGAAAGAAATTGGGTAACGCCATTACTACGGTTAAATCTGCTGCGCTGGTCAAGGCTGCACCTGTAAACATTACCTCTTCCTTACAAGGTAAAGTTCCCGGTGCCCAGATCACACAGAACTCTGGTGACCCGGCCGGTGGGTTTTCAATTCGCTTAAGAGGTCCCAGTACTATTAAAGGATCTTCAGAACCTCTTTATGTTGTTGATGGGGTTATTACCAGTAATCTTACCACTAACGTAACCAACTTAAATGTTGATAGTGGTGATGCTTCTCCAGGTCAAAATAGAATGGTAGACATCAACCCAAATGATATTGAAAACGTAAACATCTTGAACGGTGCCGCCGCTGCCGCAATTTACGGATCAAGAGCTTCTAACGGTGTAGTTGTGATTACAACTAAAAAAGGTGGAAACTATGAAGACGGACCAGAGTTTTTCGTTAAATCTACTTTTAACGTAAGTACAATTAGAAAAAAACTTGACCTGAATTTAAGAGGTGAAGAATTTGAAACCGTACCCAATAGCGACCTATCAGGTAGACTTTGGCCTATTTTTGGTTTTGATCCAAATGATGGTAATGCATTAACTACGTATAGAAACCTATCTACCAATAAGTTTGAAACCACTCGTTATGATTATCAAGACGAAATTTTTCAGACCGGGTTTGGTAGCGACACTTATTTCTCCGCCAAAGGTGGCAACGAGAAAATGAGTTATATGGCATCGATAGGATACCTTAGTAACGAAGGTATCATCAAGAATACCCAGTTTGATCGTTTCTCCGCGAGATTAAATTTCAACCACAAAATAGCAGATTGGATTTCTTATGACCTTGGTCTTTACTACGCAAACAGTAAGTCTGATGAGAAGCCGGATGGAAACGTTTTCTGGAGCCCTATTAACTCCATAAACATAACCAATAACACTTTTGATATTACGCAAAGAGATGCAAACGGTAATCTAATGGCGGTAGAGAACACACGTGTTAATCCGCTTACTATTATCGAGTCTTTTGATATTACACAAAATGTGAATCACTTTATACCTAACCTACATTTAAAAATCAATCCTATCAAAAACCTAACGATAGATCAGATTATTGGTGTAGATACGTATAACCAAAAAGGGCACATAGATATTCCTATTTATCCTTACGCCAACGTTAACCCAGCTTATTTTAACGATGGGTATTTAGGTGATGCAGAAGCTAAAATTTTCAATTGGAACTATGATATCAACGCGAATTACAATATAGATATCTCGGATAAATTAAACTCGGTTACAACTGCAGGTTATAGTTTTCAGTCAAGTGAACTATCTTTTGAAGGCACCCAAGGAAGAGGTCTAGATACAAACAACACCCCTACCATTCCGTTATACACGCAACCTATTGACACTAACCTTGATATTTACGGATTCTTTCTACAAGAAACCTTGTCTTGGGACAACAAGTTATTTTTGACTCTAGCAGGAAGGATAGATGGCGCCACCAATTTTGATGTAGATGAAAGGTCTAATTTCTACCCTAAAATTTCTGGATCATACGTATTATCTAACGAGCCATTTTGGAATAACGATAGTTTCCTTAACTCCGCTAGATTAAGAGCTTCTTATGGTGAGGCCGGTAACTTAACCGCTATTAGTCCATATGAAAGATTTGGAAGCTATAGTTCTAATGATTTCTTAGGCTCCTCTACCCTACAACAAAACAATAGATTAGGTAACGAAGGTTTAAAACCAGAGCGTACCAAAGAATTTGAAATAGGTACGGATTTAAGTTTCTTCAATAATAGAGCTTCCTTATTGTTCACATACTACCGTCAAAATATAGAAGATTTAATTGTGGGTCGTGTATTGGCACCGTCAGTAGGTGGTTCTTCAAGAACTGAAAATGTTGGAACCATGCGTAACAACGGTATTGAATTATACGCAAGAGTTACTCCCGTGAAAACGGATGATCTTACATGGGACCTAAACTTCAACTTCAGTAGTAACAAAAACAAGGTTTTACAGACTATTGGTGGCGATATTACCATTGCCAGTGTAACCGGTGCTCCCCCAGTTGTAAAAGAAGGTGAAGCTTTGGGTGTCTTCTACGGTACGTATTACGCCAAAGATGATAGCGGACAATTGCTTTTAACCGGTGCTTCTGCAGATGGAAGTCCGGAAGGGGTTCCACAACCAGAAAGAGGCGATTTAGCAACAGGAACACCAATGCGCGATGCTAACGGCCAACCTACCGGAGATGTCTTAAGAAAAGTTATTGGCGACCCTAACCCTGATTATATTTTGGGTGTTGGAACAGACCTTGCTTACAAAAACTTCTCGTTCAGTATGCTTTGGGAAGCGGTACAAGGTTTTGATGTATTTGATGCCGATAAAAGAACCAGACAAGGTGTTGGTTTAGGGCAATTGGCAGAACAAGAACTTAGTGGCGAGTTGCCAAGAGGTTACATTGCCGGTGTTTACCCTATTGAAGAATTTAGAATGGAAGACGGATCTTTTGTTAAACTTCGTGAAGTTTCTTTAGGATATGAATTCCCTGAACTTTTCAATTCTACACTAGAGAATGTAAAGCTCTCTTTGATCGGGCGTAACTTAATATCGTTTGACAATTTCTTCAGTTATGACCCTGAGACCAATGCGGGTGGACAATCTAACTTACTTCGGTCTGTAAACTTCGGTAACGTTCCAATTCCTATGACCATCTCATTATCATTAAGTGCTAACTTCTAAAAAAACGGATATGAAAAATATACTAAAACTTATGGCTATCGCACTAATGATCGTTGCATCATCTTGTGATACCGAATATTTAGACCCCAACTCTACTCTAGAGCCCGATGTGACCAATAACGTTGATAATTTGGTGATGTTGATAAATGGAGTTCAACAAAGATGGAGTACAGACCGTGCAGGTATAATTTACAATTACACCCATATTGCAGGTTTGAATACCGATGAATTGAGACTATTAAACCCAGGTAACCTTGGTGAAAACGAAATTTTGCTTGGTGGTGATGATGTAAACGGCGGAAACGAGGTTTTAATCAACATGTGGACAAATGCAATGTTAACCCGAAAAGAGGCTACTACGGTGATCGATGCTGCCGATGATGTTAGCGAGAGTGCCTCTGCTTCGGGTTCTTTAAAGGCTTATGGCCTTTTCTATAGAGCTATGGCTCACGGAACCTTAATTCAGTTTTTTGAAAGCATTCCGTTAGAAGTTGTTGAAAATGCCACTTTTGAAGACCGAGCTGCGGTATTAGAAAGTGCTATTGCAGATTTGAACGAGGCTAAAGGTTATATAGCTTCTGGATTGGACGCTACCGTAACATCTAATATTTTCAAATCCGTAGATCTTAATAATTCGGTAAACGCTATGTTGGCCAGATTCAATTTAATGGCAGGCAACTATGATGCGGCAATAACAGCGGCCAATGCGGTAGACCTATCGGTTAAATCTACATGGGTTTATGATGCTTCCATTCCAAATCCGTTGGCATTTTGGTTCGGGTCACAAAATGTAACTCAAGCCAAAGACTTAACATTTGGCTTACCATCAGACCTTTTACCTGATGAAAACGATGCCCGTGTTCCTTTCTACATCACTGCCGATAATTTAGAAGCGGAAACCCCAAATTACCAAGTAGTTGGTTTTTGGAGCGATAACCTTGATGAAATTCCTTTGTATTTGCCCGGTGAAATTCTTTTGATAAAAGCGGAGGCGTATGCGCGGAACAATGAGCTTGCCAATGCTGTAACCGAATTGAACTCGGTCTTGACAAAAACGGCTACTACTGATATTTATGGTTTAGGTGCAGACCTTCCAGCATATGAAGGGCCTATAGCACAAGATGACATTTTAGATGAAATCTATAAAAATAGAAGGGTTGAACTTTATTTGACCGGTTTATCTCTAGAAGACAACAGAAGGTTCCAAAGACCTGGTCCAGCAGATGCCGATGCAGAAAGAAATCGTAATTATTATCCTTACCCTAATGCGGAAAGGGATAACAATACCAATACACCTGCCAATCCTGCACTTTAGATAATTGATTGTTTCTCAAAACAACAGGGGCAGCGTAAATGCTGCCCCATTTTTTAAGCTCTTTTAAAATTCAAAATAACGCTGAAGCAAACTGATGCTTCTTCTTCATTAACCCAAAAGTCTATACTTTTTTGAGTCCTACGCTAATCTTAGTAATCATTGCCATTTACTTCTATGCTTTAATGGCAATATCTTATTTCACCTCCAAAAACGCGAGTGATGAGACCTATTTTACCGGTGACAGAAAATCGCCTTGGTACTTGGTAGCATTTGGTATGGTAGGTGCCGGACTATCCGGGGTTACATTTGTTTCCCTGCCAGGAATGGTAGGCAACAACAACTTTCATTTTTACCAATTTATACTGGGTAATGTTGTGGGTTACCTCTTTATTACTTTTGTACTAACCCCGCTCTACTATCGCCTAAAACTTGTTTCCATTTATTCATACCTCAAGGACAGGTTTGGAAATAAAACCTACAAAACTGGATCACTATTTTTTCTAGTATCCCAATCTTTTGGTGCCGCTTTACGACTATTACTCGCCGCAAAGATCCTACAATTTGCAGTTTTTGATCACTTTGAGGTTCCGTTTTTTCTAACCGTTATTTTCATACTCATACTGGTCTGGCTCTACACCAACAAATCAGGAATAAAAACAATTGTATGGACAGATACCATGCAAACCGTTTTTCTAATTCTTGGTGCTGTAATCACAATTTACACCATCATCACTTCTTTAAACCTTAGCGTATCAGAGGCCATAGAGAGTGTTGGCAATCACCGCTATTTTAAAATTTTTGAATGGGACGCTAGCTCGGGGAATAACTTCTATAAACAATTTATTGCCGGTATTTTGGTAGCCATAGCCATGATCGGTCTAGACCAAAATATGATGCAAAAGACCTTAACGTGCAAAAACGTTTGGGACGCTCAAAAAAACACCCTCACTTATAGCCTAATTCTGGCCGTGACCCAGTTTCTTTTTATGGGCTTAGGTATCTTAATGTACATTTATGCTCAAGATATGGGCATTACGTTAGAAATTGGAGATAACGGTAAACTCATAGGTACTGACACCTTATTTCCAAATTTAGCCTTGAACCATCTGGGAATACTAGCGGGTATCTTTTTTATATTAGGTATTATAGCGGCCTCGTTCTCTAGCGTAGACTCTGCTTTAACGGCACTTACAACCTCCTTTACTTATGATTTTCTTGATATAGAACACAAATCTAGCACTGTAAAAAAGCAATTGAAGAACTTGGTTCTAATCGGTTTTTCATGTGTCATTTTTGTTATAATCATGGTATTTGCCAGTAGCAAAGGTGATGTTATTTCCCTGATTTTTAAAGTAGCGGGCTATACGTATGGTCCACTTTTGGGTCTATACCTATTTGGTATGTTTACCAAAATTTCCGTAAAAGATAAATGGGTGCCTGTAGTTTGCGTTTTTGCCCCTATTGCAACCTATTTCTTGGGAGTCTATTTTAAAAGTGAATTTCAATTCGATTTTGGATTTATAAACATAGCGGTAAACGCAGCTATAACAATTGTAGGACTACTATTAATTCATAAAAAAATAAAAGAAAATGAGTAACCCCATAACTGAACAACCCTCTAAATATGATAATCTAGAAAAGATGGACGTATTGGAACTGCTCAGTAATATCAATGCTGAAGACCAGACCGTTCCCTTGGCTATTGAAAAAGCACTTCCACAAATCCGTGATTTTGTGACTGCTGTAGTTCCCAAAATGGAACTTGGAGGAAGACTATTCTATATAGGTGCAGGTACGAGCGGTAGACTAGGTGTTCTAGATGCTTCTGAATGTCCTCCAACTTTTGGAGTTTCCGATGACCATATTATTGGCCTCATAGCAGGAGGAGATATCGCCCTTAGAAAAGCCGTAGAGAATGCCGAAGATGATGTAAACCAAGCATGGAAAGACCTAGAGGAATTTAAAATAAGTGAAAAAGATGTGCTATTAGGTATAGCTGCATCCGGTTCTACCCCTTATGTAGTTGGAGGTATAGGAGATGCTAAGAAAAATGGAGTGCTAACAGGTGGTATTTCATGTAATGAAAATTCGCTGTTGTCCCATGAGGCAGATTTCCCTATGGAGTTAATAGTGGGTCCCGAGTTTGTAACGGGCAGCACAAGAATGAAAGCCGGTACCGCTCAAAAATTGGTTCTAAACATGATTTCTACCTCTATCATGATTCAGCTTGGAAAAGTAAAAGGAAACAAAATGGTGGATATGCAGTTGTCCAATAAAAAACTGGTGGAACGCGGCACTAAAATGATTATGGACGAACTAAATATTGATGCCGATTTAGCAAGGCTCTTATTGAAGAAATACAAGAGCGTTAGAAAAACTATTGACCTTTATAAAGATCGCCTTAATACGAATGAATTGAACTAAAACCTTTTTGCCCCAAAAATAGTTTAGTTGTTAAGCGGAAATGCCAGATGCCTCGATTGGTATTTTCAATTAGGAGAATTGGTCGGTAAAGATTTGTTTTACCGGCCTTTCTTTTTTATTTATATTTTAGGTTATCTTCTCAAACATCATCAACTAAATTTTCAATAGTTTTGCGCTCCAAAGAAATGTTATGACGGTTCAGGAGCTTGTTGGGGAGTACACCATTATGGGAAGCAACCAAGATGCCGAACAGCATTCTTACAGAGGAAAACTGGTTTTATCTTTAGATGCAAACAATAGAATAATTGCCTCGTGGACTATTGGCACAGACCAAAAACAAACAGGCACAGGATTCTTTAAGAATAATATTCTGGTTATAAACTTTAGATATTCTGGCGAAAATCAAAATGTTTATAAAGGTGTTGCCGTATACCAGTGCCTCAGCAAAGATATTCTAGAAGGATTTTGGTCCGAGAAACATGGAAATCCGCTTTTCTTAGGAGAAGAAAAATGTTTTAGGATTAACACAAACCCTGAACTGTTAGATTAAGACTACATAGCAAACATAATATGACAAGCTATAAATCCTATCACCGCCAAAATAATACCAACTAAGAAAACATGAAAAGAGGTTCTAAGTAGTTTAAACTTTTTATCTATAGTCTTCCCCAAATGAAAAGTATCTCTTGCAATGGTCTTGTAAAGCTCATCGCCCTTATACATTAAACTCGTAAGCCCTTCGGTATACTCTTCCTCATTCATGGTATTAAAATTACCGTAGAACAAAAGGTTATTAGTCCCCTTATCTCCGTGCGTAAGTTCTGGTCTGGTCGCAAAAACGGCATATGCTATAGAAATTAGATTGGTTCCTAACATTATAATTGCCGGAAATATAAGATGTGGGTCTTTATCTAACTGACTTAAAACCGTTCCCAGAATTATAGAAAGAATAAGTGCGTTGATGGAAATTAGAATGTTCGATTTTCTATCGATCATTGTATTCAAGGTATACTGATTTTTAGACACTAAACGAAACAACGTTTCTGCTCCACGTTCTGAACGAGGTTCAACTTTTGAAAGTTTCTTCTTCAGTTCTTTTAGTTTCTCCTTATCAATACCCAACTCTTTTCTTAGTTGCTTATCGATTTCTTTGGCTTCTTCTTTATCGTTTACCATACTGACTTATAAAACTATTAATTGGTCTTCACTGAAATTTGGCATCTTAATATTAAAATGTTCGTAAACCGATTTTGGAATTCCCAAATCAGCCATAAAAACTTCTACTTCGCTTGGCAATTTTTCCAATATAGTTTTTGGAGCTGCCAAGGTCATTACTTGGTTTGCTTTGAACTCTAACAATTCTCCACTTTTAGAAATACCAACGGGAATGTCCAAGGATATTCTAAATGCCGAGGATGCGTTGGCTAATGCTATACTCTTGACAAATGCATCTGACAGCGGTAATCTTTGAGAGAACCCCAAATAGGCATCTACCCAAATATCAGTGGTTTCTGGTATACCTTTCTTTGCCCCAAATAGCAATGCTCTTTTTAATTGTGCTTTTGGCAGGGCTTTGGTTATAGGAACTACCAAATCTAAATTCACATTAAACCCCCAAGCAGCAAGTCTGCGAGCAGCTACTAAACCGCCGCCGCCATTGTTTCCATTACCAACGCCAATGGTTATTACCGAACTTTCATTTGCTTTTTTGGCGATTAATCTAGCTAATTGAAGCCCTGCATTTTCCATCATCAATTCAATGGACAGGTTGTATTTTTCAACTGCCCAATAATCCATTTCTTTAAAGGCTTCTAACGAAAGACTGGTTACCTGCATATTTACTTTTTATAGGTGTTAATAGCCTCCGTAAAAAACTGTACCGCTTGTTCTTCATTAATATTTGTCGCTGGTAAAACTGCTCCTTTGAACCCTTCATTTTTCCACTCGCCTAATGAAAGTGAATCAAACTTAGAAGTATCTAAACCACTATGACCTTTGTATCCGCTGATATAAAAATAGTGTTCATTGATCATCGTATCAGGTACAGCTAAACCAAAGCCAATAGACAAATCATCAGAAATTACAACATAAGCACCAGAATCAAAATGATGGGGCCAAATACGAATGTCTGATGCCAAACCATTTACAGCAAGTGTCTTTTCTAAACTAGATTGCGTTAAAGTTCTTAAATCGGCAAGTTCCTTTAATTTAGACCCATCTAGTACAAAGGTGAAAGAATCATCAATTGAATACGGCAGGTCGTAATGAAAATCATAGGTATACTTCTTGCCCAAGAATGAATCTGCAGAATTCGTAAGCCATTCTAATACTTGTTGATGGGTTTTACCAT
Organism: Zobellia amurskyensis; assembly: GCF_009725985.1. Taxonomy (GTDB): domain Bacteria; phylum Bacteroidota; class Bacteroidia; order Flavobacteriales; family Flavobacteriaceae; genus Zobellia; species Zobellia amurskyensis. The sequence continues at coordinate 9,306 of NZ_RCNR01000078.1, forward strand.
CTAACGTAAAAGAAGTATTGTTCTCAGGAGATTCCCACTCCAAAGAAAAGGTATTATAGTTTAAGGCAAGAACGTCCCCATCTATTGATAGCGGGTGTGTTTCCAAACGTTGCTTATCATTTGACCATTCAAGATTAGTGTGGCTATCATCTGCCTTCTTCTCTACAAAACTTATTCCTGCTGCAGCTAAATATTGTGCTGCTAAGTGCATCATTTTTTCCATCTATATTTTGTTTTTAGGGGTTAACACCACCATAATTAATTCCTGTTAAACGATGCATATCATGATTAAAAGTAGATAGGTCATCAAAATTGAATTTTGAGATATCATCATGACCACAAGCTCTCGCAATAACCTTAATTAGGTTGTTTGTAGCATCAAAATAGTTATGTAATTGTTTCGCTGAAGAATCAATAATCAATCTACTACGTAAAGATTCTTTTTGAGTTGCAATACCTACCGGACAGTTGTTACTACCACAAGCACGCATACCCAAACAACCAATTGCCTGTAAAGCCGAGTTTGATACGGCAATAGCATCTGCCCCCAACATAAGTGCTTTTCCAAAATCTTCTGCAATACGTAAACCTCCTGTAATTACCAAGGTTACATCTGTAGCACCTACTTTATCTAGATATTTTCTTGCTCTTGCTAAAGCAGGTATTGTAGGTACATTAATATTATCTCTTAATATGGTTGGTGCTGAACCTGTTCCCCCACCTCTTCCATCTAAAATGATATAATCTACACCTACATCCAATGCAAATTGAATGTCTTTTTCTATATGACTGGCTGCTATTTTAAATCCGATTGGAATACCGCCGGTACGTTCTCTTACTTGAGCTGCAAAAGATTTGAAGTCATCTACACCATGAAAATCTGGGAAAGTTGCCGGTGAAATTGCCGTCTCGCCTTCTTTTAAACCTCTTACCTCAGCAATTTCCTTACTTACTTTAGCTCCTGGTAAATGGCCGCCAGTTCCTGTTTTGGCACCTTGTCCGCCTTTAAAATGAAAAGCTTGAACTTTGTCTAGCTTATCCCAAGTAAATCCGAATTTTGCCGAAGCCAATTCATAAAAATACTTGCTGTTGTTTTCTTGCTCATGAGGTAACATTCCGCCTTCTCCTGAGCAAATACCTGTACCTGCTAATTGCGCTCCTTTAGATAAAGCTATTTTAGCTTCTCTAGACAATGCGCCAAAACTCATATCACTAACAAAAAGTGGAATATCTAAATGTAAAGGCTTTTTTGCTTTTGGACCAATAACCACCTTTGTAGCTACGGCGTCTTCATCTAACAAAGGTCTGCTTGCCAATTGAGCAGGCAAAAACTGAATATCGCTCCATTTTGGCAACGTATTTCTATCTACTCCCATAGAAGCTGAAGCTCCGTGGTGACCTAAATTTTTAAGTCCGTTTGTGGCTAATTCTTTTATATATCCTGTATACGGTTCTGTTTCTTCAGGGTGGGTATCTGCGTAAGCTCCTAAATAAGCGTCTCTATTAAATGGTTGCGGACTATCTACTAGATAAGCATCTATCTCATTCTCATCTACAAAAAGGCTATCCCCTTCTATTTTAGTAGTAAACTTTTGTAACACCTCTGCATTATTGTATTCTGAAACTCCGGTATCTACTCTATAATCCCAACCGTGAACACCACATATAAGATTATGACCATCTACATGACCATCGGACATTAGTGCTCCTCTATGTAAACATCTACCGTACAGAACAGAAATATCATCATCATATTTTACAATAACTAAATCCAAACCGTTGACTAATGCGTGTTCTGGTTTTTTGTTTTCTAAGGATGATACTTGGGCAATTGCAATTGGTCTTTTCATAAGACATGGTTTAAAATATTAAAAAGAAAAGCCGAGAACGAATACGATTCGCCCACCGTCCGCACTACTAAAATAACCTAAATTAGCTGTAAACGCTTCTGCGCCAATGAGCCACAGCGAACCTCCAACAGAATTATGCCAGGTATTGGAGGAATCATTTTCAGTCCAAACTCTACCATAATCAAAACTGCCGGTAAGTCCAAATCTAAACGGAACGAGACTCGTTCGTACGCCACCTAATGGAAACCTAAGGTCTGTATTCTGATAAAAGGATTGTTTTCCCGTAAAGCGTTCATCCCTGAAACCCCTTAAACTTCTATTACCACCTATAGTTGCCGCGTGATAAAACTCAAAGTCATTACCTATAAGTACCTCTCCCCCCAACTCGGTTGCCAAAACGATGCTTCCACTTTTGGTCAGTTTATGGTTAACGGCCAATTGAGGCTGTAAATAGGCAAAACTGTTGTCTGCCTCCGTATCATCAATATTAGCCTTATAGCCTAGGGTTAACCCTGCATCCAGTCCTAAGGTAGGAAAAACGCTGCTATTTTTATTTTCAAAATTATAAGCAGCCTCTACTCCCCCGTAGGTTTGTCTATTAAAAATAGTACTGTTCATAGGAAGTTGTGCTACAAACCTATCCTGCATATTTTCAACATTGAACGATTCTATCAACGGTTTAAAATAGAAAGAACCTCCACTAACCCCTTCCCACTTTAATGCCAACGCAGCTTTAAATTTTCGGATTCTCACCCGGTTAAAATCTAAGTCTACCTCATCATTATCGTATTCCGTATCATTTCCGAAACCGAAAAAGTTTTGCGAAAA
>NZ_RCNR01000079.1 GCF_009725985.1 Zobellia amurskyensis
TTAAATACATCTATAAAGTCATTGCGAAAACCATATACAGTATGGGATTATAATTATGACACGGATACTTACACAGACTTAGGTATAGCCAGTTCAAGAAGTAGTATTACAGAAAATTATGCCAAATCAATTCAAATATATCCTCTTTTGACTCTTGAATACAAAAAGAAAATTGGTAATCATAGTTTAGATGCCTTGGCTTTGGTTGAAACTATTGACTACTCTAATGAAGCAATTGAGGCAAGACGTTATGATTTAGTTACAACTGATATTCCCTACTTAAGTGCAGGAAATCAAAATACGCAAGAAAACGGTTCAAGCGCTAGTGAATCTGGAAGGAAAAGTTATGTCGGGAGATTAAATTACAATTATAAGAATAAGTATTTTTTAGAAGGTACTATGAGGGCAGATGCTACCGGTGAAAAATTTAGTCCAGATAGCAGATGGGGGTATTTTCCGAGTGTATCTGCATCTTGGAAACTTTCTGAAGAAAATTTCCTGAATAATTTTTATGCGCTAAACAATTTAAAACTTAGACTGTCATATAGTCAAACAGGCTTAGACAATGTTGGAGATTTTAGATATGTTACAGGCTATAATATTTTGGACTCTTTATACTTAATCGATGGTAGTGCAGGGCAAATTATCCGGACTAATGGATTGCCTAATCCAAATGTAACATGGCTTGATAATACTCTATATAATGTAGGATTAGATGGTGTTTTTTGGAATGGGAAATTAGGTTTTGAATTTGATGTGTTTTACAGACTTACCGAAGGTATATTTGGTACTAATCAAAGAGATATACCAAGTACCTTTGGAGGAACACTTCCACAAGAAAACATTAATAATAGAGCTGATAGAGGTTTTGATTTAGTCATAAACCATAGAAATCAAATCGGAGAGGATTTTAGCTATGATGTATCTGCAAACGTGGGCTGGGCAAGACAAAAATGGGTAGATTTTTCAGAAACAGAGTATACAGACCCGGATGATATACGATTGAAGCAAAAAGAAGGGAATTATACGAATAGGAATATTGGATACCTTAGTGATGGACTGCTGATGACACAAGGTGATATTGATGCATTAACATTTGATCAAGATGGAGATGGCAATTCAACCTTGGTACCTGGAGATATCAGATATATTGATTTAAATAAAGATGGTGTTCTGGATGAAAGAGATAGAGCGGATATTGGATACGGTTCTATACCAGATATATCTTTCGGTCTTAATCTTGGAGTCTCATATAAGAATTTTTCGCTGTCGACATTGTTCCAGGGAGCTAGTCTTTTTAGTATGGAAATTGGTGGAGGGGCTCGAGGTGCTTTTTCCAATGGATCTACACCATACGATTATCAGTACGAATACTCTTGGAGACCAGATTATGATAACCCAAATGTTAATGTAAATCCAAATGCAATACTTCCAAGAATAACGAACACGGGAACTTCTACAAATAATTCAAAATCATCTGATTTTTGGTTATTAGACGGTACCTACCTACGGTTAAAATCTATAAACCTCAACTATTCTTTGGGTAAAGATCTAATTGATAAGCTCGGTTTTAGCAGCTTTGATATTTATGCGTCCGGATCTAACTTATTTAGCTTTAATAAACTGGGTATTTATAAAAATACTTTCGACCCTGAAGGTCCGGCAAATCAAGATGGAGTCACTTATCCTATAATGAAAACATTAACACTTGGATTTAAAGTAACATTGTAAAAAGAATATCATGACAAGAATTTTAGACATAATTTTAATTTTAGTAGCATCATTCTTATTTTTCAGTTGTGAAAATGATGTATTGGACAAGGAGCCTCTAGGGCTAATTTCTAATGATAATGTGTGGCAAAATGAAAACTTGGTTAATTTAAAGCTAAATGAATCTTACAAAGAGTCCCTCTTTTTAAATATGGGGGGTAATTCTGGTTTTGAAGCAGGATTAGATGGTAATATGGCTGGCGAGTTTAAAAACTATGCGGGATGGCAAACACCTAATCGAGCTTCTACGGGAATTATAGATGAAACAGGTTCTCCTGCTGGAGCAGTTCAGAACTGGGATTACAGCTTATTGAGAGATATAAACGATATAATACTTAATCTAGAAACGGTCTCCACCTTAAATGAAGATTTTAAAGAGGCTAGAATTTCAGAAGCTCGTTTCTTGAGAGCTTATCTTTTCTTTCATATGGTAAAACGGTACGGAGGTGTGCCCATACTCACAAAACCTCAATCTCTTGAGGCTACCCCAGAGGAACTATTTGTTTTTAGGAACTCGGAAGAAGAAGTGTACGATTTTATTATAAGTGAAACGGAAGCGATTTCCGAAATACTTCCAGAAACACCTAGTCAAGGAAGACCATCCAAATGGGCAGCTTTGGCTCTTAAAAGCAGGGCCGCACTATATGCTGGATCCATAGGAGAGTATGGTGCCGTTCAATTAGATGGTTTATTAGGGATTAGCAACCCGGATAAATATTGGCAAATTGCATATGATACCTCTAAAAAAATAATTAACGAAAGTGGGCATGCCTTGTATATGAAATATGATGATAAAGTAAAAAACTTTCAGGAGCTATTTATTGATGAAGAAAGTAATTCAGAAGTTATTTTTGCTGAGTCATTTGATGCTACATTAAACTCCCATAGTTGGAATTTTCTGGCCTTACCACAACCCTTTGATTCAGGATGGGCTTCTAACTTTTTCGTGTTTTATGATACTGTTGAATTGTTTGATTTCGCTGATGGTACTTCAGGAAAGGTCGATAGAAGTACCGTTGATGGTCAAGAAATTGATTTAGACGAATTTTTTGGGACCAGAGACCCTAGATTCATCGCTTCGATTTTCTATCCTGGCTCGGATTGGATGGGAGATCACGTTTACTTTCATGATAATACCATCAACATCGAGGATGCCCCTGACGGTTGGGAAGCGAGAGCTGCAGAAAAAAATAGAAACTTGAGTAATGGGACTGGTTTCTTGGTTAGAAAGCGAATCGATGAAAGTCATGTCAAACCTGCAAAAAATACAGACGACACAGATTATATAGTATTTCGTTTAGGGGAAATATATCTAAATCTCGCGGAAGCGGCATTTCATATCCAAGGTAAGAAAAACGAAGCTTTAACAAACATAAATATAATTAGAGAACGTGCTGGAATGCCAGCCAGAACGGAATTGACACTAGATAATATTCAACAGGAACGCCGTGTAGAGCTATTTGCCGAAGATCAGGCATATTGGGATTTGCGTAGATGGAGAATTGCAAAAGAGGTGCTGGACGGCGTAAAATTGCAGGGGTTAAAATATACATACAATGGTACAACGGGTAAATATTATATTGAAATGCGTAGGGGAGAATCTACTGGCCCTAGGGTTTTTCAAGAAAGGCATTATTATTTGCCATTAACAGTGGGTAGAATAAATGACAATCCTAATCTGGTCGAGAACCCCGGATATTAAATAGGGCTGACTAAATTGAATTTTATTCAATTATCGGGGCATTGATGTAGTTGTATTCATCAATGCCCTTTTTATATCCTTTATTTTCTTGTTGACGTTTTTTCCTGAGTGATTTGACTAAAAGGTAATCGTCTTGCAAAGTATATCGCATCTTTTAAATTAAGAAGACAAATGGAATGATATAGTTATAGGTTCATCCGAAATAAGACCATGAAGAAGTTTTACTTTTTCTTGAAGGGTTAGTTTATTTACAATTGATGTGAGAGGGTCTTTGGCTTCAAGTGATGATTGCGCCCTAAATACTGTAATGTTTAAAATTAAGGCTAAAGCGAAAAGAGTTTTATGAAGGCCCATATTAGATGTTGATTATAGAGAGATTATGGGTCAATTATTTTGTTTTGAAACCCATATAGGAGCAAGGAAAGCTACGGGTTTTTGGGTATTGATACTTTTTGTGTTATCCCATACTCGAATAAAAAGAAATTGGTCAACATCCTTATCTTTTATAGTTATGTTCCAGAAGTATTTATGCTGTGGTCTTTTAAGTTCAAATGATTTGATCACTTTTCCTTTCCTGGTAACTATGTCAATTTTGGATATCTTGTCAGATTCGTCATCAGTGGTGGGGTCGTTAACATAGACTTTAAGATGATACAATTTTTTTTGCGGAATAATACTTCCCATAAGGGAATCATTGACGGAATAACGGCATTCTAGATTTTTGTCAAAAGAAGCATATGTTCTTCTTGCTCTCATTGCTGTTAGAATGCTCTTGGGTGTGTTTTTTTTGGCTAGAACAAAAGTTCTTGATTGAGCTTTATGAATCTCAGTGTAGTTGTGATTATCAATACCAGCAACAGGAGAGACTCTCCAACCTTTATCCAAGGCCGCTAGGAAGCCTTCGTATTTTAGTTTTTGGTTATTGATTATTTCTAATAAAGTTATTATCTCGGTAATTTCTTCATCTCGGTAATCCCAATTGTTGAATTGGTCTATATTAGGGTGGTTGAAGCTAACTGCTACTGGATTCCCGGTTATTAAGTTTTTTGGATTTTCTTTCAACCAATTATAGAAATACGGAATATCTACGCCAGGTTTTATAGCGTTAATATATGTGGAAGATCCAATAACATTAAAATGCCCTCTGCCGTTATCACTGTCGTTTTCTGAATGCTCGACACCCATAAATGCTGAGAAGTTAGTATTTGTCGCATCTTCCGCATTTTTAGTGGCAATGGCCCATGCTGTATTATTGTTGCTATTAGGGAAAAAGGCTTCTTCTTGGGAATGATCGGTCACACAGTAAAAATCAAATCCCGCCTTAACGGCTTCTTCGTAATGTTTTTTTGGTAGTCCTTGAAAAGAGTTCCATTCTTTTTTCAGTTGACTGTTTTTTGGTCGGCTGATATAAAGTGAATCAATAAATAGTACTTTATCTCCCTTTACAAAATTCTGGTGCCGTTGTAGATGATTTCCGTGAGAATAGGTGAAAATTGAATGCGCATGTGTGTTGCCATTAAATATTTTCAAACTTTTAAAAGGTATATCATATTCTTGGGCCATAATTGCTCCACAAAATGAGTAGAAATGAATACCAATTAACAATTTCCATTTTTTCATATATTATCTGTTTTATTTTGGGTTCTTATTGAGAGAGATTTTAATTGTGTAGGATTGTGATGAAAAAAAGATAGACGGAGATTACGAGAAACTCCGCCTATCATATTAAAGCACTAACCAACTTTAATTATTGGGGGAAATCAGCATTCCTTTTCCGGATGTAACCAAAACAATTAAGTTATCGGAAGCATCCATGTCTGTAACAGGTGGAGCAACCCTTCTTAATGTATTATCTGCAATATTGTTCCAAGCGTTTTGGTTCCCGTCTGGAGCATTGTTTCTATAAAGAGCACTGTCCGAATTGCCGCTACCTACGGGTTTTGCATAAACTAATAAACGACCTGATGGATCTAATGCAATTGCCCCGGGTTTGCCAGTAGGAACTGATAAATTTTGGGTTGTATTAGAGGTAGAGGCATTGTCTATCCGGAGAACTTGATCAGGGGTAGAAACATACAATAGGTCATCTGAGCTATCATAAGCTAAGTACCCCTGGTCTTCTCCAGCAGTTGTTGATAAGACTTGACCCCATGTTACCCCGTAATCAGTTGATCTCCAAACGCCGGTTTTTCGATCATAGATAAATATGGTTGAACTACCATTAGATACAATGGAGCATCTTAAACCTCCATTGGACTGTGCACCCATAAAGGATGTAGTACGTGATGTCCAGTTGGTCCAGGATTGATTAATCCGATCTATAGTGCTTATCCCGCCGTCATCTATTGCGGCAATAAGACGATTGGTTCCTCCAGGAAAAGATATCCATGCTGTGCCGACAATTCTTTTAGGTGAGACTGGATTAACAATTTCATTGACATTAGGTGTTAAAGGCGTGTCCGGAGAAGAGGATACCCCAAATTTACCTTCGGAAGTATTGTTATCACGTTCATTATCTGAAAAGGCCAATTCTGTTCCATCAGGCGAAAATGTTAAAGCATGACCAGTAGTTACAGAGGGAAGGCCAATGGAATTCCACTCAAACCCTGCATTATTGGAGATTAAGACATCATGATCTACGTTTCCTGCGGCAATTACATCCGAAGAGTTTATTTCTACATCTCTGTAGGTCAAAATTTGAAATCCATTACCGGGTTTCCACGTGGTTCCGGCATCATCCGTCGTCCAAATTGCAGAAGTAGAACATACTACCCATGCATCAGGATTATGGGGAGATACTTGAACCGCAGCCACATCACATTTTGCACCGCCTAAGGCCCAGTTGCCATGTTTTTCAAATACAATTAAATTTTCACTGCTTCCCCAAGGGCTTATTGATACACCTGTTGCGGTAGTGTTCGTCCAAGTTGTACCACTATCTTCGGAAACCCATATATCGCCATTACCCTCAGCGGTACCTACAACCACTCTATCCGTATTCCATGTTCTCTTAACTCCATGAATTGCTGTGGACATTACTGCTGTGCCTATACCACCCGTTATATCTGAGAGATTGTTGTTCGATGGAACATATCTGCGGACTCCAAAGCTACCGCAGGCTATATAAAGACGATTTCCTAAGACAGCAATTGATTCAACTACATCTGGAACGCCAGAAACTTTAGTAGCTATGGGAGTGCTGTCTAAATTACTGATACTCCACAATCCTTTATTTTCTATAGATGCATCATCTCCCCATAATCCAACATAAACGGTATTGGTGTCATCGGGTGACATAGCCATTGCGCGTACAAAAACATCACCGCTGAACACATTTAGTCTGCTCCAATTGGTGCGATCATCGGTAGAAATCCAAACACCTTCTTTGTAAGTTCCGGCAACCCATGTTGTGCCGCTTACCCATTGTATTAGGCTTGGGTCCGTGGAACGTGGTCTGCCTTTAGGTAGAGGGGCACTACTATTTTGTGCGGAAAATGCAATATCCGAAGAATCGTGGCTCCAAGAATCTCCGCCATCTAGAGATGAAATAACTTCACCCCCAAGACCTCTATAGCCTGTTCCTCCAACAATAATGGTACTACCGTTAACATCAACAGCGTTCAGTGCGGCTATTTTTTGATGGGATTCTTCATATCCCAATCCTTGGGCCACTGCTTCAAAGTCTTTTCCATAATTGGTCGAACGTCCGGTACCACCTATATCGGCCCCGTAATAAATGGTACCGGGAATGTTAGGGTCCCATGTAACCACATTAGGGTAGCCTCCGCCTACAGGTCCCGATTGTACAAAGGCAATGTTGCCAGAAGAGCCTTCTAAAGACTCCTGCGAAGGAGTTTTGCTATCTTTCCTTGAAAAGAACTCTTTCGTGCATGTCCAAAATAAGAAGGGCATAGAAATAATAAAAACTATTCGTTTCATGTGTCTGAAATTTAAATTCATAGTCCTGTGTTTTTAGTTAAAATTGATTGATTATAGGTTGCTCTTTTCTCGTCCGGATTAGGTTGTATTTAAAGACTTACCTCTGGGAAGTACTGTTCCGTTCAATTTTTGTCAGTCCCCCTAATAGCCTTAAAAGCTTTGATCATCTCATCAAGTTTGGCCTTGTTTGATTGTGCAAGATTCTTTTGCTCTTTTTTGTCGGTCCTTAAATTGTATAATTGATATTCCTCGGAATTTCCGGTTTCTATATTTTGCTGCTTTAGCACTTTAGGGCCCGGGTATGGGGGAATCATCATCCACTCGCCCTTTCTAAACGCTGTCCTAGATGTAGCTTCAATAATAAGTTCTTTCCTTCCATCGGACTTTTTACCCAGGAACGTGTCTATCAGATTCTCACTATCGGTCTTTGGGATTTTTATATTTACCAAATTTGCCAACGAAGCAACAAGGTCTATTTGGGAAACTAGGGCGTCTGACGTTCCTGGTTCTATTTGACCTTTCCAATAGGTGATAAAGGGCACGTGAGTCCCCGCTTGAAGTAGACTGTATTTGCCACCACTAAACGGTCCCCATGGATTATGGTTTCCAAGTTTTTCTACGGCTTCATCGTAATATCCGTCGTTTAGTACGGGTCCGTTATCGCTGGAAAAAATTATTAAAGTATTATCTAAAAGGCTGTTTTGTTCCAAAGTTTTCATTAGTTGACCAATTGTCCAATCGGCTTCCATGATAACATCTCCACGTGCACCCATTCCTGATTTTCCTGCAAATTTGGGGTTTGGGGTTCTAGGAACATGAGGTTGCTGTAGGGCGTAATACAGAAAGAATGGCTTGTTTTTATCCTGGGATACAAACTGTTGTGCCTGCTTTAAAAATTTTTTGGACATGGTAGTATCTACCCATTTCGCCTGGGTGCCTCCCTTCATGTATCCAATTCTTGGGATTCCGTTCACGATGCTATTGTTATGGCCGTGATGCCATTTCATTTTAACCATTTCTGGATGGTCTAAAGCGGTTGGTTCCCCTTCAAAGTTTTTACGGTAACTAACCTCTATCTTGTCTTCAGGGTCTAGATTATTTACAGTACCATTGGTTATATATACAGTTGGCACCCTATCTTGTGTAGCTGCCATTATGTAAGAATAATCAAATCCCACTTCGTTAGGTCCAGGTGAAATATGCGAATTCCAATCAATATTTCCCTTTCCAAGGCCTAAGTGCCATTTTCCTATGATTCCGGTAACGTATCCTGCTTTTTTCAATATCTTGGGAAGAGTAGTCTGACTTGTGTCAATTAGAAGAGGCGCCGTTCCTTCTAAAATTTTGGCCTCTTTTTTTCTCCATGGATAAATACCTGTTAGTAGGGCGTATCTACTTGGGGTACAGGTTGCGGAACTGGCGTAACCATTATCAAACACTAACCCTCCTTGGGCTAACTTATCTATATGGGGTGTGTGAATTTTTCCTCCATTAAATCCAACATCTCCATACCCTAAGTCATCTAGATAAATAATTATCACGTTCGGTGTTTTATCATTTGTTATATTTTTCTGTGGGATTTCATTGCAGGAAATAGTTAGCAATAACGATAGTGTAATTGAAACTTTTGTAAAAAATTCGAGTATTACCTTTTTCATGTTTATTGTCAATTGTTAAGTATGCTTTTGAGTTACTTACATGTATTTTCCTTATAATTTTATTGGGCCACTTTTTTCTTTTGCGGTTAGATTTAACGTATTGGAAATTCATGTTTTATTGTGATTACAATAATCAGTATTATCAGTAGAATTGTAGAGGGGGCTTAATTCAATTGGGAGGTCAAATAAGTCAATTTCATAGAATAAAGGCGGTTTGCGTCTAATGGATGAGAGCATGACTTCAATAATGAACGAACCAAAGCATTTGTGACCACAGCTAAAGCAAGATGAAATTTTTATTGATTCTTACAGAAATCTGTAATTGAAACCCAACAAAAAGTCATAATTTGACCTAATAATTTCTAAGAGGAAATTAAAGTTGCTTAACATATGTAAAATTTGTGCTGGTAGTAGTGACAGATAAACTGAACATATTGATATTCGTTTATAAATGTGTAATACACCCTTGAACTTGGAGGATAGAAGATGATATTCAAGGTGGTAAAATTAACTTTATAGAATTTAGAGAACACATATCCATACGTTCCAAACATTTCTGAAAAACAATTCAGCAAACAAACAAAAATTAAAATGGAAAAAATCTTTACGCTTTTATTTCTGTTTATTTCACTAATTACATTTTCTCAAGAACAATTTTTTGTAGGAGAAAATCCAGAATTATTAATTGGAAAACAAGTAACTCTTATAGAAGGAATGTCGTATTACTCTGGGTTTTACAAAGACAGCAAACTGAAAAGATTACTTTATAAAGACGGAACTGGAAATAACCCTGATAAACTTAAAGGATTGAAGTTCACAGTTACAGAAACAATGGCGAATCCAAATAAATATGCTTTGGGAAAAGATTTAGTTTTAGTAATTGAAAGTGAAGAAACTGGGACTGCTTATTATGCTTATGACCCAAAGCACGCGGATTTATTTTCACTAAATGTTGTTGATGGTTTCGCACCGCCAGAAGGATTTTTATGTCAAAAACTGAAATCAGAAAAAGATAAATATTCGTCAAAAACAACCATTAGTACACCCTACCAATTTGAGTATTCGATTTCAAAAATTCAAGAAGATGGCAAAGCAATCATTTATTTAATTCTCCAATCCTATGGAACAACTCTAAACGCTGGCAAAAAAGGTCTAAAAATATTATTATCCGATGATACGGTAATTACAAAACCAGAAGTTGAAATAAAATACAAATCAGCGTCGGGAACAAAGGGTTGGACTTATAGCTGCATTTTTCCTCTCCATGAAGAAGATATAACCTCCTTAACTTCGAAAACTATAACGGACTATTCATTATACATTTATGATAGAGAGATGAAAAAATCAAATGCTCTGGAATTAAGGGAGTATTTAAAATGTATGACGGAATAAAATTTTTTTAAAAATGGTAACCGTTGCACAACTGTATTTTTCAATTGAACCTATAATTTTCATAATCTTTTAGAAAAGTTAACACTGCAAATCAAATAGTTACAGATTTGCGTAAAGCTAAAAATATTAATTTAATGAAATTACAGCTTGTGCAACAAGCACAATGGCTATAGTAGATATGGCGTCAAATCCGATACCTTATGGCTTCGACGTATTTACAACCCCGTCGAATCTTTCGGATTCGGCATTTATACTGAAAAAATAGATACGAATGCTGAAGATTTGGCTAAGGGACTAGGTGGGATAGCCTGTGGTTTCCAGTTGCCCTACTTGCCCAAGCTTAACCGTTGTGGGTCAGTTGGTACGATATACAAACATCCTTTACAAAGTTATAGAAACATCGTTTACACTTTTTAAGTTGCATTTGGAACCAACATTCAGATGCTATGCCTTGGAAAGAACAGACGATTATGGAACAAAAAATTGAATTTATCTGTGAATGGCGAACTGGAAAA
>NZ_RCNR01000080.1 GCF_009725985.1 Zobellia amurskyensis
TCACCTTCATACGCTTGTAAAAGGGTAACAAAAGTTTGGGTGGCAATGACATCTCCTTGACCTCCGTCCCTAAGATCAAACTGTGCACCAAGACCGTTACTCCCTACGGAATTTTCGGTAGTTATGCTTAGTTCAAAAAGCGATTCTGTGGTATAATCATCAAAAACATAGGCGTTTAGACCCATTAAGTCTACTTCACTTTTCGCATTAAAAACTTCCTTAGAGTAGATAAGTGCGTTCTCCCAATCTTGTTTGTAAAGGTACACACGTGCCAATAGAGCGTGAATGCCACTTTTGGTCATATACTTTGTACTGCCCTGTTCCCAGGTGTTGTCTTCAATCTCATTTAAGGCGGCGTTAAGATCTGTAATGATTTGCTCATACGTTTCGCCAAGTGAACTCCGTTCGGTAATGGTTTCGGTAGAGGATAAATTCAGTGGCATTCCTTGAGCACTAGCGCCTTCGCGTATCCACGGGTAGGAAAAGGTACGGGTAAGATCAAAATAAATCATCCCTCTTAATGCTAGGGCTTGTGCTTTAATTTGTTGTATTTCGCTATCGTTTCCCTCCGCAGTTTCTATATTATCAAGAATTAGGTTGAGGTTGCCAATGGCTTTGAAACACTGCAACCACATACTTTCTGCACTACCGTTGTTGTTACTGCTTTCCTCGTAACGGTACTCGGTCTGCTCGTAATCTCTTGGGTTGAACGTCGTTTTTACGAATCTAAAATCCGTTCCTTTAACGGCCGCTCTTTTATACAGGGTTCTTCCTAAATATGAACCATCTGAAATCTCGCTGTACGAACCGTTTAATAAATCCTGAAGTTTTTCTACAGAGCTAATAACCAATGATTCTGAAATAACGTGATCCGGCTCTTGAATTAGAACATCTTCATTACATCCTTGTTGGATGGTCAGAACGACTGCTAAGAGGCCTATTTTTATATATTTAATACTTTTCATCTGATTATAGTTTTATTTGAAGACCTAACAAAATACTGGTGGCCGTAGGTACTTGAAAAAAGTTAACGCCATTGGAAACCGCTTCAGGATCGTAATCATCTAGCTCGGTCGCTAGGAATAAATTATCGCCCTGTACATATAGTGTTCCACTTTGTATGAATTTTAGTTCCGGTAAGTTGAAACTCAATTTTAGATTTCTCAACTTTAAATAATCCCCGCTGTACAAATGTCTTGTAGAAACGTCATTGGAGAAACTTGTGTTTCCGTTAATACGGATAGGTACGTTGGAGTCTGGGTTGTTCGGGTTCCAAGGGTTCAGTTGAGCTACGGTGTTGGTGAACTGCGGAGCAAAACCATCGTCATCCCTTTTAAATGCCGTACGGTCATACGCGTTACCTCCTATACCAAAAGTGAAAAGAAAATCAAGACTGAAATCTTTGTAGGTAAACTGATTATGGAAACCACCTTGGACATCTTGCAACGCTTTTCCAAAGATGCCAAACCCAGCTTCTTCCGCATTGGTGGTAATTGCACCTGTGCGCTCACCGTTCTCAAGAACATAATATTGAGCGCTACCGTTAGTTTTGTCAACGCCGGCATAGTCTCTTAGATAAAAAGAATTTAGACTTTCACCTACTTTAATAATGGTTGGGTCTTGCCCGTATTGTGAGCTATAGCTGGGAATTAGATCGCTTTTTAATTTAGTGATTTCATTGTCCAGAAAAGTTAGGTTTACCCTAGAATTCCAAGAGAATCTATCGGTTGTGATAGGGGAGTAGCCTAGTTCAAGTTCCCACCCTTTATTGGTCATTTCCCCAAAATTCTGTAATTGGTCGCTAAATCCTGTTGTACCGGAAACAGGAATGTTCAACAGTAGGTCTTTAGTGTTTTTGGAAAAGTACTCAACTGTCATATTCAATTTATTGAAAAGCACCGCGTCAAAACCAATGTTAAAGTTGTAACTCAACTCCCATGAAAGGTCAGGGTTCGCCAATTGTCCGTATGAAAGCCCTGATGAACCACCGTAACCTTTACCGCTGGTATCAAAAAATGCCAAAGAAGCGTAAAATTCTGGAGGTAAGTTTCCGTTGGTTCCGTAGCTTCCCCTTAATTTAAAATAATCCAGACCATTAAGGTCAATAAACTTTTCTTCCGTAGCGATCCATCCTCCGGAAACGGACCAAAAATCACCCCATCTAGAATCTTCACCAAAACGGGAAGAGCCGTCCCTTCTATAACTGGCGGCTAAATAATATTTCTGGTCAAAATTATAATTGAATTGGGAAAAGTAGGATAAGAGCGAATAGTTTTCGCTATATCCGTTCCATGACCAAAGGGTTCCAATAGAACTGGAAGAGAGTAAGTTGCTGTCTAGAACATCATACCCGGAATTGTTAATGGAGCTCATTTCCGACTCTTGTAGTTCAAGGCCTAGAAGCGCACCAAAACCATGTTTGTTCAGTTGCTTGTTATAGGTGAGCAGATTAGAAGTTGTGTACTGCAAAACTTCACTTTTAACCACGTAGAGAACACCGTTCCATACGCCGCCACCGGCACCAAACTCCTTATTGTCATAGAAGGTTTCTGCATTAGATTGATGGTCAACCCCAAAAGTAGCTTTGAATTTAAGGTCCTTAGTTAGGTCTATAGCGGCAAAAATATCACCACGGGTGCGAAACTCGGTATTTAGGTATTTCCCTACTTCAAGAACCCCAACAGGATTGGCATTTTTTTCAATGGCATTGGGCAGGTCCGCAATACCTTCATGACCATTAGGGTCGTAAATTGGTGCCGCTGGAGGCAGTACGCGGGCCATGTATAACGGGTTCAGTCCGCCGGCATAACCGCTGTCATAGTTTCCAGCGTTTCTTTCTGTTTTTGCAACGGATAAATTAACACCTATGCGCAACCAATCTTTAGCTTGATTTTCTAAATTAACCCTCCCAGAGTAACGTTTTAGGCCAGTGGTAATAATAGTTCCGTCTTGGTCAAAGTAATCTCCGGAGATGTAAAATGATGTTTTCTCACTTCCGCCTCTAGCAGAAAGATTATATTTTTTGAGTGTCCCTGGTTGATAGATGGCATCCAACCAATCAGAATTGGCATTGGTGGTACCATAAATACTTTCATAGTCGCTTTGGGCTTGATTTTGATATGAGGAATAAAGCGCGTCATCGCCATACACCCTAGAAAATTCGCCATTTTCACTATTTTGAATGTACTGATTTAACTGTCCTTCTTGCCAAAGGCTTTTAAATTGCTCTTTATTAACGTTCTTCTCTTGGGTAAGATTTCGGCTAGTGCCCAATTCCATACCGAATGTGATTTCCGTATCTCCGTTTTTTCCTTTTTTAGTAGTGATAATAACCACACCATTGGCAGCTCTAGAACCGTAAAGGGAAGCCGCTGCGGCATCTTTTAATATGGTGATGTTGGCTATATCCTGAGAATTGATGGTAGATAGCGGGTTATAAGCTGTAGCTCCGGAACCGTTGGCCCTAAGGGTTTTATCGGTGTTTATAACCACACCGTCTAGCACGTATAAAGGTTCTGTAAGTCCGTTTATGGACCCCACACCTCTAATTTGCACCGTTGAAGCTCCCCCAGGCTGGCCAGAGGTAAAAATATTGACCCCGGAAACATTACCCTGTAAAGCGGTTTCAAAACTTGCCGTTGAGGTTCGCGTAAGGGTTTCGGTAGCTACTTTTTTAGCCGATCCTGTAAAACTTCTTTTGTTGGATGTTCCATAGGCGGTAACAACAACTTCATCCAGTCCAGTAGCGTCTTCGCGCATTTGGATAGAAACGGAAGATTGTTGGTTTACAGCTATTTCTTGGGTGATAAAACCCATGTAGGAAACGACCAAAATTGCATCAGAAGGAACTTGAAGGGAAAAGTTTCCGTTAAAATCGGAAAGGGTTCCATTGGTGGTACCTTTTTCTAAAATATTAGCTCCGGGTAGGGGAGTGCCGTTTTCATCTGTGACGGTGCCATTAAAAGTATTGGTTTGAATAAGGACAGACGCGGCAACGTAGGCTTCGGCTCTTATTTCAAGAATGGAAAAATAAGTCAAGAATAGGAATAGAAACATTTTGAACGGTAAGCCAAAAGGAGGTCGGAATCTCCTAAACAGAGTAGAAAATATCATCAATTTTATGTTTGAAAAGTAGAAGAGGAGGTAGTCATGTTTAGATGAAAATCTCTTCTTACAATCTAATTAAGTGCTAATTATTTGGTTGAATTTATGCCGAAAGGCTTATGTATACTATGCTCATAGGGTAGTTGTAACTCCTTCGGGAATTACGAAAGGGAGTAGTACGGCAATAATAAAATGTTGTTAGACAGTTTGGGGTGGTTGTCCTGTTTCGGTAACAAGAAGACAAGGTATTAATGCAACATACCTTTTGAAGTTAGACGGGACGGAATCAAGAATAAGAGGATTGGATTGGTAGGATTGAAACCAGTCTACCATGGGTAATTTTAATTTTGAAAGCTCACTTTCAAACGGATTTTTCTCCTTCTCTTCAGACTCTTGGGCTAATTGTTTTGCTAAAAAGCATTTCCCATCGCAATGAAGCATGGGTTGATCACGGTTCTCACAAAGATTGGTAACAATATAGTCATAGTTAACGGCGTAGTTGACTAAAGGCCATAAGGGCTTCAGTAACATGGTAACCGCTAAAATGAGTAATAAGTGCTTCATTAATATGACTCTATGAAACTGATGATTTAAATAAATCGGCCAATTCTTAAAATAAGTAGGCAAAAATAGGAGCTATTTTAAAGTTATGCCAATTAAAAGCGGCTAAAATAATTCTTACAAAAGTGTCTTCCTGATTGAAGTAAAAAGTCCTACCCCATTTCAGGGCAATTATTTTTGTTTATTTCTTACTATAACGATTGCGTAAATTTTTGATTTTGTTTTTAATTTATTGATATACTGTTGTTTAAAATTTCGATGAAATACAAAAAACAACGTTTTACATCATATTTAGATAGGTTTCACAACATTGTCTTTCATTACTAAATTTTCCTTATACTTTTGTTTTTAATAAATATTAAATAGTATTAATCCTACAATTTGTTAAGATTAATAAGTATATTCAAATAACCTTTCATTATCCAAATGAGCAACCTAACCTGTAAATTTTTTATTGCTATGAAATCAGTAAGCGTATTTAAACCAGAATTTAACTTAATAAAGAGTTATTTTATAGCCTTTCTTTTTTTAATTGCCTCTTCAGATTTTGCTAATGCGCAATCAGTGGGTATAAATACCTTGACTCCCGATCCGGCAGCGGCATTGGATATTCAATCTACCACAGGTGGTCTCTTGATGCCTAGAATGACTACGGTAGAGATGGATGCACTGGTTAATCCACCAGACGGTCTTATGGTCTATAACACTGATTTGAATAATAGCATGATGTTCGTACAGGGAACGGCGTTTGAACTTTATAATCGAGCAGCTACTTCTGCATTGACAATTGTATCAGGCATCGTGCCAACAGGTTGGTTGGGGTTAAGTGCTGTTACGCCTACGGATTTATTAGGGTTGGACATTTATCGATTTCAACTTGATTTAAGTGATGTAAAAGAAATGAGAGTGGTGGCGAATGTAACGGGGCTTACTTTAACTCTTGGTTCCGAGCTAAATATTGCTTTACAATATTCTACTGATAACGGTGCTACATGGTCATTTCTAAATAGTTCTTCATTTGGACCAGGAGTTTCTATTTCCGCAAACGGACTTATTACAACTCCGTGGGTTGAAATTGATGCCACCGCCAAGCAAGATGTTCAGTTAAGAATAGTTGGTACTTCCAATAGTATTATCAGTTTGCAGGTTGGCTTTGGTTTACTCATTGCAGAAATGAGGTGATTCGTCACATAGTTAGATTTTTTTGCCTGTATAACAATCCAACCGTTTTTTATGAAAACAATCTGCCTTTTAAGTTTATTCATACTATTTAACCTAACCAATAGTTTTGCTCAAGATGGGCTCAATGTAGTTGGGGCAACCATTTCTGTTTCCAATGGAGCCACCATTCGTGTTAATCAGGGTGATTTTCAGGTGTCCAATGAAGGATCTATACTGAACAGTTCTACAATAAGTGTAGATGGTAATTGGTTAAACAACAACACTACGAGTCAAGTTTTTACAACAGATTCCGAGGGTATGGTAACCCTTACCAAAACTACAGATGTTACTACTGTTGGTGGGTCTACAACGACCCTTTTTTACAACTTGGTTTTAGAAGTAGACCAAGCTTCATTAGAAGTGAATACTATTGTTGGGGGATCCGTTTCAGGCACTAATCTGGGAGTAATGAACCTTAATGATTCTAGGCTGGACCTAAATTCCAACACGCTGCAAATTACTAATTCACTGATTGGAGCGCTTATTTCAAATGAGGGATATATTGTTAGTGAAGATGTTTTGAACCAAAGTAAAGTGATATGGCAAACATCACCTTTATCCTCTACACAAGAAAAATATACCATTCCATTTGCGACTACTGCTGGTGAGTTAATCCCTTTAAGTATAGAAAGAGCATCTGGAGATTTAGGAGTTATTACGGTATCCACATATTCTGTAGGTTCAGATATGCTTCCCTTACCTACGCAACCAGAGGCGGTTGTAACGATGTTAGATGAAGGTGGAGGAGATTTAAATAGCACTTCTGTTAATAGATTTTGGCAATTAGATAAGTCTGGAACAGGAGAAGCTAACCTTACATTAACCTATACCGAAGACGAAGTACCATTAAATGGAGAAGCAAATTTATCTGCTTACAGATATGATACAAACGTTGATAGATGGCAGAAAAAAGGGGTTGCAGTTTTAGATGCAAGTGCTAATACCTTAATGATAGAAAGGGTAAGTGAATTTTCGCCATGGACACTTTCAGAAGGAGAATCACCTACATTAGATTTAAATGAATATACCGCAGGTGTAGACTATGAGTTAGCCTTTAAACCTGGAACGGGTACCATTGTTTCTATTACAAATAAACCTACAGCAGCTTCTGATGACGGAACGATATCTAGTGCAACTATTGAGTTTTTAGATTATGTGGATAATACAGAACTAATGTATATTACAAATGGAGGTGATTTTTATTATTTTACCACTGCTAATGCGACAAATGATTACACCTTTGCAGGGTCAACAATAAGAGTAACCCAAAATTTAAACAATTTTACAATTACAGAGGCATTTGGCGGAACAATTCCTATCCAAGATTTTTTAGATTTTTTAGCAACGGTAACTTATGGTAATCTTACCAATACACCTACAGATGGTCCTAGAAGAGCCATCTTTACAATAACAGATACAAGTTCAAGAACAGCCACGGCCACTTCAAAGATTAACGTTTATACTACAGCACCAGCAGCCGAGGACGATGCCAATACCATAATTGCAAATAACACAGGGACGGTAACCGGAAATGTTTTAACAGGTGGTACACCAGATTCAGGAACAGGACTTACGGTTTCAGAAGTCGATGTTTATCCTGCACAAGTAGGTGTTCCTTATGAAACACTTTATGGTACGTTTACCATTAATATGGATGGCTCTTATAGCTATGATGTAGATGAAACTAACTCTGCGGTAACCGGATTGAAAAATGGGGAGAGTATTCAAGATATTGTCTCTTACACCCTAAAAGATGAAAATGACATAACTGATTATGGTATTCTTACTATTACAATTGATGGGGTAGATGAAGCACCTGTAGCATTAGATAATACAGATGAAATTAACGTGGTTTCGGAAGTAAATGTTTCTGGAAATATTATTTCAGATATAGGAGTAGACGGTGCAGATTTTATTGATAGGGGATTATCTACTTTAGTTTGGGAAAATGAGTTTAGTGCTCCAGGTGGAGTATTTGCAAATGTTTCTGCACCAGTAGATGGTCAAAGTAGAATAATTTCGGGTGTAACTTTAGATTTTACATCTACAGACCCATCAAATATTGGAGTAGCAAATCAAAATCAAACAGTTTACCAAACAGCTACGAATGGTGGGCATACAGGATATTTAAGGTTCGCTATAGACGCATCAACTAACCCATCAGCCGATACAGAATTAATAATAGATTTTAACGAACCCGTTTTTAATCTAGGGTTTTTAATTGCAGATATTGATTTTCCTCAAGGTTCGGCATGGCAAGATCAAATTAAAATAAAAGGGTACTTAGATGGTTCCGAGTCTAATTTTAATTATACAACTACAGGAGGAGTTGTAAATGCAGGTAATGATACCTATTATGGTATCGGTAATGCTATTACAAGCGATGCAACTGGTAATGTTAATGTATTTTTTGAGGCACCAATAAATCAATTGGTTTTGAGTTACAATTACGGTCCAGATGCTACTGATGCTGACCAATCGGGCCAAATAGCAGGTGTTTCAGATATTTATTGGCAAGGTGAGAACCCCAATATCGTAATATCTGAAATAGATGGTAGTGCAGCAAATGTAAATGCTGTTTATACTGGTATTTATGGTTCTATTGTAGTACAATCAGATGGTTCTTATACATATACACCAGATACGAATAATCCGTTAGTTGCAAATTTGTTAATTGGTGATACGTTAACGGAAACTTTTGAGTATAGATTATCAGATGGATCTAATTCAGATACTGCAAACCTTATAATAACCCTTAGGGGAACTCAATTTGATTCTGATGAAGACGGTGTCATTGATAGTGTAGATTTAGACGATGATAACGATGGTATTTTGGATACAGCGGAAAATGCAGGAGGTTTTGACCCAAATGCAGATGATGACAGCGATGGAATAGAAAATTATAAAGATTCTGATTTTGGAATAGATGCTAATGGTGATGGTGTCGTAGATAGCTTCGATAATGACTCTGATGGTATTGCAGATCATTTAGATACAGATTCTGATAACGATAGTTGTGCAGATACTTTAGAAGCAGGTCATTTAGATGATGATAATGATGGTGAAGTAGATGGTTCTGGTTACGATGCAAATGGCCAAGTAACAGGAGCTGCAACAGCATATACGGGTACTACAAATGGTGTAACTTCAGCATCAGAAACTACTATTGATACAGCTCCTACAGATCAAGAAGAACGCGTAGGTGATGATGCCACATTTACAGTAGCAGCATCAGCTTTAGAAGCTTCTGCTTATCCAGCAGGTGTACCAACGTATGATGTTAATGCAGACTCTGGGTTACAATACCAATGGCAAGTGAGTACAAATTCTGGATCTACTTTTTCAGATATTCCAGGTGCTACTAATGCTAGTTTAACAGTTTCAGATGTTACCTTGATAATGGATGGTAATATTTATAAAGTATTAGTTAATCATGATAACAATGCTTGTCCGGAAGAAGCACAAGCTACATTAACAGTTATAAACAATATAGATGCAATAGATGATTCGGCAGGTATAACAGCTGTAGAAGGTTTCTTTGGTGTTACGGATGTATTGAATGTATTTGATAATGATGAATTTAATGGAGCGGCTCTCAATCCGGCAAGTGTTACTATTACGCCTGTTACTAACGGACCATTAACGGTAAATGGTGATGGTTCTGTAGATGTTGCGAATAACACGGGTACAGGGTCGTATACAGTAGATTATCAAATATGTGATGTTGATCCAGCGAATCTTACAAATTGTGATATAGCCACGGTAACAGTAAATGTTGGGGTTAATAGTTTGCCAACTGCTCAAGATGATGAGGTTTCTGTTGCTCAAGACACAAGCAACAATAGTATTGATGTTTTAGCTAATAATGATAACGGTCCTGATTCCTTTGGTGGAGATGGTCCAAATTCAGGGGCAATTACACTTCCTAGTACAAGTACAACTAATGGAGGTACTGTTTCTGTAGATAATAATGGTACCGCCCTTGATCCAACAGATGATACAGTGTTGTATACTCCAGCAGCAAGTTATAGCGGACCAGATTCATTTACGTATACCATTACAGATGCAAACAATGATACATCTACGGCTACCGTAAATGTTACGGTAGTACCAACTCCAACCATTTCTATTAATGTCGTTGCAGTGGATGATATTATAAATGACACAGAAGATAATAGTCCTGTGACCATTAGCGGAACTACTACTAATGTAGAAAATGGACAAACGGTAACAGTTGCCTTAAATGGTCAGACGTATACGGCTACAGTTACTGGAAATACTTGGACTTTGGATATTCCTGCAGTGGATGCACAGGCATTAGATGCTACGGAAACTATTACAGCTGATGTTTCAAATAGTTTAGGTACTTCCGCTGTTCAAACAACAAGGGATATTCAACATGATGCAGTAGCGCCAATTCCAACATTGGCCATCGACGATATCACGGCCGATAACATCCTGAACGCAGTGGAAGCGGGAGCGGACGTAGCGGTAACGGGAACCGTAACCGGTGATTTCAATACGGGAGATACAGTAACCTTAACAGTAGACGGTACGGATTATACGGGAACCGTGGACGCCTTGGGCGACTATAGTATCGATGTACCGGGCAGCGCATTGGCTGCTGACCCAGATACAACTGTTGATGGTAGTGTAACGACTACGGACGCAGCTGGTAATTCTGCAAGTGCTACGGATACACAACTGTATTCGGTAGATACTACATTGCCTGTTCCAGTATTAGAGATAGACGATATCACTGCCGACAACATCCTGAACGCAGCGGAAGCGGG
>NZ_RCNR01000081.1 GCF_009725985.1 Zobellia amurskyensis
ACAGGTTCTATTACCTTCTCCAACCCGGTCGGAAGCATTTCCAGCACATATTCCTACAGTATAGATAATTGGGCGACCTTCCAGGATACCCCGGTATTCGTAAACCTTGCCGCGGGAAGTTACACTCCAAGAATGAGGACCGTAGAGAACCCGGCCTGTGAATTCGTTGCCCCGGGGGTAACCATCGGGACCTCACCGATCCTGTTTTACGATGGTTCGACTAACCCTATAACCCGTGCAAGCGGTCCAGGGGCGACCGACGGAGCCATAGACCCTACTTTCACCGGAGGGACCTTGCCATATACATACCTCTGGAACGGCGGCGAAACCGAACCCGGTTTATCCGGCCTTTCCGCCGGATCATATTCCGTTACCGTTACCGATGCGGCCGGATGTTCCATCTCACAAGACTTCGAAGTTACCGAGATAGGCCCTTTGACCATCTCCGATATCCTCACTAACGATGCTACTTGCCAAGGCGAAGCGAACGGTAGTATAACCACCACCGTTACCGGGGAGGGAACCATCACCTACGGATGGACACTTGAAAACGGAGACCCTGTTCCGGTTTCCAACGGTACAGATGGCCCCAACCTGACCGGTGTCCTGGCCGGGAGCTATATCTTGACCGTTACGGACGATAACGCCACCCGATCGACCGAGGCCATAGCCGTTGGCGAGCCCACCACCAACGTTACGGTCACCGGAGTCGCGGTTACCGACGTATCCTGTTACGGGGGTAACGACGGTACGTTGGAGGTACAGGCCGATGGTGGGACCGGACCGTACATGTATTCCATAAACGGCGGTGGCTACCAGACATCCAACCTGTTCGAGAACCTTTCCACGAACAATTACACGGTAAGCGTCAGGGATGCGAACAACTGTACCTTTACCGAACCTACACCTGAAATACTATTGGAGCCGCAAGAATTAGGTCTTGCTTTTATAGATATAAAACCAGTTACACTGCCAAATGAAAGTGACGGAGCTATTTCTATTACAGCAGAAGGTGGCTTGGGTACCTACACCTATTCTTGGTCGGGGCCTAATGGTTATACTTCCGTAGATAAGGATGTCTTAAATGGAGCAGCAGGTGACTACGTCGTTACAATTACCGATGCCGAAAATGCAAATTGTAGTTATACTTCTGACCCAATTAAAATAACAGAACCTGGAGAGTTGATTGTAACTCTTTTTCTAAACGAAACATTATCCTGTTCATTAGATAGCGATGCGGTAATAATTGCTAATGTTCAAGGTGACCAACCTTTTACCTACCAATGGTTTGAAGTAGTAAATACCAATACTATAGAATTAGAGGAAACTACCAATATAATTGGCGACCTACCCGCTGGCACCTATCTTTTAAAGGTTACGGACAGTAATAATATTACTTTAGATTCCACAATAGAAATTAGTGCACCTACACCGCTTAATATTAATATTGACAACTCTACAAATGTAATTTGCGCTGGTGAAGCCACAGGTTCTATTAACATTACAGTAACAGGAGGAACACCTCCTTATCAATATTTCTGGAGCAACTCCGCTACAGTACCTGATATTAGCGGCTTGGATGCTGGTGAATATATAATTGAAGTTCAGGATGAAGCGGGTTGTATAGCCCAAGAAACAATAACCATAACCCCGCCCGGTGATGCTATTCAAATAGTGGATGCGGCAATAATAAATGTTACCGAATACCAAGGAATAGACGGTAGTATTTCCCTAGATATTACAGGAGGATCGGCCCCGTACTCATATGCCTGGACACGGATTTCCGACAATTCAATTACCGGTAATCAAAGAACAATTTCTAACCTTGCAGCAGATTCATATCTAGTTACAGTTTCTGATGTAAATGGATGTTCAGTAACAGAAGTCTATGAAGTAGCACAACCTGATATCGTAGTAGGTACCATTATACAGCCAACATGCTCTGGGGATTCTAATGGAAGTATCTCTGTTTTAGCAAATGAAGGAAATGGTACTTTCTCTTATTTATGGAACACTGGCACTACTGAAAGTGACATTAACAATCTAGCTGCAGGAACCTATTCCGTAACTGTGACAGGATTTGAAAGTGGACCAATAAATAGAACATACGTTTTAGAAAATCCGGCTCCATTAGAAGTCGATTTAGGAAGTGATAGAATACTATGTGCTGGTCAAACATTAGAATTAGATGCAACTGTAGATGATGAGACCGCCACTTACTCGTGGAGTTCAGACAACGGTTTTTCAAGTTCTGAACCAAACATAGAACTCACAGCCACTGGAAACTATACCGTTACCGTTCAATCTGAAACAGGGTGTATTGCCGAAGGTAATATCTTTGTGGATATTAGTTCGGACGAAATTAACGCAGAGTTTGCCGTATCAAGCCAAGTTTTCACTGGGGAATCCATTATCGCCGTGGATATTAGCTACCCACTTCCCGATGGAATTGAATGGATTCTTCCTGTCCAAGCTAAGATTGAAACACAAAATAGAGATGAAGCACAATTTTCTTTTGCAGAAGCTGGTGAATATGAGGTATCGATAATTACTACCCGAGGGGATTGTGTTGCACAAAAAACCAAGAAGATAGTGGTTGTTGCTAGGGATGGTTTAATAACAGAAGAAGACACTAGAAATGGTAAAAAGCTAATTGAGGATTTTCTTGTGTATCCAAACCCAAGCGATGGGAGATTCACTGCAGACGTGACACTGACCGAAATAGGTGATATTAACATCAGAGTATTCAGTTTAGCAAATAATGCCTTAATGGCCTCCAAAAGAGACCGTGACGCTCTCTCATATAGTATCCCATTTGACCTATCTGGTCTTCCAGCAGGTGTTTATGCTGTTTTACTTGAAACTCCATACGGACAGACCTTAAGAAAGGTCATTATAAAATAAAACCTAACAACCTAAAAGCATTCCATAAAAAAGCTCAAAGATTAAATCTTTGAGCTTTTTTTGATTTTGGATGAACCTATTTAATTAACTCTTATTCAATGGAGCTTTATCCATTTTTGATTGCTCGCTTTAGTAGCATCCAGTAAATTTATCTGTAATTTCTGGGCTAGTACTTTTCCTTGTTCCATAGCATCCTTTTTACTTTCTAAGAACGAGATATTAAAATGTTTGTTTCTGTTGTACCATAAATTAACCTCAAACTGAGCTTTTGAATTTTTAAAAATAGAAATGTACTCCAAGTTTTGAAAGTCCTGCCATTTCCCCTTCTTAAAAGGGCCTACCCTATAAACGGACTTGTAGCGATAATTGTCAAAGTCAAAATAATAATCCCTTGTTACGGATGACCCTAGTCCTCCCATAAATGTAATTACGGCTGCCTCCAAAGCATTTACAGCACCTCTAACCTCTCTGGATTCACCGTATAAATCAATAGTGACAAAAAAACGATAGAAAAAATAAATAGCAGCGGTGAAAAACACAGATGCCAGTACCAGTTGCCAAAATGGACGGTTACCCCCTGAAATAATTACGTTACTCTTAGCCATCTTCATAAAAACGAAAAAGCCATACGGTTAAGTATGGCTTTTTAATATTTATTGCACAGTTCGAATTTCTAATCGGCCAATACAATTACCCGATTATCACTCATTTCAACAGTTCCACTAGAAATGGGAAGTATGACCTTTCCGCTAGCGTCCTTTGAAAACTTAGAAGCATGTGCCTCATCTATAGTTATGTTTCCGTCCACACGAACATTACCTTCTTGAAGCAAAGAAACTATAGCCGCGTGACCGTTCAAAATTTGAAACTCGCCATTTACTCCTGGTACAGTTACCGATGTTACTTCGCCTGAAAATAAAGTAGCTTCTGGTGATACAATTTCTAAATACATCTTTTTTAGTATTGAGTAGTTAGTATTTAGTAATTAGTTCTACACACTCAGTACTAATTACTATGTACTTGCTCCTAATTAAGCTTCAGCTAACATTTTTTCACCTGCTTCCATTGCTTCTTCAATGGTTCCTTTAAGGTTGAAGGCAGATTCTGGAAGGTGATCTAACTCCCCATCCATAATCATGTTAAATCCTTTTATGGTTTCTTTAATATCAACCAAAACACCTTTAAGACCAGTAAACTGCTCTGCTACGTGGAAAGGCTGTGAAAGGAAACGTTGAACACGTCTTGCACGACCTACCGCCAGTTTATCCTCTTCAGAAAGTTCTTCCATACCAAGAATGGCAATAATATCTTGCAACTCCTTATAACGTTGTAACAACTCTTTTACACGTTGTGCACAGTTATAATGATCATTTCCTAAAATATCCGCTGTCAAGATACGAGAGGTAGAATCTAATGGATCCACCGCAGGGTATATACCTAACTCCGCAATCTTACGAGAAAGTACTGTTGTTGCATCCAAGTGAGCAAAAGTTGTCGCTGGAGCTGGATCCGTTAAATCATCCGCAGGAACGTATACCGCCTGTACAGATGTAATAGAACCTCTTTTAGTTGATGTAATACGCTCTTGCATAGCACCCATCTCTGTTGCCAAAGTTGGTTGATAACCTACCGCAGATGGCATACGACCTAAAAGAGCCGATACCTCAGAACCTGCTTGCGTAAAACGGAAAATATTATCTACAAAGAAAAGTACATCTTTACCCTGACCTTCTCCCGCACCATCACGGAAGTACTCAGCAATTGTCAAACCAGACAACGCCACACGAGCACGTGCTCCTGGTGGTTCATTCATCTGACCAAAAACGAAAGTTGCTTTTGAATCTTTCATGGCTTTTTTATCAACCTTGGCAAGATCCCATCCGCCTTCTTCCATAGAATGCATAAAGTCATCACCGTATTTGATAATACCAGATTCCAACATCTCACGAAGCAAATCGTTTCCTTCACGAGTACGTTCACCAACACCTGCAAATACAGAAAGACCACCGTGACCTTTAGCAATGTTGTTAATCAATTCCTGAATTAATACAGTCTTACCAACACCTGCACCACCGAACAATCCAATTTTACCACCTTTTGCATAAGGCTCGATAAGGTCAATAACCTTAATACCGGTAAAAAGAACTTCGGTAGAAGTAGAGAGATCTTCAAACTTAGGAGCGTCTCTGTGAATAGGTAAACCATCTTTACCAGCTTTAGGCAAATCGCCCAAACCATCAATAGCATCACCGATTACGTTAAAAAGACGACCATAAACATCATCACCAACCGGCATTTGTATTGCGCTACCTGTCGAAAGCACATCTGTTCCTCTACTTAGACCATCAGTAGAATCCATGGAAATTGTTCTCACAGTGTTTTCACCAACGTGAGATTGTACTTCTAAAACTAGTTTAGAACCATCTTTACCAGCGATTTCAAGAGAATCGTAAATTTTTGGAAGGGCATCTCCTGATTGGAATTCCACATCGACTACTGGCCCAATAATCTGGGAAACTTTACCTGTAACTTTTGACATTACTTTATTAGTTTATGAATTCAAATTACTTACTGTATTGAAAAACACCTTAATACACCTATGTTTTTCAGGCTGCAAAGGTATGTTTTTCAACTTGAATTGAAAACTACTTTTTATTCTTTTTTCACCATAAAAAAAGGCACCATCAAATGGTGCCTTGTAAAACGTAAGAAAAACAATACCTATTGCAATGCCGGCGAATAGTTTGTTGGAAAATTTCCAATGTTGAACAAAGACCCGGATGCCTCAAAATTGGATTGATATGTAACATCTATTGCTTTCATAAATTCGTTGGCAATAAGTGCGTAGCCCCTAGCTGTTAAATGCACCCCGTCAAGGGAAAAACCTCCACCGGTCACCAAATTAGCTGTTAACGTAAAGTCACCATCGGTAACACCGCCTTGTGCTAAGTCCTGTAATAATTGATTAGCATCTACAAACGCTAAACCTGCTCCTGAGGCTGCAGACGCAATTGTAGCATTAAACTGATCCGTAGCAATTTTAATTTCATCTTGCTCTTCAGGTGTTAACACCCATTTATCGGCCAAAGGCAACGTTATACCTTCCACAGAAAACTGTCCGGCTACCGCTGCTGGAAGATTTGCGGCAGAAAGTGCAGCAAAAGATTCTTCGTTTACTTTACCTATAATACTGCTACTGGACAAAACCAATAAATCATTTTCTGTAGCTGGTCTTGTCTGTCCGTAAGTCGTACCCAAAAGAGTAGCCACCAAGGGAGCTGCCGCTTCGGGCAATCCTAATTGCGTTACAAATACCGGGAAAGCAGGATTGGCGTTAAAAGCCCCCGTAATTTGAGCTGATATATCAACAAGAGCTTCATCTTTTATAACAACTGCGTTATTTAAGGAATCTGAAAATACAACCACTCGATCTGTCTCCCCCATAGCATTGTAAACTTGGTTCAAAGCACCATAAACCGTATTAAGTGTTGGTACCTGAGCAGCAAAATCGTTTTCTTCAGGATTTATAGGGTCATGAGGAACAGTTGTAAAATGCGGAATTGAGGTTACATATGGAATATTTGCCATAACGCCTTTTGCCCCACCGGACGTCAAAGTAGTTACAATTGTACCTATAGCTAAGTCAAAAGTGGATTGATCTGTAATAGGATTAGTTCCATCACCGCCCGAAAGCGCATAACCCAATACATCATTATTACCGATCCACAAACTAAAAAATGTAGGTGATTGTGCCATAGCCAATTCTAAAACTCTAGCATCTGGTGTAGCACCCGTCATTCTAACAAAATAAGGATTGGCCAATTGAGCCGACAAATTGGCTATATTTCCATAACCTGGTGCTAATAGATGAAAACTCTTTGCTCCAGGAACACCCATATTATTGAACGGGCCAGAAGGATTGTTCAAAACAATATCTGTTGTTGGGGTCACCTCGCCAACTACATCGGCCAAATCTACAGGACCCGCGCCACCAAACACCAATCTAGGATTAAAACCCTCTATTTGTGCGCCACCGGCCAATAGCCCCCCAATATTATCGTTCATTAGAGGTTGAGAAAAAGAACCGCCTCCTACTAGTGAAAACTTGGTCGATAATAAATTAGGGAAAGAATTTGCTTGACCCGCTTGAAAAAGTGCATTGTCCGTAAAACCAGCAGTTAACGAATTTCCCAAAGAAACATATGTTGAAAAATCTGCTGAGCCAGCATTTAATTCAACAAGTGCCTCCGCCATTACTTCTGGCTCAAGATCAACATCCTCAGGGTCATTACAGGCCGTGAAGGCCAAGATACCTAGAGAAAAGTATATATATTTTAAGTTTTTCATTTCAACTTGAGATTAAAAATTAATTGTTAATTGTCCAAGATAAGTAGTACATAGACCCAATATATCCGGTACCGAATGCTGTGTAGTATTCTTTTCCGGTTAGGTTTGTACCTCCTAGTTTAAAAGAAGATTTAATACTTGGAACATTATAATTGATTTGCGCATCAACTACATGAAACTCCGGAATAACACCGTTACCAAAAGTAGCTTCCCAGTAATAATCATCACTAAATCTGTATGACACATTAAATCCGAAGTTTTCAAATAACTGCTCATTTCCAAAAGACGCTTTGAACTTATGCTCTGGCGTGTTGAAATTCAGCATAACATCAGGATTAGCATCACGATCAAAATCTAATTTTGTAAACGTATAACTACCTCCTAAGTTAAAATTGCCAAATACCTTCATGTTAAGCCCTAAAGAGGCGCCATAAGAATTAACGTTAGCATCAGTATTAGTATACGTGCTATATGCCTGAAAATCTCCGTTGGCTATTGCCGCTACAGAAAGTGCACCATCACCAACTTGTCCGTAGTAAGGAGAAACTACAACTTCTTGTGAAATAAAATCTTCATAACTGTTATAGTAGGTACTAAAATCAATCACCAGCTTATCAAGCTTACCTCTGTATCCTATTTCAAAAGAGGTTACTTTTTCAGGTTTAACTAAATTTGGATTAGCAACTTCAAGAACTGCAGGATTTCCAGTTTCTCCTAAAGCCGCTACAGACGCAGCAGAAAATGAATTATTATATGCATTAGCACCCGTTTGAGTAACTGAAGATGGTTGTTGAAATACAGCTTGACCTGTAGCACTTACATCATAATCTCTTGAATACTGCTCTAAATTATCTGGTGCAGAACCCACCAAAATTGCTCTACCAGCATCCAGACCAATGAAAAGATCCTGAGTAGTAGGGTTTCTGAAGCCTGTCTGTGCCGAAGCCCTAATGTTATGATCCCTATTCAACGTATAACCAGCAGATATTCTAGGGGAAAAGAAACCATCAAAAAATTCTGACTTGTCATAACGAATAGACCCTGTTAACTTTAAACTCTTATCTCCTTCAAAAGGTAACGTCTTTTGGACCTGTGAATAAATCCCAAATTCAGAATAGTCAATTGGCCCATCTGTATCCGTATAAATCGTTCCTAAAGAATTTAAACTATATTCTCTAAAAGAACCACCTACTTGAATTTCAGCCCAATCTATTAAATGACTGAAATTATAATTACCATCTGCATGATAATATTTAGATTGATCGTAAAACTGAGACCCCTTACTCAAATCTGGGTCTTTAATAACTGTATTAAATGCTGCCTCAAATTCAGGTGTGCCAGGTAAATATCTTCCTGACTCGGCTTGCGCCCTACCCGCTGCATGCGCCTGAACATCTGTGGCTCCTGCCAAAGTGGCCTGAACATAAGCACCAGTATATTCGCCGAACCAAGTATTATCATCTTTCCAAGATCGGTTTATATTAATACCGGTAAATACCATATCGTAAGAATCACCAGCTTTATCGCCAACTACATATCCTCTTACAAAAAAGTTATCATTTCTAACTTCAAGCTTGTGTTGTTCCTGAAAGAATCCATCAATATTATATCTATTGGTACCTTGATAGATTGTAGTTCCCGTACCTACCTTACCTACGTAAGAAATCTCCAAACTTTTACCTTCGATCGGCCTATAATACAAGCCCCAGTCCGCCTTTATACTTTCAGCGTTGTACTGGGTAAGATCACCTTCATCATAACCTGTTCTACTGACTATCTCTGAGGGAACGAGGGCGTTAGCGCCAGCAGGTAAAACACCTAATCCTTCTAGAGTAAGTGCAACATCCTTAATGTTGGTAG
>NZ_RCNR01000082.1 GCF_009725985.1 Zobellia amurskyensis
AGTTTTAAGAAGGAAAGTCTTTTCTTTTTTGCGCCCGAAAATAGCGGTGCCATTCT
Source organism: Zobellia amurskyensis (assembly GCF_009725985.1). Lineage (GTDB taxonomy): Bacteria > Bacteroidota > Bacteroidia > Flavobacteriales > Flavobacteriaceae > Zobellia > Zobellia amurskyensis. The sequence goes on from NZ_RCNR01000082.1 coordinate 57, forward strand.
GGGCCGTAATCAAAAAAAAAGCCCCTTGGAAGGACTTACAGTAGGTTGCTGGTTTACTCGTGTGTAGGTACTAGCGTGACGCTTGCGCCAGCGGGGGAGGGAATACAATAAAAAAGCTCAAAGAATCTGATTTTTGAACCTATGGGCCTAGAATACTAATTTTTCGGATCAAGGAAGAATTTGTTTGTTTTTTACCTCAGTTCTTTGCAAAATCAATTAGTGGTTTAACATTTCCATTGTCTGCTTCCTTTAATGAATTTATATACTCTTTTCTAATTTCGTTTGCTTTTACCATATTAGACTGATGCCACGAAAATATTTCATTCCCAAATATCGATTCTATAATTATGTCAGCCATCATCCTAGAATGTCTACCATTTCCATTTGGGAAACAATGAATAGATACTATTCGGTGTTTGAATCTAATTGCTATTTCTTCTGGAGAGAAGGTTTTGTTTTCTATCCAATATTTGGTGTCGTCCAGTAAATTTTTTAATTCAAGTCCAATTTTTGTCCAGGAAATTCCGATGTTCTTTTCAGTTCTTCTAAATTCACCTGCCCATTTCCATACATCACCATACATTTTTTTATGTAAGTCTTTAATAAACTTTTCTGTCAAAATATTTTCGGGTTTCAATTTTCTGTGAATAGTCCATTCGACTGCCTTTTCAATGTTCAGTTGCTCAAATTCATCCAGCTCTCTTTGAGTAGTAATTGATTTTATTTTTAGGCCATCCTTTTCTTCGTCTTCTAATGGTGTTTGTCCATCTTTGTAATCGAATTCTAATCCCATAATGACTTTCTCATTTCCCGCTTTATTTCATTCGCAAGTTCTTTTATAGTTTCGGCTATCTTTTCATCTCCAATTCCTTGGTCCTCTAATCTCATATTTTGATTAGTCCGTAACACTATTTTTTGGGCCAGTATATCTGCTTTTTTCTGTATTAAATCGTTAATGGTCTCGTTTTTTGGGACCAATGCATATACCAACTTTAAATCCATTGCCATGGCCACATCTTTTAGGGAGTTAAGTGTTATAGTGCCATTAGCTTCACTTTCCTCAATTCTTTTTACACCTTGTCTTGTAATATTTAGTTTGGTACCAAGTTGGGCCATGGTCATATTGAGTGCGGTTCGAATAGTATTTACCCATCCACGTTCTGGGACCAGAACCTTTTTGCTCTCAGAGAATGGTTGTAGCTTTTGGTCCAATTGCTCAATTAGAAGTTTTCGCTTATTTCTCATAAATTGTAAATGTTTAAGTTTACAAAATAAAAATATTGTAAACTTATATATTTACAAATAAACAAAAAAGTAAACATATATGTTTACTTTATATTGTTTTTTTTAATTAAAGCCCCTGGTCTCGTGTAAGAATAGTGGTAGATTTTCCAGCGTTAACTTTTTAGCTTATTACAGAGCGTTTTGATATTTATTACCGTAAACACTAAGTTAAACCGGTTGTAACAGAAGAAGGCAACCATTCCTTATTTTTTCTATTAGTTAAAATTAGACGCACAATCTAAGGTTTTAGACGTGCATGCCGTAGGTTGCTGGTTTACTCGTGTGTGGGCACTAGCGTGATGCTTGCGCCAGCGGGGGATATGTTGAGCAGAAGCCCCAAAGCACAAAACTAGAAAATATTAGAATCAGGATAATATTCTTGTTTTTAAGTTTCTCAAACATAAAATTCCAATGCATTAGTTTACAGTAGCCTAAATTTCATTTGGTTCATTATTCTCCAATTTCCGCGGATATTGATGGACTTTTTTATGATCAAAAGAAATTCTATAGCTCCACTAGTACATTCTAGCGTAATATCTCCTCGCTCAACAAGTACGTTCCGGTAGGGATTAACATTATAACGGACTCCCGTTAAAACAATATTTTCCCATTCCACACCAAAAGAGTTTCCTTTTTTAATCAATTGTCTAAAATTTTTAATTAGCTCCACTTTAAAATTAGCTAATACCGAATCTGTTGCAGGAATGGTTTCTTGCGGTCGTGCTTCTTTAATTAACGGAACAAGGTGTTCAATATCTTTTTTGGTAGGCAAGCACTTTAAAATTTTCTTTTCGTTGTTCTTTTTAAAGGCTTTGAATACAGTGGTTACCATCTTGTTGTTTTCTAAATTCTTTTGTGCGAAAACAGGATGGTAGGCTATTAGAAAAACTATCAAGAATACATTGTAGCAGTGGGTAGGTAGCAGTTGCGTTTTCAATTAGGGACAGATTAGTTATGAAAAGCAAAGATAGCGTAAATGACGTATGCATTGTGCTCATGTAACTGGGCGTTTTTGGGTTGAGCTACTAGTCTAACACAGATTAGGTTTTACTGGTATACTCATGTGGAACACGCGTTACAAACGAGCGCTAGCGGGGGTAGTCATTTTTCTTATATATATCGTTCAATTAACTTGTGATTTTCTGGGTTAGTAATAAATTCATTAATCGACTTTTTAAATATTATTTCTGTTTCATCTATTGTTTCTATATGTTCAATAATTAGCTCTATATCTTCAAAACTAAACCCATATTTCAAAAGCCAAATTTCTGTTTCGTCATTAGTGCCATATTTTATATAATTACTTAATATAAGTGCCCTTTTATCATTTGTCTTTTCAAAGTAAAGTATTAATGCACTAGAAATTGGGTCTTTAACAGAAAGTGAAAGAACTTTGTCAATATAATCATAAGTGTCATAAATTATTGTATCAAAATCTATATCAGTTACACTTGTGTTTCTATTGAATAAAGGTGCTGGTTTTTTAAAGCTTTTATTAGGAAGAGCTTCGGCTATACAAGAAAATCTTACTTTTTTTTCAAAAAGTTGTTTTCTAAATTCAATTATTGAAATTTCCTCATTTTTCAGCTTTTGTCTTAACTTTCTCCTAAAATCTTTCTCAGATAAAAAGGCATATCTCAATGAAATTATTTCAGCAAAAGACTTTCCTTGAATTTGCCAAAGTAAAATAGGTATAGATGCACTTAGTACACTTTTTTCTCCATCACTGAGTTCAGTTCGTCTTAAATGGGCTGTATAGATATTTTGAAGTGCTTTCTTTATTTTTTTTCTTTTATAGTCAGTTAACACATAATATTCTTTTACTGTTAAAGGCTCTAAATCTTGGTTTAAAAAGTTGTCTAAAATAAAAGAGATTTGTGTATCTAAATCAGCTTTTTCAATTCGTGTTATTTGACTCTCTGTTAGCTGTAATTCAGAATTAAAAGTGTCATTTTTTATTGCATCAACTATATCAATAAAATCTTCATTGTTTGGGTCTGTCAGGTTGTCAAGATTTGATAATGGTGATAATGATGATTCAGTGTTTAATCTATTTATAAAAGTTCGTTTGTTCTTACTCTCTACTACGACATAACCATAATCAAAGTTATTATCTGCAAGTGTTACTCTACCAGCTCTCCCTATTAAATTTTTTAAATTTAAAGTCTTTTGATCTTCATTACCTCTAAAAGTAAAGTTATTAATCCAAATTATATCAAATGGCATATTAATACCTTGAATTAATGTAGAAGTTGAAAAACAAATTTTAGCGTGGTGACTATTTACAAAATCTTCAATTATTAATCTTGCGTTTAAAGGAATTGAACCATGATGTATTACAATACCTCTTTTCATTAAGTATATAAGCATAGAACTCTTTTCGCTATCATCTTTGGTTCCAAAAAAGGCCTCTATCTTTTCAATATAACTTAAGCTTTCTTTATCGGTTATTATTGGACATAATTCGATAAAGTCTGCAAAAGAGTCAATAAAACTTCTATTATATATTTTTGATTTTGAAATGTATATTAGAGCTGTACCGTTATTTTTAATGGTTTCTTTAACAATATCACCTTCAATTTTTTTTCCATTCATTTCATCTTGAAATGGTGAAAAATATTTAAAGTTACCCTTTGAATGTTCAATGAAAATTTTACCAACTGTTTTCTGATTATAAGTTTCTGAATCAATACTATGTGTGATATTATGTTTTTGGAATTGTGCTTCAGGGTTAAGTATAAAAGGGTGCGTAAACACCTTTTTTATATTACTTAATTTTTTATCAATTCTTCTGACTAGAGAGTCAAATTTCATTCCTCTTATACCTTCTTCCGAAATTTGGGCTTCATCTAGTAAAATTAATTCTACATTTAGTTTTGGAATGTTTTTAAACAATTCTTCACCTCTTTCAGGTGTTATTATATAAATTCTATTTTTAGTTCTTTTTGTATTTACTACTTCAATGAATTGGAGAACTAAAGTGTCTTTTGATACCAGTTTTTTGACTTTAATTAAATACTCTGAAATTAAGGCTCTTGATGGCAAGATGATAATGATATCTCCTTGAGTTTCTTTAATTAATTCTTGAAATAAAAATGATTTACCTGCACTTGTTGGTGCTGAAAATGAGAAATTAGTGTATTTTCTTATTGAAAGATACGCATCTGCTTGTACAGGAGTAAAATTGTGTCCTGTATCTGAAATTATTGTTTCTGCATATGCATTATAAATTGCTTCAATGAACGAATTTGGTTCTTCTGTTTTGTAAAACAAACCCATTAGAAACATTAGCTTAGATTCATATTCTTTGAAAGAATCAGCATTATATTTTTTTAAATACGATAAAGTTTCTAGATGGCTATTGTCAGTTGGACCATTTTTATGAAAATCATAGAGTATTTCTCTAATTAAATCATTGTCAATGTTTTGGTTGAATATTATTTCACTTAACATAATTCAACTCCGATTAGATAAAGTTCATTATATTTAATAATCTCCTTTATTGGTTTTGAATCAAGAGCGTTATTAAGTGTATCAATTATATCTTCATTATTATGTGAAAATGCAGCCGAATATCCTTTTTTATTGTCTATGATATTTTGTTTTGTTGTTGAATCTAAAAAAGGTATTAGTGATGGCAATTCAGAACTGTCTCTATCTCCAATAAAATCTACAATTTGATTTAATGCTTTTGCTCTTGGGGTAGATTTTAAACTAAACTTAGCTTCTCCAAAAATCAAATAACTATCAGAACTTATCGAATGATAATCAAAACCTGGATTTCCAGTAATTTTTTCTTTAAGTAATTCAGCTAACGGTATTAATTTGTGAGAATGTTCAATCTCTAAAGCTTGCTGAGCGGCGTATGAAACAATAAATTCTCCAATTTCAGTATTTACATTTGAGGAAACTTTAGCGATTATATCATTTACGATTTTATCTATTGTTTTTTTTGAAGTGGCACGAAAAGTTATTTGAGAAATTTCATCAAGATTGTTTATCCAACTTGTATCACAAATATGTTCTTCAAATTCTTCAATAATAGGTCTAAAGTTTTTAATTTTTATATGGATACAATTAATTTGACAACTACTTCCTATAGGTAGTTTAGAAAGGTTTGTATTGTCAATTTTATTAATATCCATTTAATAATTTCCTTAATTACCGCTAACAATTGCATAAAGCAACTAGTTGCTTTATATCTCTAATCTCTAGATAAAAACACACTTTGCATAATCAACAAATAAGCTTCTCCTATAGATTCACGTTTTAAATATCGCAATACTATTCAAAATAAGATTACAGAAAACCGTAAGTAGCGTGTAAGAATTACACTATTCGTTTAAGTGTAGGAATTTATCGGTAAAGGGTAGGCTAAAACGCTTTTTTTTAAACGAGCTATTTTAGCTCATCGCCGTAAAAAAAGAGAAAGAAGGTTGGTCTAAATTTCCGTTTTTAGGAGGAGTGTTATTTTTTGGCAGTTCTTCTTAACCCCACTTTAGGAAAATGTGCTGTGGGGCAGTATGCTCTTGTTTTATTTTCTATAAATTCAACCCACCTTGTCTATTGCAGCCAACCTTTTTTAGTGGCCCGTTTACTATAGAAATAAAGAAATGTGGCTATTGCTATAACTACAACAGGAATAATAGCATAAAATACAACGGAGGTTTTTTTAATGTCAAAAACCAGTAGCCAATACAGTTCTATAAAAAGCAGTGTAATTAGTGCTATGGCAAAAAAATTAGAAGCAATTTTCTTTCTCATAAATAGCATAAAACTACCTAGCATTTCAGCAAATAGTGCAACTATAAATATAACAATATACCAAATAGGAAGGGATTGCATTTTATTGAACTCCTCGGTAGTTAAATGTTCTTGTAAAAAATCTAGCTCATAGGAACTAAAATAAATTTCAATGATATTCCATAAAATGGCAAAAGTGGATACGAGCCAAAAGGAAGCCGGAGGTTTTATATCTTGTCCCATAAAAGATTGATTTAGTGTATTATAAAAATAAGGAACTTAAAGCATCTTTTAATAAAAAAAGCTTTAGTTAAACCCAACTGATCAGCGCAACCTTCTCATAATGGCTTTTATCAGCGGAATGTCTTTGTTTAAAACAACCATTGAATATTTCCCTATCGGGTAATTTTCAGTTTTGGGGACTTTATAAAAATACACAAACCTAGCAACTTAGCCCAGCCCGTAGTGTTTTAGAGTACGTAGTATTGTTTTAGAATGATTTAAAGGACCTGTATGAGCTACCCAGTGGACTTTCTTAGGTACACAAATGATCATTCATTAGTAAATGACAGTCGGTTCTTAAGATAGATTTTTCAGGGCCTCAATAATTTCATCAGGCTCAGAACGGGTTCTGTAGTCCACGTTCACATAGCGCCATGTAACAACTCCGTCCTGCCCTAATATAAAAGTAGCTGGAATTGGTAATACATTACCGTTGCCGTTATTAATTTTCTCTAAATCTAGTTTACGGTCTACGCGCATATGCTCTGCCAAAAACTCTGGCACTTGCCATGCCACACCATATTGCGTAGCCACTTTTGCGTCTTGATCGGACAATACGGTAAAGTCCATAGTACTAATTTCATCTTTTGTCAAAGACCCATCTGGTACTTGAGGACTAATGGCCACCAAGGTAGCTCCCAATGCATGAATTTCTTCTAATCTAGCTTGTAAAGCTCTAAGTTGTAAGTTACAGTAAGGACACCAATTACCTCTATAAAAAGTAATAACAACAGGACCCTTCTCCAATAAAGTATCTAATGCTATTAATTTGCCTTCAGGGTTGGGTAGTTGAAATTTAGGAGCTTTCTGCGCGATTTTGATGGCATTTCCCCCTTCCTGAAAGGATTTTGCTTGTTCAATAATTTGATCCACACCTTTCATGAACTCAGGATTGGCCTGTCTTCCAGATTCAATTTTAGCGTCAGTTAATTCTTTTAATTTTTTCATTCAATTAGAGTTATTAGAGAATAGGGTTGATAGAAAACTACTACCATTTAATGGTTGTACCCAATACAAAATACGGTTTCGCCCACATTTACCGGTGGGGTTCCAATTTTATAGAGAATTATACCAGATCGGGGGGCTTTTATTTTACCTATGATATTTCCGAATTCATCTTTGGTGTGCCCCAGTATATCGCCTTTTTTTACGGAGTCGCCCGCTTTTAGGTCGCTGTAAAATACGCCTTTGGTATCCGCTTTAACATAGACCTGCCCGTTCAATTCAATGGGCTTTGTAGGACTGCCGTTGGTTTCGTACATATTCATTTCATGCAGCATATGGTACACCCCTTTTTTTATGGAGGCAACGGCCTCCTTTTGCACATTGCCCAGTTTACCACTCTCAATGCTTAATGCGGTCTTTCCGTCCTGTACCGCCTGTTTAAAGGCGTATTGGGCGGGTTCGGAATCTTTTAGGGTGTACGGATAGGTAACCATATACTGAAATCCACTGGCTATGGACAGCCTGCGTGCCAATTGGGTCTGTTCCGGTTTTTGTTCGTTGTTGTAGTAACAGACAAAGGGGAGGAGGTCCTCACTGGCATCACCACCATGAATATCCAAAAGCACATCACTTACGGGAATGATATCCGTAGTGAACATGGCCGCTATTCTTTGGGTTATGGAACCTGCGGCATCTCCTGGAAAGGCCCGGTTTAAATTCACATTATCCAAAGGGTTGTTAAACGGGGTACGGGAGAAAAAGGAAGCGGTGTTGGCTATGGGAACAATGATTACGGTGCCCGTTAACCGATCCACATCTATTTCCTGTATCAATTCTTGCGCTGCTATAATGGGCGGATATTCAAAGCCGTGCACTCCGGAAAGAATGGTGAAAACAGGCCCTTCTTTTTTTCCTTTTAAGATCGTAATGGGAACTGAGGCCGTATGGTTTTGGGCATCGGTAAGCGTAACCCTAATATTTTTGGTGAATGGTACGCTGCCCTCGGCAAAGGCATCTTTAAAATTGTCCTGCGCCCTAAGGGGTAGTGTTCCTAAAGTTAGTACCAAGGCAAGGGCCAATTTAGTTATTTGTGTTCTGATCATGAAAGTGCAAAAATTAAAATTGGGCAGTAACGCACCGCCAAATAGTTAGGGTAGAACAAAGTTAGAAAATTGGGGGGTTCTACGGGCAAGGGCATCGGTTTATATGGGAAGAACATTTGGTAGCTGGTCCGTTATTCTTTCTACGGTACGATATACAAACATCCTTTACAAAGTTATAGAAACATCGTTTACACTTTTTAAGTTGCATTTGGAACCAACATTCAGATGCTATGCCTTGGAAAGAACAGACGATTATGGAACAAAAAATTGAATTTATCTGTGAATGGCGAACTGGAAAG
>NZ_RCNR01000083.1 GCF_009725985.1 Zobellia amurskyensis
GTAAAGGAGTGAAAGAGGTAAAACCTTATTTACGTATGACTCCAGACCCTACTTTGTAAGGTCTCTTCAAATAATTATAAAGCCATCTATTTATTAAAAAGATAGATGGCTTTTATATTTCTAAAATTCTTACAAAACAACACAATTAAAAAGCAGAGCAATTTGAAGATTGTAGTACACGCTTGAACTTTTTAGAATTGTCCAACAAAAAAATGCACATTGTTTTTCTCTAAAAATCTCAATGAAAAGACATTAGCTCAATTATCATATAAACGAAAATTATTCATATAACTCTCAGTTAAGGTAAAGATAACTTAGTAAAAATCATTGAATTAATTTTTTATCGTTATCTTTGCGCCATAATTTAATTTAATTTTTTTGTATTATGAGTAAAGGAACAGTAAAATTCTTCAATGATTCCAAAGGTTACGGATTTATCACTGAAGATGGTTCAAGCGAAGATCACTTTGTACACATTTCTGGTTTAATCGATGAAATTCGTGAAGGTGACGTTGTAGAATTTGAGCTACAACAAGGTAAAAAAGGACTGAACGCGGTAAATGTGAAAGTAGTAGACTAAGAAAGACGCATAAACTTTTTTTATACAAAAGCCCTGTTACCAATGGTAACAGGGCTTTTTTTTGTTCCTACAATCACATATGCATAGTTTTGTCGTATTTTTCATACATTTGTTTTTAAGTTTCTAACGCAACCCTTTTGTTTTTTACGCATCTAATTAGAGACTAGGTTTTCCCCAATTAACCAAACAACAGAATATGCTTACTTTTTTTGGTATTATTTTCGTATTGCTCGTGGTAAACATTGTTTTACTAATTCTGAGTACCGATAGAGCAAAGAAATCCCGATAAACAAAACCGGGTGAATCATTGATTCTTCAGCTGAGCGAATTAAAAATCGCCCTGCCCTCCATTATTTTGTTTTTTTTCAAATTAAAATCGACTATTTGTAGCAGCCCCATGTCTTGTATGGGAGCATTAAAAAGACTGCTTATCATAGATTATATTCCGAGGAAAAACACAATCAAAAAGAAAGCCCTGACATTTCTGCCAAGGCTTTTAAGCTATAAAAAAAGTAAAATTGCTATTCTATTTTACACCCATCAATTCAACATCAAATAATAATGTGGCATTTGGTGGAATTACACCGCCTGCACCAGCACTACCGTAACCTAAGCTAGAAGGTATAACCAATCTGGCTTTGTCCCCTACTTTTAAAAGTTGAATACCTTCATCCCATCCTGGAATTACTTGACCAACTCCCAATTGAAAATCAATTGGTTGGTTACGTTTGTACGAAGAATCAAAAACCTGACCGTTCAATAAAGAACCTTCATAATGAACCGATACAGTTTGACCTTTTTCAGCCTGTGCACCAGTACCCTTCTGAATCATTTTATAACGTAGACCGCTTTCTGTCTCATCAAATCCAGCAGCAATTTTATCCAATTCAGCAGCTTGTTTTGCCTTTTCTTCGGCCAAACGTACTTCTTTAGAACTTTTGAATTTTTCGAAGCTGGCAAGAGCATCCCAGTTTTGGGCCTCGTCACCTACACGAACGATTTCAACACTATTTATTTGATCGCCTTGAGCAATAGCATCTACCACATCTTGACCACTTTCCACATGACCAAAAACAGTGTGTTTGTTATCTAACCATGGAGTTGGTACATGAGTAATAAAAAACTGGCTACCGTTAGTACCCGGTCCTGCATTTGCCATAGAAAGTACACCTGGCTTGGAATGGTTCAGGTCTGGATGAAATTCATCATCAAACTTATAACCTGCATCACCTGTGCCTGTTCCTTGAGGACACCCACCTTGTACCATAAAGTCAGGAATTACCCTGTGAAACTTTAATCCATCATAATAAGGCTCTCCTGCAGCTTTTGCAGTATTATCTTGTTTTCCTTCGGCAAGGGCAACAAAGTTACCTACCGTACCCGGAGTTTTATCATGGGTGAGTTTTACTAACACTTCACCTTTGTCCGTATTGAATTTTGCGTAGATTCCGTCTTGCATTTTTCATTTTTTTAATGAGCGGCAAAGATAAGTAAATTTGTTTGGTTTTTTTGATGGAAACCTTGGCCCAAAACGATTCTACACCACTCCTTCCAAAGAGAAAAACCTACTTTACAATACCATACTTATCAAACAGATAAACCAAACTAGCCATGCTTGCCGCACCCAGTTCCAATTCACGTCTATTGACGTGCTCAAAGGTGTCATTCTCCGCATGGTGATGCACAAAATAGCGTTGCGAATCCGGTCTTAAACCAGCCAAAACCATTTCATCATTTTTTAATGGACGAATATCGGCGCCACTATATCCTTTTTCAAAAAGATGAATGTAATAAGGTTCAAAAAGGTTTTTCCAGCTTTGAACTTGTTTTAGATTTTCATCGGAACAGTTAAAAGAAAATCCACGAGGAGTAAAACCACCGGCATCACTTTCCAAAGCAAAAACATGCTTCTCATTTTTGTTACTGGCCACCTCAGCATACTTATTACCCCCTCTTAATCCATTCTCTTCATTCATGAAAAGTACGGCCCTAATAGTCCTTTTTGGTTTATATCCCGTAGTTTTCAAAAGACGAAGAACATCCATGCTCTGTACGCATCCTGCTCCGTCATCATGAGAACCATCACCCAAATCCCAAGAATCTAGATGACCTCCTACGACCATAATTTCATTTGGAAATTCACTTCCCTTTATTTCACCTATAACATTAAAAGATTCAACATCATCAAATTGTTTGCAGTTCTGTTTGAAATAGAATTGGGTACCCGCATTCAATTTTAAAGTTGTACTTAACAGCTCCGCTCCTTTTGTGCTTATAGCTGCAGCGGGAATCCTTTTTGACACCGGTGTATCTCCATAACCCATAGAACCCGTATGTGGATAATCATCCAACCTCAAATTCATTGATCTAACGATTACACCAACCGCACCATACTTAGCGGCCTCTTCAGCACCTGAATAGCGCTGATCCACGCAACCAGTGTACGCCTCAAACGTGCTGATTATAGTTGGATCCATAGGGCGGTTGTAGAAAACAATCTTACCTTCTACATTAGCTCTACCTAACTTTTCTAAGTCCTCAATACCTTGTACCTCTATCACTCCTGCTTTTAACCCTCCCAATGGTGTTGCCACAGATCCTCCCAAGGCACAAATTGGCACATTGGTAGATAGGCCCGGACTAGTTTCAAAATAGGCAAATTCAGGGGTGCCTCGTACCCATTTAGGTACTTTTACCGGCTGAAGCCAAACTCTATCAAGACCTAAAGAATCTAATTGCAACTTGGTATAGTCAACCGCTAGCTGTGCCTGAACACTTCCGGACAACCTACCTCCTATTTGATTGGAAAGGTAATTGAGCCAGTCATAAGCCTTTCCATTCGTTAGCGCTTGATCATATATTTTTTTTAATTGTTTCTCATCTTCGTTTTGGGAATACCCATTTATACTAAGACCTACACTTAATAAGAGAAGGATTATTTTCTTCATTTTGCTTCTTTTTCCAATTGTTCTTTATACAGTGCCAAATTGGCCTTTATTTTATCATCTAGTTGAGGCTCCTTAATGTCTTTGACTTTTTAAGTTCCTCAAGCAAAACAGCAGCGACAATTACCCGTGCCGCCTTTTTATTATCTGCCGGTACCACGTACCAAGGTGCATGTGATTTTGAAGTTTCATTAATAGCCTCTTCATAACATTTCTGATACGTATCCCAAAGTTTTCGTTCTTTAAGATCTCCTGGTGAGAACTTCCAGTTTTTACGTTGCAAAGCTAACCTTCTAAGCAATCGTAAACGTTGTTCTTCCTTAGAAAGATGAAGAAAGAATTTAAAGATTATAGTCCCATTCTCGGCAATATGACGCTCAAAATTATTAATCTGTTCAAAACGTTTGTCCCAAAATTCCTGATCAATATCCGCTACGGAATGAATTTCGGGAATGTGCTCTCCCATAATATATTCAGGATGCACCCGTGTTACCAATACATTTTCATAATGGGTTCTATTGAAAACGCCAAATTTTCCCTTAGCAGGAAGAGCTATGTAGTGTCTCCACAAATAATCATGCCCTAACTCCAACTCTGTTGGCACTTTAAAACTGTGCACCACAACACCACGAGCATTAAAGTCTTTAAATACCTCACGAATAAGACTATCCTTACCCGCAGTGTCCATACCCTGCAGACAAATTAAAACACTATATTTTCCGTGAGCATAAAGTGTGTCCTGGAAATCACCCAACTCTTCGCGAATGGTTTCTAAATCTTTTTTTAATTGTTTATCGGTCTTACCGAAATCCTCTCTTGTGGGACAATCTAGAAGCTTGACCTTCTCATCCACTCTAAATGAAGTAATTTTTGACTCGTACATAGGTTGAATATAAAACTATTTTACCGTTGAACGGTATCAAATGTTAAAAAAAATGACCGTTTAACAACAGAACAGTCCGGTTCATCCAAAATACCATATACAGAAGGTTGTCCATCGAAAAAACTACAGGTTAACAAGCTGGCATGCTTAACTTTACATCGTAAATAATCCCAAATTTTACAGCAGAAAAAGCCTAGCCTATGAAGTTATTCTACTTTATATTATTTCTTTTCATGTTTTCATTTTCTCCTTCTTTTGGAGCGATTCAAGATTGCGATTACGCCAACTCCAACATAGGCTATGTAAAAAATCAAACCAAAAAGGCACTTATAATGAAAGATTTGCAAATGGCTCGTTTTTATACATTTAAGGCCCTTAATGCTCTTGAAAAGTCGAAAAAACAAATTGAGGATTGCGGCTGCGAATATGCTTCGGACAGCGTTATAGAAAACATTGAGTATTTAAAAAATGCAACTAGAGCCACTTCTCTTGCTGGATCACGCATTTTACTTAACAAAGCACTTGAATACAGTAAAGAAAGTCTTGATGCCATTGCCAACCATGATGACCATGGTAGCATATATGGTTCAAATAATTTAGTAATGAACGTAGAGAGTCCGCAAGAAGAAACTACGATGGCATTTCTTGACAATACCAAAATACGCCAAAAAATAGACACATCTCTAATGAAGTACAAAACCTCGTTAGACAAAGTAATCAATACGGTAGACTGCGCTGAGGCTCGTGCTTTTGCCCAGAACATCTATGAAAACTGTGAGCAAGAACTTCTTAAGCCACACTTGTCCGAAAGCAAGAAGTATTACAATCTAAAAACCAAAGAGATTACAGCTAAAGCTCTTGAGCGTTTGGGTAAGTGTGAAAGATAGTATGGTGATTTTCTAACGCTAAATCATTAAAACGATTTCTACATACAAACCAATTCTACTTACTGGCAAAAAGCTTCACGTCTTCTTCTGCTACTTCTTTTCCCCCTAAAATAATTAAACGTTCAACCACGTTTCTAAGTTCCCTTATATTCCCCGTCCAATCATAACTTTTTAAAAGCTTAATGGCCTTAGGCGAAAAAATCTTAGGTGCAGTACCCTGTTCCGATGCTATCTTTTTAGAAAAATGTTCAATAAGTAAAGGAATATCGTCCCGTCTATCGTTCAATGCAGGAACTTGGATTAGTATAACGGCCAGTCTGTGATACAAATCTTCACGGAAATTACCCTCTTCTATTTCCTTTTTAAGGTTCTTGTTCGTTGCCGCAATAACACGTACATCTACCTTTATATCTTTATCAGTACCCACACGGGAAATCTTGCTTTCTTGAAGCGCTCTAAGCACCTTTGCTTGAGCGGATAAACTCATGTCTCCTATTTCATCAAGAAAAATAGTACCCTTATTAGCTGCCTCAAATTTACCTGCACGATCCCTAACAGCAGAAGTAAAGGCTCCTTTTACGTGACCAAAAAGTTCACTTTCTATTAGTTCTGAAGGTATGGCGGCACAATTTACCTCAATAAAAGGTGCCGCACTACGCTGACTTTTTTCATGTACCCAATGGGCCACGAGCTCTTTACCTGTTCCGTTAGAACCTGTAATAAGTACACGGGCATCGGTAGGTGCAACTTTCTCAATCATGTTTTTAATAATGGCAATCTCTTCGCTCTCACCGATCATTTCATGATTCTTACTTACCTTTTTCTTCAACACTTTATTCTCCACAACCAACACTTTGCGGTCTACTGCGTTTCTAACAGTGGTTAAAAGCCGGTTAAGATCAGGTGGCTTTGAGATATAATCAAATGCACCTAACCTCATGGTATTTACGGCCGTGTCTAAGTCTCCGTGACCCGAGATCATTATAAATGGTATTTCTGGTTTTATTTTACGAGCAGCCTCCAATACTTCTACGCCATCCATTTTTGGCATCTTAATATCGCAAAGTACAAGGTCATAATCGTTATTCTTAACAGCTTCCAGACCTTTCAGGCCGTCTTCCGCTTCTTCCAATTGATAACTATCGCTTTCTTCGGAAAGAATCTTAACCAGTACACGTCTAATTGCTGCTTCGTCTTCGATTACCAATATTTTGGCCATACCATCTAAATTTAAAGTCCTATTCTAAATCCTGTTCTAAAGTAAAAACTAGGATTATCATTTAATGTAAAAATATCATTTCTATCATCATCTCTCAATACACCATCTTGAAATACCGTGTGACCTGCATAGGCATATATAAATGTATTTGCCGCTAGTTTGTATTGGTACCCCACAGTAACCAGCGCCGCAGATGACGATACGGAGGAGGCACTTGTTGTATTGGGGAGTACAATATTGTTCTGTAAATTCACGTAATAACCGTCAAAAATAAACTCAGTCTGAAACTGATGTCTTTCTTTCAGGTGATATTTCATTCCTGTTTTAGGTATCCCCACAACAAAACTCCAGTTCTTATGAAAGCGCTGTTCATAATAGAAAATAGGTAGAGGTATACGTAGGGCTACAGTAGAATTATATGCAATTCCCAATACCATTATGGTGGGCTTATCTATATTCTTCCTCTCTTTTAAAAAACCTACCGTGGCATTAACTGAAAAATCTCCATTCTCCAACGGATTGGTCAGGGTTGATGACAACCTTGGGGTAACCACACCTATGAAACGCCAATTAGGTTTAAACTTCCACACATACGCCATATTCAAATCCAGCACATGAAATTGCTTTAGACCGGCGCTGCTAAATGGAAGCTCCCTTTGTAAATTATAAGCTAGCCTATTATACTCCGCTCCTATTACCAAGTTATTAGAGTCTTTTACGGTTATAGGTACGTTTATTAATAATTTCATTCGTGACAACTCCGCATCCGAATTATTTTTTGGCATCATCATATACTCCAGCCTTACAATGTCCGGTGTCTGGCTAAAACCAACAGAAGACAATAAAAGCAATAAGACAGTACAGGCACTAAATTTCCAATTATTCACCCTTTTTCGCTTCAATATTATTGGCATTACTATGTTGAAACGGTGTTTGTTGAATAATATGTATATCCCTTTGCGGAAAAGGTATAGAAATATTGTTCTTCCTAAATTCGGCATCTAATTTATAACGCATTTCACTTTTAACTTTAGTGACATTAAAACTATCTATTGTATAAAAATTGATAGAAAACAGTAATGCCGAGTCTCCAAAATCCTCAAAAATCACAAATGGTTTTGGACTTTTTAATATACCTTTTTGTCCGCCTGCAATAGCTTCTAAGATTTTGGTAGCCAAATTAATATCGCTGCCATATGCAATACCAATTTTAACTTGCTCCCTAGTTGTTTTATGGTTTTGGGTATAGTTATAAATTATATCGCTTATAAACTTATGATTGGGAATGATGATTACTTTATCATCTCTAGTTATAGCTCTGGTCGTTCTCAATTTTATTTCAAACACCTTGCCAACTTTACCATCTATCTCTATAATATCACCTACATGAATAGATTTATCGATAATAATAAAAATACCTCCAATAACATCTTGAAAAAGCTCTTGTAACGCCAGTCCCAGACCAACAAAAAGCGCTGCTGAAGCCGTAAGAAGAAGCGTTATATCTATACCGGCCGCACTCATTGTTAAAAGTATGACCACCATGTAAACCACATACCTAATAAACTTGAAGACGCTAATAAACTTCAGCTTATCATCACCCTCCATACGTCTGGTCAAAAGTGTGCGCAACCACGTCAACACAATTCCTGTAAGCAAAAACGCGACAGCCAGTAAAAGCAACAGACCAATAGTAATATTAATACTATTCTCCCCCTCACCATATTTGAGGCCTAGATTAAGAAAATCCTTAATCGCCCCCCAAATATCTTCTTCTATTATTTCTTCTACCTTACTTTGCGTGTCTTGAATCATGATCAATATCTTAACCACTTGAACAGTTCTTTATATGTTGGTTTTTTACCATAC
>NZ_RCNR01000084.1 GCF_009725985.1 Zobellia amurskyensis
TGGTCAATGTTCCATCGGTACCTGCATTTGGAGCAGATTGATCTGAAACAACGACTTTGGAAATATCATCAACGGTACAGGGCGATGTAGCTGCAACGGTATAGGTGTAAGTTCCTGCCCCGGAACGGAGTAGGTGACCAAGTTCCTCCTGAATCGGGAGAACCGCTTAGTTGTGCGAAAGTTGAGTTTCGGTAAGCGTCGAGCCTTCACAGATGGTCAATGTTCCATCGGTACCCGCATTCGGAGTTGCTTGTTCTGAAACAACGACTTCCGAGGTATCGTCCACCGTACAAGGGGATGTTGCTGTAATGGTATACGTATAGGTTCCCGCCCCTGCCATTGTAGGCGACCACGTTCCACCTGAATCGGGAGTACCGCCCAGTTGTGAAAAAAGCTGGGATTCGGTAACTGTTGTTCCTTCGCAGATGGTCAAAGTTCCATCGGTACCGGCATCGGGAGCGGCCTGTTCTGAAACAACGACTTCGGAAATATCATCAACGGTACAAGGTAAAATTGCTGTAACGGTATAGATGTAAGTACCTGCGCCGGCCATTGTGGGCGACCAAGTCCCGCCCGAATCGGGAGTGCCGCTCAGTTGTGAAAAAAGCTGGGATTCGGTAACTGTTGTTCCGGCGCAGATGGTCAAAGTTCCGTCGGTACCCGCATTCGGAGTTGCTTGTTCTGAAACAACGACTTCCGAGGTATCGTCCACCGTACAAGGGGATGTTGCTGTAATGGTATACGTATAGGTTCCCGCCCCTGCCATTGTAGGCGACCACGTTCCACCTGAATCGGGAGTACCGCCAAGCTGAGCAAAAAGTTGTGTTTCGGTTACTGTAGAGCCTTCACAGATGGTCAACGCTCCATCGGTACCAGCATCGGGAGCGGCCTGTTCCGTAATGGAAACCGTAGCGTGTTGTGCGTATCCTTCGCTATCTCTTATTCCGTAAACAAAACTATCCGAACCTGTATGGCCCGAGGCCGAAGTATAGGTTACATAGTCGTCCAAAGGATTCGATGAAGTATCATTGTCATTGACCAAAACGGTTCCCGAACTAGCTGAACTGACAATAAATATACTTCCAGAAGAAGGTCCGTTTCCGCCAAAATCATCGTTTATCAGAACATTAATGTCAATTGTATCTTCTTCACATATGGTAACGGTATCATTTTCTGTAGTGGGGAAATAACTTATGGTTGGGTCGTCTTCGATGTTTCCGTCGGTATCAATACCATCGTCAGAAAGGTCATCCACGTCATCTGTTCCATACGGACTATCCGCAAGAACAGTAACTTGATTGTTGACTCCTCCAGCTTTTATAGCGGTTGAGTTTAGAGCGAAACTTGCTAAGTAAGTTGCGTTTTCGGTAGGAAGAAGTGTTCCTTCGCCGGAACCCATAGTTGATGAGTTAAAGGTTGGGCCATTTGTTAGCGATAATGTATTTGTGTCTATGTCGGTAAACGTATCCGTTAAATCAATGTTATCCAATGTAACGTTTCCCGTATTTTCCACGGTGATGGTATAATCCAGCGTATTTCCAATACTGACCGGGTCACCAAAATTTTCAACGACCGTTTTGGTCACTTCAATTTTTGGGTCGGCAATAATGAGGTTAGAAAGTACAAATTCCACTTCATCGGAGGCAGTTAGCAAAGAAAGTAGACCACCAGTGACTTCCACATCCATCTCAATGGACTGCGTAACATTCTCAACACCTAAGCTTCCACCTCCAGAACCAATTGTGGTTCCATTGACACATTCGCCACCTCCACCTAAAAGCAAGGATGTATCATCAATATTAAAAAGAGTAGGGGTAGACTGAAATATTGACCCGTTTGAACTTAATTCTATCCATGTGCCGTTTGTAATATTGAAGTTGCCTGTGGCGGCATCCGAAAGGAATACTACTATGGCAAAAGTGCCCACTTTGTCGGCATGAACTACGGGATTTACAATATAAACGGGATCACCTGTAGTGGCATCGAAAAAATGAAAGTTTAAATTGCCTTTAGTTACAGAACTTGCTGAAATCTCTAAAGAATTACTACCAAATACCAGTGGGTCGCTATAAGTGGAAGCACTGGTACAGCCCATGGTTTCGTTTCCTAAAACAGTCACCCCTCCTGCTACCCTACACTCCACGCGTACTAAGCCATCATTGGTAACGGATTCCCATACTGAGGAGGATACCGCTGTCCAATTTGTGGTTTGTTGGGCGTTTGCCACATGGGCAAGCAAAAATAAAAGGAAAGCCCCTAAAATTTGTTTGAAACGATTCGCCAATGGGCAATGTATTTTATGCTGTCTTTAAAATAGTCTTATGGAACTATTGTAAATAAAGACTTACAACGTTGTAGCGTAAATTTAAGCAGCCATAGACCCACCTCAAATTATATGTTGTATAGTATGAAAAACCAGATGTATAGACCTTATAACCTGTAGGTTGATCTAGCTGTAATGATGTATGATGTGATGTTTAAGGCAACTTCCGGAATAAACAGGATAAGCAAAAAGACCGCGAAACAGCCTTGAAATTTGGGTTGAGAGCGAATTAAAGGTAGTTTTTTAAAAGAACCTTGGTGCCGTTGTCCTTCTATATCGTGATTGAAATTCGTATCTCAATACCACTTCAAAAGAGCCATCGTTGAACCTTGATCCACCAAGTTCCGTAACCTCTCTGTCATAGGCGAGACCTAACAATATTTGGTCCGAAGCCTGAAATCCGAACATGCCACTTAAGGCGGCATCCCAACGGTAACCAGCTCCTAAAATGAATTTATTGTTAAACATAAAATTAGCAGAAACATCAATTTGCAACGGTGCTCCGTTTACTGCTTTAAGCAATAATGCGGGTTTAAACTGCCATCTTTGGTTTAATTCATAAATATATCCTGTAACTAAATAAAAGTTCATACGTTCTTTGGCCAAGAAAGAAGAGCTAGAGGCATCTCCATCAAAATGTTTTGTTGCCAAAAAATTGGGTACTGATAGGCCTATATAAAATTGTTCGTCATAATAATATACACCTGCACCAAAATTGGGGGAAAGTTTGTTGTCAATATTGGTAAGACCGGCACCGGAGGCTTCATTACTGTAATTGGAGAGTTTACTAAAATCCAAGTTTAGGACATGCGCACTGGCTTTTAACCCGAAGGCAAGATTAGCTTCTCTTGAGATGGGTACGGTATATGAAAAAACACCGTCAAAATAAGTTTCTTGACTTGTTCCGTTTCCTATATCATCATTAACAATTGAAAGACCAACGCCAACTCTATCCGAGACCGGAGTATGAAAATTGAGTGTTTGTGTTTTTGGGGCACCTTCTATACCAACCCATTGTGAACGATGTAATCCCGCAATACTTAAGACGCCACGAGAGCCTGCATATGCAGGGTTAATAGCCATTGTATTATACATGTATTGTGTATACTGGGCATCTTGTTGAGCTCTAAGACCACAAAATGAAGTAGCGGTTAGGAGTGCAATCAGGAGGAATTTTTTCATGACTTTTTAGTTGGATAAAAAGGGGACATCTTGTATGTGCCGTTGTAAAGGTATCTATTTTTATTATTTGACACTATTGTTATCGTCTAACCACCTTAATAAATGGGGCTACCATAAAAATAGACATTCACGAATAAAACCGTTTAAACGATACTATTGTCTTTTCATTGTGTTTCAATAGTAAAACGAAGGAATATGAGGTGTATTGTAGAACCTTGGTTCTATATTTTTAGGGGTGATATGAAATAATTGTAAGCCATTTTTAAGCAGGTGTTAGGCCAATAGCCTTCCCTTTCGCTAACATAAATTCTTTTGCAGCTTCGTATTCATTAGGAATTTCACCTTCTAAAATGGCTTCCTTTATTGCTTCTTTGATTATACCTATTTCTTTTGAAGGTTTTAAGTTAAAGGTTGCCATAATTTCCTCTCCGCTCACTGGAGGTTGAAATTTACGTATGTGATCGCGTTCTTCTACTTCAATAATTTTTTCACGAACTATTTTAAAGTTGTTCTTATACCTTCTTTGTTTCTTCGGGTTTTTTGTAGTGATGTCGGCTTCGCAAAGTGTCATTAAATCTTCAACGTTTTCACCAGCATCAAAAACCAAACGGCGTACAGCAGAGTCTGTTGCATAATCTTCAGAAAGAACAATTGGTCTGGAACTCATCAATACCATCTTTTGTACGAATTTCATCTTATCGTTTAATGGCATACGAAGTCGCTTAAAAAGTTTGTAAACCATTTTTGAACCCACAAATTCGTGTCCGTGAAACGTCCAGCCAATTTTTTTGTGGAACTTTTTAGTTGGAGCTTTTCCAATATCGTGTAATAACGCGGCCCAACGTAGCCAAAGATTATCTGTGGTTTTTGAAATATTATCAACTACTTCTAGGGTGTGCCAAAAATTATCTTTGTGGCGCTGTCCTTCAATTTCCTCTATGCCTTGTAATGCTACCAACTCTGGTAAAATATAAGGGAGAAGACCGGTTTTATGAAGTAGTGAAAACCCGGTTGAAGGTACATTACTAGCTAAAATTTTATGAAGTTCATCTACTATCCGCTCTTTGGAGATAATGGTAATGCGGTCCTTGTTCTCCGTTATGGCTAGTAAAGAATTTTGTTCGATTTTAAAATTAAGCTGTGTAGCAAAACGGATAGCACGCATCATTCGCAAGGGGTCATCAGAATAGGTGATACCAGGTTCAAGAGGTGTGCGAATAATTTTTTTCTTTAAATCTGAAACGCCATCAAATGGGTCTAGAAGTTCCCCGAAATTATCAGCGTTCAAAGATAGGGCTAAAGCATTGATGGTAAAATCCCGTCGGTTTTGATCGTCTGCCAAAGTTCCATCTTCAACAACGGGTTTCCGGCTATCTCTATGGTAACTTTCTTTACGGGCTCCTACAAATTCCAATTCAATATCGCCATGGCGTAACATAGCCGTTCCAAAATTTTTAAAAACACTGACCTGTGGTTTTTTTTTGAGCAGAGCGGCTACCTTTTTTGCCAGCTCTATACCGCTTCCAATAGCAACTATATCTATATCTTTAGCTGTTCCCCTTTCTAGCAGAAAATCCCTAACAAATCCACCAATCACATAGCAATCCATTCCAAGTTCATCCGCAGCTTGTGAAACGATTTTAAAAATAGGGTTAGAAAGTGCTTGTGTATGGTTCAAAGGTCTAATTTTTAGATTCTAGGTATACGAATCGTTTTCGCATCGTATGAAAACCTAGATATGTATTGCATTATAATTACTGCCGTATAATTTTGACCGTGCCATCGTTACTTAATTTTATAATAACAGAGGGTACTGCCGATTTTTGTTCGGGCTGCAAATTTACCACATAGTCTACACCTTTTAAAATAACGGAGTCTATTTCATTGAAACTTTTGGGTGTCGGTCTCCCCGAAATATTAGAGGAAGTAGAAACAATGGGTTTTTTAAATTTATTAATTAGATACCGGCAGAACTTATCGGAGGCCACCCTAACGGCTAATGTATTATCAGCGGCGATAAGGTTTTTGGCAACACCTTTGGGGTTGTCATAAATAATGGTCGTAGGTTTAGTTGAAAGGTCAATAATGTCATAAGCCACCTCTGGAACGTCTTCAATCGTACGCTCTAACATAGCGTCATTGGCAACCAAGCATATAAGGGCTTTACTGTCCTCTCTTTGTTTTAACTCATAAACTTTTTTAACGGCGGCCTCATTAGTAGCATCACAGCCAATACCCCAAACGGTATCCGTAGGGTAGAGGATGAGTCCTCCATTTTGTAGTACCTCTATGCACTTGTTGATTTCTTCGGTCATGATTTAGTTAATTAATCCTCACTTGGGAAAAGTAGTTTTTCAGTTTGAGCCATCATATTTTGCAAGGAAAAATCGGAGCTAATTCTTTGTTTTAAAAATTCTGATTCAAATGTGATTTTTTTCTCCAATATTGCTTTTATCCCTTTGGAAATGGCCTCAACATCATTGATTTCTGTAAGGATTCCGTAAGTTCCATTCTCAAGCAGTTCTTCACTTCCAGGTACTTTTGTGGATACTATTGGTTTGCCATGACTTAAGGATTCTAATAACACATTAGCCATTCCTTCTTCTCTTGAACAAAGTAAAAATATGTCTATATGCTGAAAAAATTGTCCCATTTCATTAACGTGACCCAGAAAATGTATGCGCTTGGCAAGTTCGGGATAAGGGGACAGGATTTGGTCCATATCTAACTCAAACCCACCACTGCCAGCATGGATTATATGTGCATTTTCAGGAAGATCCTTAAGAATTTCAGGTAATAAGTCAAATCCTTTTCTATAATTTAACCAACCTGCAACTCCTATTAAGAAGGAGTCTTTTGGCAGTTTTAATTTTTTTATGGGCTTCCAGTCGGTTATTAGTTGGGTTTGAGGTAATTCTATACCGTTGTAAATCCTAACCAAGTTTTCCTGATTAAAATAAGAACTATTCTCTAGTAAATCAGTTTTTAGAGAGTCGCTGTTTACTAAAACCTTAGATTTAAAAACATTGAAAACAAGATGGTATTTAAGCCCGGTTCTGATTTTTCTCAAATTTCCAAGATATAGAATAATATTTGGAACTTTTTTTAAATGAGCGGCTAGGGAAACTAGCCACCAATCACGTTTAATAGCAGCAAATACAGTATTCGGTTTGACTTTTTCTATTAGTTGCATATAATTGCGTACAACTGTCATATTTAAATCGCCACCACGTTTTGTAATAGTGTGAACAGTTACATTTTTGCAGTTCAAAAATTTTTCCTCAAATGTATCTTTTAGAATTACCACGGTTACATAGTAACCATTTTCCCCAAAAAATATAGACCTGAGTAAAACGTTTTTTTCTATACCTCCCCAAATTTTAGAAGGGCAGAAGATGATTATATTTTTAGGGGCTACTTTCACTTTTTGTCAACTGATTTTAAACGTTTTAATTCTTTGTATCTACTGTAAACACCAAGAGCATTTAGGTAACAAATAATAATTCCTTTTTTTCCGTCTAAAATACCAAGCCTTAAAATATAATGGTTTATGAATTTGTATAAAGGCCTAACAATAAAATGATAGGCATTTGGGCTATAGTTTTTCGGAAGTTCTTCAATAGCCTTCATTTGACCGTACTTGACCATTTTACCCTTATAATCTTCATAATTTTTGTATGAATAATGTATAAGTTTATGCTTTAATACGTCTGACTTGCCATCAACTATTAAGGTCTCATGAACAATACGGTCTTTGGTAAAGTGTACTTTACTCTTTTTAAAAAGGCGGTAGTTTTTGTCACTTTGCCAGCCGCTAAAACGTAATTCTTCCTTTTTAAACATAAATGTTCGATAGAAATAATACGCTGAAACCTCTTCATTGTTTTCATTAACGGTTTCAATGACTTCATTGCGTAATTCTGGTGTCAATCTTTCATCTGCGTCTAAAAAGAGTATCCAATCGTTTGATGCCTGTTCCATAGCGAACGCTTTCTGATCAGTGTAGTTTTTGAATTCCCGTTGAATAAATTTCACTTCTGAATGAGCTTTAATCCGTTCAACAGTACCGTCAGTACTAAACGAGTCAACGACTATAATTTCATCAGCAAAATCAATGTTTTCTAAAACTGCATCTATGTGTTCAATTTCATTGTAGGTAATTAATAAGGCGGTAATGTTATTTGTTTTTGGCTCTTTTGCAGTTAGGTAGCTCTCAATTTTTTCTAAAATTACATTTGCATTAAAAGCGTTTTGGGCATATTCAAACCCTGCTTGCCCCATTTGTTCTCTGAGTCCAGGCTCCTTGATTAATTTTTCGACTTTATCAGCAAAAGTCTTTACGTTGTTTACCTCGGTTAAAAAACCTGTTTTTCCTTGTAAAACTATTTCAGGGTTACTACTTGTGTCAAATGCAACGACGGGTTTTTTGCATAGAGCGGCTTCTGCTAATACATAACCAAACCCCTCCCATAAAGACGATAATAGAAAAATATCGCCAGATGAAATAAAACTTTTTGGATTTTCAATAAAACCTGAAAAAAGAATATTTTCCGAAACGTTCAGTTCCTGTGCTTGTTGTTGTAGAGTTTCTTTTAATCGACCTTCTCCACCAATCAATAATTTAAATTTAACCTGTCTTTTTGTAAGCTCGCTTGCTAGCAGAATTAAAAATTGTTGA
>NZ_RCNR01000085.1 GCF_009725985.1 Zobellia amurskyensis
ATAAGAATACCCACTCTATAAATTTTGGCTGCCAACCAAACGATACCTATAAATGTAACGATTAATAGAATAATAGAAGTCACCAATTCCCATATGGGCACTCCTCCTTCTCCAATACCGCCCGGCAGGCGCATTAGCATAACAATTGGCGAGGTTAATGGAAAAAGCGAAAAACCAACAGCAATAGGCCCATGTGGATTACTAAAAACCGAAAAGAACCCCACATAAATAGCTAGCATTAAAGGCAAAATAATTGGAAAAATAAATTGTTGCGTATCTGTTTCATTATCTACCGCCGCACCTATTGCCGCGTAGATCGAGCTATAAATTAAATACCCCAACACAAAATATATTAGAAAAAAAGTAATGAGCATTACCCAAGGAATCTTAAAAAGCTCTTGAGCATATAATTGCATGGTCTGGTCTACCGTAGGCAAGCTAGGCCCCATATTGGGAGCAACCGTAACACCCGTATTCATTACTGATGGATCTATATCAAAAACAGCGAAAGATATCAGCAAAAGAATACCTGCTGAAACAATCCAAATGGCAAATTGGGTAATTCCCGCCAAAGACGTACCTATAATCTTGCCCAACATAAGTTGAAACGGCTTAACGGATGAAATGATTACCTCAATTATCCGGCTTGTCTTTTCCTCTATAACACTACGCATTACAAAACCACCGTAGATAATAATAAACATCATGATCAAATAACCAAATCCGCCACCAATAAATGCTTTTATTTCATTAATACCCTTAAGGTTGGTTTCTCCAGAAAAAGTTTCGGTGTTTATCTCAAAATGAGCATCCATCTTTGCAAAATCTGCAGCAGTGATTCCCATTTCAATCAATCGTTCTTGTCGTAACCGTTCTTGAAAAGTATTTTCGAGCCTTTGTACTATCTGGGCAGGGGGAGCATCTTTTGTGTAAAAGAAAGAACGTTTGGTAACCGCTCTTAAATTTGAGTCTTGGGGGATATATAGAAGTCCATCAAAACCCAAGCTAGCAATAGAATCTTTTGCTTCTTGTAATGATACATTCTTAAAATCTACAAATGAAGTAGTTTCGCTAGCCACAAAATCATTTGAAAAAAAATCGCTCTCGTTCAGTATTCCAATTACACGAGATTCGTTATCGTTCACTTGCGCCAAATACGCAACGAGCACCACCATAGCAACCATAAGAATGGGACTCAAAAATGTCATTATTACGAAGGATTTATTCCGCACCTTAGCTAAATATTCCCTTTTTATAATAAGTGATAGTTTATTCATCTAGACCTTTACCTTTACTTTGTACCGTTTGTATAAAAATTTCACTTGTAGAAGGAATGGTTTCTACAAAGTGATTGATGTTCGCCTTTGATGCCAAATAGGTCAATAATTCACGTGAATCGTTAGTGGGCAGTTGAAGTGTAAGGTCTAACTGATTTTCCAGCGCATCAAATTGAGAAGTATTGATTGTAAATTTATCCGTTAGTTCTTTCAAAAGCATATCTGCATGTTCCGTCTGCAGGCCCACCTTAAAAATGTTGTTCTTATAGGCTTTCTTAATATCCGATAATTTACCGTCCAATATCTTCTCTGAACGATGTATTAATGCAATATACTCGCAAAGTTCTTCCACAGATTCCATTCTATGCGTAGAGAATATAATTGATGTTCCATTCTCTTTTAGTTTTAGGATTTCATCCTTAATGATATTGGCATTTATAGGGTCAAAACCGCTAAAGGGTTCATCAAAAATTAGCAATTTTGGCTCGTGTAATACCGTTACAATAAACTGTATTTTTTGCGCCATACCTTTGGAAAGTTCTTGGATTTTTTTATTCCACCAGTCACCTATTTCCAAACGTTCAAACCAAAACTTCAATCTCTTTTTAGCCTCAGCTTTTGACAGACCTTTTAATTGTGCAAGATAAAGGGCTTGTTCGCCCACCTTCATACTTTTATAAAGACCCCGTTCTTCCGGCAAGTACCCAATTTGGGCAACATGCTCTGCTTTTAAAGGCTTTCCGTCAAACCAAACTTCGCCTTTATCAGGGTATGTAATTTGATTTATAATACGAATAAGTGTAGTCTTTCCAGCTCCATTTGGACCAAGAAGTCCATAGATACTGTTTTTAGGAATCTCTAGAGAAATTTTATCTAGAGCCGTATATTCTCCAAACCGTTTGGTGACCTCTTTAGTGACCAAAATATTGTTCATGCAAGCAATTTTGTCAAAGATAGTTTTTTGTAGTCACAAGACATATCAATAGCCCTAAAAACAAAACCCACCCTTATGCAAATAAGGATGGGAAAAAAATTGCTATGAAAAAGAAAATTAATATTGGTAATCCAATATTAAACCAAATATACGTTTTTTATTTATAACTCAATAAATTTGAATTATGAGAACATATCTTTTACTTTTTCAAAGAAAGATTTATCAGATTTCTCAGGTTTTGGCATAAAATTCTCATTGTTCTGCATTCGCTCAAAGAAGTCTTTTTGCTCTTTGTTCAACTCTTTTGGAGTCCAAACATTTACATGAACCAATAAATCACCACTACCATAACCGTTGATGCTTGAGATACCTTTACCCCTTAAGCGCAATATTTTACCAGATTGAATACCTGATTCTAATTTTATACGGACTTTTCCACCAACTGCATCAATCTCCTTAGAAGTACCTAATACAGCTTCGGAAAGACTAATATACAAGTCGTAATGCAAATTATCACCCTCACGTTTTAGGGTCTCATGGTCTATAGTTTCTATAGCTACCAATAAATCTCCTGGTACTCCATTACCTGGAGCATCATTACCTTTATTAGGAACTTTTAGCTGCATACCATCTTCTACCCCTGCCGGAATATTAATGGCAACCGTTTCTTCAGAAACTTTAAGTCCTTGAGCATCGGCATCACTAGGTTTTTTATCTAAAACCTGACCGCTACCACCACAGGTGCTACAGGTAGCCGCCGTTTGCATACGCCCTAAGATTGTATTGGTAATCTTGGTCACCTGACCAGCACCGCCACAAGTTCCACAGGTTTTATAGGTAACACCACTTGCCTGAGTTTTTCTTCTGACTTTTATCTTTTTCTCAACACCATTAGCGACTTCTTCCAAGGTCAATTTTACACGTATACGCAAATTACTTCCTTTGACCCTACGCTGACCACCTCCGAAGCCTCCGCCTCCGAAACCGCCAAAACCACCTCCGCCACCGCCTCCAAAGGCGCTACCGAAAATGTCTCCAAACTGACTGAAGATATCATCCATGTTCATTCCGCCTCCGCCAAAACCGCCAGAACCGTCAAAAGCACCATGTCCAAACTGGTCGTAACGTGCTTTTTTGTCAGGGTTGCTCAATACTTCATATGCTTCCGCAGATTTCTTGAACAATTCCTCGGCCTTGGTATCACCTGGATTTTTATCCGGGTGATGCTGCAATGCCTTTTTTCTATAGGCTTTCTTTATCTCCGCTGCGCTGGCACTTTTACTAATGCCAAGTACCTCATAATAATCTTCCTTCATCCTTGATTTTTAGTTTCCTACAACCACTTTTGGGTGGCGAATGATTCTATCGCCAAGCTTAAACCCTTTTTCAACGACATCAACAATTTTGCCTTTGAGTTTTTTGTTAGGGGCCGGTATTTGCGTTATAGCTTCGTGTATATCTGCATCAAAAGCATCACCTGCTTCGGCATTTACTTCTTCCAAACCTTTAGATTTCAAGGTTTCGCGAAATTTTACCCGAATAAGCTCTACCCCTTTGAACATTTCTTTGTCCTCTGATTTAGCCATCTCTTTTAGAGCACGTTCAAAATCATCCAGAACCGGCAACATAGAAACCATAATTTCTTGTCCGGCCGTCTTGAATAGCTCTACACGCTCCTTTGATGTTCGTCTCTTGAAGTTCTCGAACTCAGCGAACAACCGAAGGAATTTATCTTTTTCCTTAGCAAGATCTCCCCTTAACTGGTCTTCCACACTTAGTTCTTCTTGCTCTATATTGTTCTCAGACGTTGTTTCCGCTTGGTCATTGTCCAAAACCTCTTCAAAGTCTTCTGTATTTTGTTTATCGCTCATTTGTGATACAATTTGAATTCTCGTATTTAGCTTGGCAAAAGTACTGCCATTTCTTTAAAAATGTCAAAATGTCATCAAAAAAGAAAAAGCACTATGCCTATATGAATGGTATAAACAGTAATTCCTTAAATCATTGAATGTATACAACAAAAAAACACCTGCAAATTGCAGGTGTTTTATACGTTATTTATGCTTAAATATTTTATTTATGAAGTATACTCCTTAGCTAAAGCACCCATACCGGACGACTCTGTACACTCAGGGCTATTATATATGGATTCTAAGGCCACACAAACATTAGGGAAAATAAAATTAAAACCTTCTTCCTCTATTTTTTTACAACTTACTCTTTGGCTAGCAAAAAGCAGATATGACATTTTACCTAAAATTATTCTCATTGCCAGCTTTGGAATATTAGGCAGTATAACAGGCCTATCCAAAACCTTGGCTATTTCTTTTACAAGTTTATTATTAGTAACGGGATTAGGTCCTACACCATTATAAATACCCTCCAAACCATATTCAACAACGAACATAAAAATCCGCGCCAAGTCTTTGATATGAACCCATGACTGCCACTGCTGTCCTGTTCCAAATGCGGCACCAACATAGTTTTTGACCGGTTTGGCCATTTCAGGAAGCGCACCGCCTTTACAGGACATTACCAAGCCAATTCTAATTTTGGCCACATTAAAATCAAAAGTGTTGAATTTGTCTATTTCGTTTTCCCAAATCTCTACTACTTCTCCAAGAAAACTGTCATCTACCGCAGTATCTTCTTCTGTATAAAATTTACTTAAAGAGTCCGGATATCTACCAATTGCGGAAGCAGAAACAAAAGATGTTATTTGACTTGTGTCAACTTGCTCCAAAGCAGAGTGTAGCGTTCTTAAAGAATTGACCCTGCTGGATATAATTTTCTTTCTATATCCGGAGGTCCATCTTTTAGAAATGCTAGCGCCCGCCAAATTTATAATTGCGGAAACACCGCTAAAGCACTCCGAATCGATTTCTCCTTTATCCGGATTCCAATAATAACCTTGAAATTGGGGTTCTGAAGTAATTTTACTCTTACTGGTGGTAAGGTAATTTACAGCAATATCCTTCTTTCGGCATTGCTCAACAATCGCACTGCCTACCAGACCTGTTGCCCCTGTAATCAGTATTCTCATACTTCAAAGATATATGATTTGCGAACTACCTGACTATCATTTAATTCGGATTTAACACTAAATCATGCCCATATGTTAAGAAAATGGGACGACTTGTGTTTTCTTAACTTTTCTTTAGAACAATTCAGCTACTTTTTAGCACGCAACATCTCCCTTTTCCCCGGAGGTCCGGGTAAACGCTCTACCTCAAAACCCACAGCAAGCATAGCTCTTCTTACACTACCTTTAGCCGCATAGGTAACCAAAAAACCATCTTTTTTCATGGCACGATACATTATTGAAAAAATATCTTCCGTCCACAATTCCGGTTGAACGCGGGCACCAAATGCATCAAAATAAACGAGATCAAAAACATCCTCATCGGCTATATCCGCAAAAAACTTTTTCTCTTTTCTGAGTGTAAAATTTTCCGATATCAGAACATCGCCCTCCCAAGGAGATTGGTGCATTTCTATAAAATCCTTTTTAAACTCCTCTGCTTTTAGTTCGGATATATAATTAAGTTGCTCTAACTCTTCCTCAGAAACAGGATAAGCTTCTACCCCTCTATATGTAACTCCAGTTTTATCCTTCTTTGATTCAATAAGGGTTATTAGCGCATTGAGCCCCGTACCGAAACCTATCTCAAGAATATTTATATTCTTTCCAGAAAAAAGCGAAAGCCCATGTTTTATAAATACATGATATGCTTCTTGTACCGCCCCATGTTTTGAATGGTATTGCTCATCCCAATCAGAAATCTGAATGGTCTTTGAACCATCGCCGGTGGTAATAATTTTTCTCTCCAAACTATTAGTTTTCTATCAAAACTCCATCCGCCTCAAAACCAAAAGTTTTCTTGGGTTCCGTAATTTTTTCTATTTCAGATTCTGTCTTACCCCCATCTTTGGCATAATGCTTCTGATCCTGTACACTCATAGCTTCAACATAGGCGTAACCATTTACGATCACTTCTTTACCGGTTATGTCCCTGGGCATAAAAAAACCGTAATCCTTAAAGCGTACCATAGCTTCTTGCCCGTCATTTAATTGCAGCTTCATCCAACAACCTTTAACCTTGCAAACATCCGTTACCGTGGCCTTAAATTTTGTTCTAAGCGTATCTCTAACTACCATATCTCCATACTTCTGCACCATTTCGGCATCAGTTAAGTAATTGTTAGCCTCCAAATTAGCTCCAATCCTCTGATAGTTGACACCATCAAAAGTTACCTTTTCATTTTCCTGCCCATTACAGGCCAATACCACCATAAAAACCGCAAGTAAATTGTTAAATACACGCATTTCCAACAAAAATTAGATAAGTACCACAAAACTGGACATTTTTCAACGAAAAAAGAAGAACAGCTAAGTATAAATCGTTAATTTTATTCTTTTAATTTGAAAAAATATGAACTCGACCATGCAAAAAATCAGCATCGAAAAGGTAAAAGAATCAAAAATCGAACAAGTAGATTTTAACAAGCTTGCCTTTGGCAGTGTATTTTCCGATCATATGCTCGTCTGCGATTACAGAAATGGTGCTTGGGAAACTCCAAAAATAACTCCATACCAACCTATTAGCCTTGATCCATCTGCGAAAATTTTTCATTATGGACAGTCCATTTTTGAAGGAATGAAAGCCTACAAAGATGATAATAATAAAACATGGCTTTTTAGACCGTTAGAGAATTTTAAAAGGTTGAATATTTCCGCAAACCGTATGGCCATTCCAGAATTGCCAGAAGAATTTTTCATGGAAGGACTTAAAACTTTATTGGAATTAGACAATAAATGGATTCCACAGACCGAAGGAAGTTCTATGTACATTAGACCTTTTATGTTTGCATCCGGGAATGGTTTTCATGCCTCTCCTGCCGATGCCTATAAATTTATAATCTGTCTTGCGCCATCCGGATCTTATTTTTCAGGGAAGGTAAAAGTACTTATTGAAGAAAAATATTCCCGTTCTGCCAATGGTGGTGTAGGTTACGCAAAAACAGGTGGTAATTACGCCGGTCAATTTTATCCTACCCAACTAGCGGTAGCAAAAGGTTACAACCAAGTTATTTGGACAGATGACCATAACCACGAATATATTGAGGAAGCTGGCGCAATGAACATTTTCGTTAGAATTAATGACACTTTAATTACAGGTCCTACCAGCGATCGTATATTAGATGGGATTACGCGAAAAAGTATTCTACAGCTTGCCGAGAAAAAGGGAATCAAGACCGAGGTTAGAAAAATTACCGTGGCAGAAGTTGTTGAAGCTGCTAAGAACGGAAGACTGAAGGAAATGTTCGGAGCCGGTACAGCTGCCGTTGTTTCTCCAATTTCAGCATTTGGATACAGAGGTGAAGATTATGATTTGCCAGAATTGGAAGATAGTTTTGCCTCGCAAATAAAGAAAGACATTACCGATATACAATATAACCGTGCAGAAGACCCGTTCGGTTGGAGAGTAGGCCTATAAAAGAGAACACTCTTAAGCATACCTTATATAAGGATACAAAAAAAACG
>NZ_RCNR01000086.1 GCF_009725985.1 Zobellia amurskyensis
TGAAAGCGGTATCACTTTTGATCCGCAAAAACCAATCAACGATTCTAAGAACAATACGGGACTCCGTGAGCTGCCTCCTACCAAACCGGCTTATGTATATTACCCGTATGATGAATCTAAAGAATTTCCGCAAGTAGGTTCCGGTGGTAGAAATGCTATGGCAGGCCCAACCTATTATTCTGATTTGTATCCTAATGGCGGTGGATTGCCAGAGTATTTTAATGGAAAGACTATTATTTACGAGTGGATGCGTGGCTGGATGAAAGCCGTGAGCTTCTTTGAAGATGGTACCTTAAATAAAATGGAGCCTTTTGCTTCTGATATTAAAGTGAACAACTTGATCGATATGGAAATGGGTCCTAACGGAAGGGTCTATTTATTGGAGTACGGTAGTGGTTGGTTTACGCAAAACGAGAACTCTGGTTTAAGTTATATCGAATACAATGGAGGAAATCGTCCACCAATTATAGACAATATGGTTGTGGATCACACTTCTGGAAAATTACCGCTTACGATTATCGCTAAAGTAGAGGCAAGAGATCGTGAGGAAGATGCAATTTCTTATGTATGGAATTTGGGTAACGGAGAGACTAAAGAAACTACTGAACCAGAAATTAGCCATACGTTTGATGCCGCTGGTCAATATAGGATTTCTGTAGAAGTGAAGGATGATAAAGGTGATGCTGTTCAGAGCGATGTAATTTCTATAGTTGCTGGAAACTCAAGACCCGAAGTGGCCATTAATTTAGATGGGGGTGCTACCATCTTTGAAAAAGGAGTTCCTGTAAAATATGAAGTAAAAGCTACAGATGCTGACGGAGAAACTATAGACCCCAAAAATATTTTTGTGTCCGTAGATTACCTAGAAAGTTTTGACGAGCAGAATATGTCATTAGGTCATCAGCAGGTTTCCGCTGCCGTAACAGGTAAGGCCCTTACTCAAGGCATGGATTGTAAAACCTGTCATAAGGAGGCTGGTCCGTCTATCGGGCCAAATTATAAAGCCGTAGCGGATAAGTATATTAAAGATAAAAAAGCCAAGTCATATCTACAGAAGAAAATTGTTTCTGGCGGTGGTGGAGTATGGGGAGAAGTAGTGATGCCTGCACACCCAAATATTACGCAAGATGAAACTAGGCAGGTGGTTGAATACATTATGTCATTGGCAGAAACTTCGGCAAAGGTTAAATCACTTCCTGCTTCAGGTAGTATTGTTCCTAAACCGACAAAAGATGATAAGGTTATGGTAATTACTGCGAGCTATACGGACAAAGGTCAAGAAGGGACCATTCCGCTTACAGGTATGAAAACTGTAGTCTTAAAAGAAAAAGGAAGTGATACACCTAAGTAGAGCATTTCCTTTAAAATATAAAAGCGTCCAACATATACATGTTGGACGCTTTTTTTATGCAAATCATTTTTTATTTTACTTGCTTGTGGTCTAGATAGTAATTGCGGTCTAATTCTAAAGTAGAGAGGTCTCCACTTAATTCTTGGCTTTTCCATTCTGCTGTTGGAGTAAGGAAGTGGGGCTCGCCATCTATTACTATCTTAAGAGGCATAGCAAAGCCTTCTACAATATTTTTATAACGGTACGTTACCTGGTTGCCATCAATCTTATATTCAAAAAGCGGGATGTTTGTAGTACGTAAATACTGGTCAAATACTTTTGAAAGGTCCATTCCTGATTTTTTCGATATATAACCTTCAATCTGCTTTGTTGTCACGGTTTGGTGATAGAATTCACTATTGAGACCACGTAGAATTTGACGCCATTTCTCATCATCACCAACTAATTGCCTTATGGTGTGCAACATATTGGCCCCTTTGTAATACATATCTCCGGAACCTTCGGTATTCACGTTGTATGGGCCAATGATGGGTTTGTCATTTTTTATATTGGCACGTGTACCAACAACATAGTCCGCGGAAGCTTCTTTGCCAAAATAATAGTCTATAAAAATATTCTCGGAATAGGCCGTAAAGCTTTCATGAATCCACATATCCGCAATATCTTTATAAGTAATATTATTTGCGAACCATTCGTGACCCGCTTCGTGAATGATAATAAAATCGAATTTCAGCCCCCAGCCCGTACCGGATAGATCCCTGCCTAAATACCCCTTCATAAACTGATTACCATAGGTTACGGAGCTTTGGTGTTCCATTCCTAAATAAGGTACTTCTACCAGCTTAAAGCTATCCTCATAGAAAGGGTAGGGGCCAAACCAATGTTCAAAGGCCTTCATCATTTTTGGGGCATCTTTAAAATGTTCTTTGGCCTTTTCTAGATTATCGCGAAGCACATAATAATCCATGTCTAACGTACCTTTCTCCCCATCATATTTTTCGCCAAAATGAACATAGTCGCCAATGTTGATATTTACACCATAGTTGTTAATGGGGTTGGCAACGAACCAGTGGTAGGTATTTGTATCCTTATCTACTTTTCTTAACCTACCGTTGGAAATATCCATTAGGCCTTTTGGGGACTTTACACTTATGAGCATACTGTCTACCTCGTCATACATATGGTCTTTGTTCGGCCACCATACACTTGCGCCTAATCCTTGGTTGGATGTGGCTACAAAATCTTTTCCGTTAGTGTCTTTTTTCCATGAGAAGCCACCGTCCCATGGAGCGCGAATTGCTTCCTTTGGGTGCCCAGAGTAATAGACTTTTATTTCATTGAAATCACCCTTTTTCTGTTTTTTCTCCAGCTGAACAAAATGAGCGTTGCCATTATCCACAACTTTAAGGTTTTTGCCATCCTGGGTTACCTTCTCTATAGTTAGAGGAGGTTGAAGATCCACTTGCATTACTTGATTTTTCTTCAACACCTTATAGCGAATAGTGTTGCTACCAGAGATAAACTTTTTATCCGGGTCTACGGCAACATCAAGATGGTAGTAGTTAAGATCCCACCATTCCCGTTCGGGGGTAATGCTTCCTCTTAAGGTATCCTGTTCCGTAAATTCCTGACCAATAGCTGCCGATGTTATTCCCATCAGTATGAATGCTAGCATTTTTTTCTTCATAAAATCTTAAATCTTTTGAACAAGGTTCAAGATAAAGTTTTAAAATTTTTGATACCTCTTATTTATGTAGAATTTAATAGAAAATGCAAGGTCTCTATATCTCGCATTGGCCATGATTAATTTTGATTGGAAATAAGTTATCGGTTTATGGGAAAAGTAAAGCCCAGTGCCATTGCTCCCGAAACTTGTTCCAAAGAAGGGTAGGTGTAATAGGTGAATTCAAGTTCAAAATCGTGCTTTTTACCTAGGGCGAGGCCTAAACTAAAAGGAACATGCAATTGTACACCATTAGCTTTTATATGAGTTGCTGGGGTGTAAGTCTCAAAAGAACCTATAGACGTGCCAAGACCAAGTTCAAAGTAGGGAGCAACATAGGGTATGGGCGCAACTATACGGGCCTTGCCACCAATCATAAAGGCTTTGGCCGTAACCTTGTATTGTAGGAGGTTGGCGTCCGTAACAGTTTCGTTTGGAGAGGTAAAAATAACTCCGGCATAAGGTCTTATACCAAACCACTTGCGTATACCAATTACATATTCTCCTTGAGTGTAAAATCCA
The DNA here is from genome assembly GCF_009725985.1 of Zobellia amurskyensis. Lineage (GTDB taxonomy): Bacteria > Bacteroidota > Bacteroidia > Flavobacteriales > Flavobacteriaceae > Zobellia > Zobellia amurskyensis. The sequence goes on from NZ_RCNR01000086.1 coordinate 3,597, forward strand.
GAACCAGTTATGTTGTACTCATCTAGAGGCAAAGTAATGCCATAACCAATAGATGCCTTTATAAATCGCCCTTTATTGGGTTGGGCCTGAACAAAATGAATTGAACATAGGGTAAAGATTAAGCAAAAAACAAACGACCTTAATGTAGCGGACATAACTATATATTTTAAGGGCGAATGTAATTTTTCCTACAAATATGTGATTTTAAAATCGATGAAATACTGCAATTAACGAACAATGGAAAAACAGATTTGGAAAGTAAATCTGGCACACGAAATTCTTATAATGATGATATAAGTTGTGTTGTAATTGGCTGTGTAAATCTAGTAATTAGATATTGCTTAGTCTTTTTTTGAGCACCTCTTTTTTATGCAATACACACACTTAGTAAAACTGCAAATTGGCTTCAGGCAACCGCTTCATCCAATAGTCTCATACGACAAGGCTATTGCCGGTAGTGAAGGTGTTTAATTTTATAGTTGTATTTGCATTTAATTTAAAAATGCCGTGAAGTACATTGTACTTCACGGCGAAATTATTACTTTTCCAGTAGTAGTGATTTATTATAGTAAATAACTTCAGATGTTATTTTACCCTCTTCGTCAAAGTTATCATTAAGATGAATGGGTAAGTCTATTTCTTTCTTGTCCGATTTTCTGATAAGGTGAAAATCCCACCAAGATAAAACGGACCTTCCGTTGTCCATTTCATATTCCAAATAGTCGGGATAGCCAATCATTTCAATACTTTTAATTTCAAAATCGTCAAGAAATTTTTGCCGGACAGTCTTTACCTGATCTCGTGTTCCAGGAGTATTAAAATCGTCATTTATGTTATAAAAATAGGCATCTTCGGAATAGTAACTTATGGCCTTGTCCAAATCTGAGTTTTCGAAGGCATAGACAGCTTTTCTTACGGTATTGATATTGTCATGATGGTTGTAAATGGTACCGTTGGTACGGTCTGCAAAACTTGCTCTCAACTCGTCAAAAATGCTTTCGTTTAGATATTCGATCGTCATTTTAATTTTATTATCCTTCGTAACTAAAACAAGACGATGTGCTGGCGAAGAAAATTTTACCCCCGTATTTTTATGGATGCCTTTTAATAAATCCCATGTTTGAACCCACACTTCATTTTCTTTGTTGTCCTCTTTGTACTCAATGGCATCGGGGTATGAACCGGGAAAATCAGAAACTGAAAAATAATCTAGCTCATCAAACCAACGGTACGAGTTTTTTACGAATTTAGCTTTTCCAGTGCCTTCGGGCTTAGCTTTTTGGGAAAGACCGTTATACGCCTTAAAATCTTCCGTTAGCATACTGGCCAACTTAGTAGAATCTCCTTTTACAAACGCCTCAGTAAAACTAGCAACCACATCAATGGCCGGGTGTTCCTTGTAAACTGTTCCGTTTTTCTTTTGGGCAAATGTGATGAGCGATGTCATCATAACGAGCATAAAAATTGTTTTTTTCATTGTACTTGGTTTAAATTATTAGATTGGTTAAGTTTTTGGAGTATTACTTTTTTAAGACACTGACACTGTAATTACTACATTTCCAGATAATTATATCTTCCTTGTTTTTTTTACATATTATTTTACACAGTACTCCTCTGGGGAATATGGTTTATCCTTGTTTAGCTAAAGAATAGGGGGTAAATACTAATCGTAGTTTTGGTGTTGGCTACTTATATTGTAATAGAGTAGGGTGTAGGTGTCCCTTTTTTTGTCTCTAAATAGTAGTGTCAACAATCGATTATTATTTTAAAGAAATCGATAATTCTAAGAAAGAATCGTCCTTTATGGACGAATAGGGTTTTAAACTGTCCGAAACCCTCCATTTATTTATCAAAGCGTTGGTAGAAGAGGAAGTTGTAAGGAATAATTTTTTAAGCTAGGTGCGTAGGGTAAAATTATAATAGCAAGTAAATATATATCGTAAAGAAGTCAGGTATAGCTATTTAAGTCGGAAATACTTCAATGACCACATTACCTCTTTTGCGTCCTTTGTCTACATATTCATGAGCGCTTACAATGTCATCCAACGGAAAACTTCTGTCAATATAAGGAACCAGTTTTCCTTCCTCGGCCAGAGTTCTGATTTTTGAAAGGTGTTCCGTTTTTTCTTTGGTCATCATTTTCACCGAAACAAACCTTGCGTCTTTATTTAAAATATTTTTGGCTTTCGTTTTTGAGGTCTTTCCAACCGCATCAAAAACAATATCAAATTTATGGTCAAGTTTAGAAAAATCGGTTTTTTTATAATCGATTAAATGGTCAGCACCAAGGGATTTCACCATATCAAAATTTGAACCGCTACATACACCCGTTACAGTAGCACCGTGATATTTCGCTAATTGAACCGCATAGCTACCTACACTTCCGGAGGCACCGTAGACTAATATGTTTTGTGCTTGATTTACATTTACTTTCTCTAATAAGAATAGGGCTGTCATAGCGCCAATAGGTAAAGCCGCTGCTTCTTTAAAGCTGAGGTTTTTTGGTTTGTAATCCACTACGCCATGTTTCCACTTTTCTGGTAAACATATATACTCTGCGTAGGAGCCTCCAGAAAGCATTGTTGTTGTTCCAAAGACGTGATCACCCACCTTAAATTTACTTATATTCTTTCCCGTGGCCTCAACAACTCCGGCCAGTTCATGGCCCAAAATTCTTTTTTTAGGTTTAAAAAGACCAAATATGAGCCTTGCCGGTAACCAGAAAAGCGCAGGAAAATCTGAACTGCGCAGTCTTATGTCTCCAGAAGTAACCGTTGCCGCATGTATTTTTACTAAAATTTCATTATCCGTAGGGCTCGGCTTGTCAACCTCTGTTGATTTTAGAACTTCTGGAGGACCATATGCCGTATAAATAGCAGCTTTCATAGTTTTCTTTTTAATTGATGAGAAAAAGAGTGACAAGCATTTGTACCTAGAAACCTAAGGCAAACGTTTTCTAAGGCTTCTAAAAATACATAATCCTTCTGATTTTTCTAGATAACTTTTCTTTGCTCGGTGAAAGTGCTGAAGATTATGTATAGTGTTGGTGTAACTCAAGCATTCATTTGTTTCTTCCCCAGTAGACCTAAAAGTCCAATGGCAGGACCAAGGGCCAAAACGATAAATAGGTAAGTAAGGTGAATGGTTTCCGTAAGCGCAGAAAGCAACTGTATACTAAAAATACTAACGGCAAAACCAATACAGTTTACTAAAGTTAATGCCGTGCCTTTCAATTCCGGAGGTACGGAGCCTGCTACTAAATTCGAGAACTGAGGCGAATCTGCCGTAACGGCCATACCCCAAAAACTCCATCCTACTAAAAACAATTCTGTAGGAAGCATAAAGAGTAAGGGTGAAAGCAAGCAAAAAAGCCCGGAAAGGAGTAATGAAATTACGGCTACTTTACGGCTACCTGTTCGTAAGGAGATTAATCCGCCAAAAACACATGAGAGTCCGCCTAAGGCAATAATAACTCCAGTGGATAAATGAACGGACAATTCTGAACCGCTAAGGGTATTATAAGTCTGTAGGGCGAGTGGTGTAAATGCCCAAAAGGCATAGAGTTCCCACATATGCCCAAAGTATCCAAAAGCAGCTTGTCTAAAACTGGGTAATTTAAAAAGTAACGGACCTGCGCCCAATGAAAGCTTGGCACTGGGTTTCCGGAATGGTCCATTAGGAACAAATACCCATAGAGCCAAACCGCCTACAATAGCGAGTGCGGAGGTAATTTTTATAACTAAAGTGAAATCGCTGCCCAGACTAGTACCGCTCACAAAATAAGGAAATGCAGTTCCTAAAACGAGTGCGCCTACTAAATAACCTAGAGCTTTACCTAGTCCTTTTTGGTAATAATCTGCTGCTATTTTCATTCCTACGGGATATATTCCCGCGAGAAAAAAACCTGTGCCAAAACGGGCTAATAGGAGTGTCCATTTAGATAGGATTTCGGAAAGTAAGAGGAAGTTACAACCAGCTGCCAAAATAGAGCAAATCATAAATACACGGGAAGGTGAATACCTGTCTGCAATCATAAAAAGACCAAAAACCAA
>NZ_RCNR01000087.1 GCF_009725985.1 Zobellia amurskyensis
CTATTGGAGCAGAGGGCATGTACGATGGCCTGCCTTGGAGCGGAGCCATAGCTGAAACTCCAATTGAAATTGCTAGAGAAGCGATACAGCTTTATACCTGTGAAAAGGATTGGCTGGAGGCACAGCAGAACGGTATAGTTCTGGTAAATGAACTGTACAACAAAGAAAAGTTGAGTGAACGCTTGGCTATAGTATTAGAGCATCTACACCAAAACCTTGAAGAACACCGTATACACAATTTTCCGTGACCGTGGACCTTTCCGCATTGGAAGAGTCCGCAGATATCACAGCTGTACAATCGGATGTAGACCAAAACGAAACTGACGCAGACGCCGCGATTCTTGCAGAAACCAACAGGGCAACTGCTGCTGAAACTACCATCCAAAATGACGTTGACCAGAATGAAGCCGATGCTGATGCAGCCATTGCGTTAAAAGAAAATGCAGCCAACAAATCGGATGACGTTACCCTGGCCGATGCCACAAACACCAAGTTCCCAACAGAACTGGCCGTAAAGACCTATGTGGACGGACAAATCACAGCAACCGCAGATGACGATATCACAGGGGCTTCTATTGATGGTTCCAGTGTTCTGAAAATCGATGAAGGTACTTCTTCAGTGACCGTGGACCTTTCCGCTCTGGAAGAATCCGCAGATATCACCGCAGTACAGAATGATGTCGACCAAAATGAAGCCGATGCCGATGCTGCCATCGCCTTAAAGGAAGATTCAGCGAACAAATCGGATGACGTTACCTTAGCCGATGCCACAAACACCAAGTTCCCTACGGAACTGGCCGTGAAGACCTATGTTGACGGACAGATCACCGCTACCGCAGATGACGACATAACAGGAGCTTCAATCGATGCTTCCAGTGTCTTGAAAATCGATGAAGGGACTTCTTCCGTAACCGTAGACCTTTCCGCTCTGGAAGAATCCGCAGATATCACCGCCGTACAGAACGATGTTGATCAAAATGAAGCCGATGCCGATGCTGCGATACTTGCAGTACAAAACGATGTGGACCAAAATGAGGCAGACGCTGATACCGCAATAGCGGCTAACGCTGCTGCAATAACCGCGCACAATGCTGCTGATAATGACTTGAGTGAAACAAACGAAATTCAAACTTTATCCGTTTCAGGAAATGATTTAAGTATATCTGGAACAGGTGGAAATACCGTTACATTACCTTCAATTTCCGGAACAGAAGGTTCTCTATTTTTTGCGGATGCCAGTGGCGATCCTACCGAGGATAATTCACAACTGTTCTGGAATGCGACCAATAACCGGTTGGGCGTAGGTACTAATACCCCAGATAACAAACTTCAAGTTACCGGTGCCATCCGTTCTCAAGGGATGCTTAATTCCGACGGAAACGCCAACGAAGCTGCCTACCGATTTTCGGATGACACAAACACGGGCATGTACAGTCCCGCAGCAGATGAAATAGGGTTTACCGTTGGAGGTATAGAAGCTATGAATATTGATGAAACGTCTAACAGTACAACCGTAACCATAAATGAAACTTTAGAGCTAAATGGTGCTGTGTTAGATGAAAACGATTCAGCAGGAACAGCAGGACAAGTGTTATCCGCAACGGCAACTGGTACCGAATGGATAGACTCCCCTACTTCATCTGGAAACGCCAGCATAAGTGCAGATGACGGGAATAGTATTACCGTAGGTTCTGACTCGGGTGTTTTTTACGCTAGCCCTATTAAAGCCTTTGGAAAAGTTTCCGCTTTGGGTACGATTGTAAAATCAACACCCAATATTGTTGTTGCCAAATTAGCCGGGCTAGGTCATTACCTTGTGACCTTACCTATCGGTATTACTTTAGATTCGGATTATATTATTCAACTATCACAACCTGGTAGAGATGGTGTTGGCAACGATGACCCCGGTATATCGTACAGTAACCAAACGATTAGAACTTTTGAGGTTATTATTGGCGATAATGACAACGGAGGAACTGACCGAGCACGATTTGACTCTGAATTTATGTTCACCATTATAGATCTGTAGAAGTATGCAAAATAATTATATCCATTTAAAGACCGAACTACTTATTCCCATTGTAGCTTATGTGCAATGGAGTTTAGGTGTTCAAAGGCTTCAATTTCAGCCATTAGTTTCTTCCCCTAAATATACCCATCATTCAAAAAACAACCGAACATGAAAAAATTGATAGTAATGACAACGGCAATTGCTAGTCTTGCTTCCGCAAAAACCATTGCTCAGGTAGATGGCAATTATTTATTCGGACTTACCAATGCAACAACATTAGAAATGAATGCTGGTATAAATCCGGTAGTGGGGTCACTTTTATATAATACCGATGAGGAAAAAATGTACCTGAACACTGCTTCAGGATTTAAGAAAATACCATCTATAGATACGAATTCAATCGATTTTTGGGGTGCTACAGGAAATACAGGTTCAAATGCTGCTATTCACTTTTTAGGCACCACAGACCTTCAGGATTTTTTGATAAAAACCAATGACACCGAAAGAATTCGAATATCATCCACTGGAAATATCGGTATAAATAATAACACACCTAGTGCTCAGCTTGATATAGAAAGTACGGCTGTACCTCTTAGGATTCAACCGAGTGCCTCTACCCCAACCGGGACCGAAAGCGGGCAAATTTTTATGGGAGACGATGGTATTCTATATACCTATGACGGTTCTAGAATGAAATGGCTAAGCGTTGACCGAACCATGATCGGATGGGGCATGAACAGTGCAACCACCACAAATGTATACTTAAGGCAGTTTAATGGCGCCAGTTCTGATGATAACGGCTGGCGTATGCTTAGAAATGGTACGATAACCGGAATTTCCGCTCAAACCAATGCGGCCGGTACCTGGACTTTGGAAATTCGGAAAAATGATGGAGTTGTTCCGATTACGGCACTGGTTATTACCGCTGCCGATGGTAACCAAGATGCAACCATAAATGTTGACTTTAATGAAGGTGAATTTTTACAGGCCTATTGCAACGGAATTGCCGTAGAGTACCCAGAAACACTAATTGAAATAGCTTGGAGAAAGTAACCTGAACAACAATGAAGAAACATGTAATTTTCCTTGGCAGCTTTGTTTTTAGTATGTGCAGTCACCAAATGATTGCACAAGACTCATTTCATAATTTTGGAAACATGAAAATGCATGAGAATGCGCAAATAGGTTTCTACCAAGATTTGATAAATGATGGTTCTTTTGACGACAACAAAGGGCTTGCCGGATTTTACAACGAAGACGTCGCTTTTATTAGCGGTGCCTTTAGACCTGTTTTTGAAGATTTAGAAATTGTTGTAGATAACGATCTTATACTGGAAGTAGGTATTGGCGTTACCAACAACAGCAACTTTATTTCAGGAGATTTGGTTACCCCTAGATTTCTTGTTGACACGAACATTGAATACATTAACAACTCCTTTTATACTGGTGACGCCAACTTTACTAAGGTAGACGGATACGCTGCCGTGAAAAATAAAAAAGACTTCGTTTTCCCCATAGGTCATTTTGATAAGTTAAGACCTTTAAAATTGACCTCGGACCAGATTAACGAAAATGCGAAATCGGCTTATTTTTATGAAGACCCTAACAGTCCATCTACATTTCACACGTCATTTTACACTGAAAATAGAACGGATATATTAATAGCTATCAGTAACCAAGAGTTTTGGGATCTAGACACGAAAACACCATCTAAAGTAACTTTAGGATGGGATACTGAAAGTAATTTAACAAGTTTCCTTGATGCTATAGAAAACCTTAGAGTGGTAGGTTGGCATACCGAAAGAAATATCTGGGAAGATTTAGGAAATACCGGTTTGGATGGAGATTTTGATGAAGGCGAAATAACTTCGGATGTATTTACTCCCGACGATTATACGGTCATTACTTTTGGAGGCAGTCTTAGCATGCAAAGTGTAGATTTGGGTAATTACCTCTTGACTCCTAATGGTGATGGCAATGCCGATTTTTTTGTTCTGAAGGCCGTCTCAATATCGCCTAACAACAAACTTACCATTTTTAACAGATGGGGGCGCGCCGTCTACGAGGCCACCAATTATAACAATACTTTTGAAGGTACCGCTAATGTTAATGGGGTTTATAATACCGCCAAGAAATTACCTGCAGGTGTCTATTTCTATACCATAGATTTAAAAGATATTGGACTTAACCATCAAGGTTTTATTTATATTAACCAAGAATAACCTTTCCACTTATATAAGTTCAGAACTCCACTTGCCATGGAGCCATAAGCACATCTGCAATACAGGTGTTGGCTATTGCCCGTTCGGGAATACGTATGAATTCTACGTGTATTACTGATGCCTTCCATCCTATTTAATCAAACCCGAACTACCTTAATATTCTCTCTTAATGTGAATGTCCTTTTTGATATAGCTTGTTGCTATATAATATAATCAGAAAGGCTTTTTAAACGGATACCTTCTCCTCTTGATATATAAACTAGAGTGAAATAGCAAAACAAGAGTCACCTAACAATCCAATTTAAACTGTAGTTCCATATACTCTCATGTGGATATTTAGATAAAAAAGAATCCCCAAGCTTTGGCTTGGGGGTTCTTTTACGTCAGTACCGTTCTCTTTATCGATTAATATATAAGTATCCGGATAAACTTTGATTATTATCTCCAGCAACATATTCAATAATATAGAAGTACACACCTACCGGAAGCTCATCATTAGCCCTGATGGTTATCCTACCTGTAGACATACCCGTAAATACATTGGACTTATTATCGTATCCCTCTATTTCAAAAACCTTAATACCCCATCGGTTAAAGATTTTGACCGTATTTTGTGGGTAACTTTCTATGTTTTCAATAAGGAACCTACCATCATTAAGATCTGGCGAAACCAAGTCATTCTCTACCGAAATACCACAAACCGCAGTTGCTGGCGGAGTACCTCCCTTAGAACTACATGCGTTTAATGGGTCTGTATTGTCCGAAACTTCCTGACCATCTAAAATCGTATCTTCATCGGTATCAGCTATATTAGGGTCTGTGCCTCTTATCTCTTCCTCTGCATTAGTAAGACCATCGCTATCACAATCCGAACTGTCCAAAGGTGTACCATCAATTGAATCACAATCATCCAACGGATTAGTTGCATCCAATACTTCTTGACCATCATTAATACCGTCGCCATCAGAATCAGGGTTATTAGGATCCGTCCCTAAAACATCTTCTTCATCATTGGTAAGTCCATCATTATCAGGATCATTATCTACTACATCAACCGTATAAGGTTTGGTTTCGTTCACCGAAGTGCTGTTACCCGCGGTATCCAAAGTGGTAAGGCTTACTTCAATTGAAGTATCATTATCCGCTACCAAATCACTTCCAGGAACATCAATACTAAAGTTTCCAAGAGTATCTACCGTGCCTGAATAGGTGTTCCCATTTACAACTATGGTTACCGGATCATTCTCATTAAAATCTCCACTTACCGTTCCTGTTATTGGAATATCAGAACCTGCTTCAGCAGCGTTAATACTATTATCGCTTGTAATATCATCAACGGTCACTGTTACTACAGGTGCTGTTACATCTACACTATATGTTTTTATTTCTGTGGATGTGCCTGTATTCCCGTTTATATCCGTTGTAGAAATACTTCCGTCAATAGTGGTATCACCATCCGCAGCCAAGGCACTTCCAGGAATGTTGATACTAAAGTCACCTAAAGCATCTACAGTTCCTGTATAATCCGTACCGTCTACGGTTAAAGTCACCGTATCCCCAGCATTGAAGTCACCCGAAACTGTTCCAGTTACCGCCACGTCCGCTCCTGCTTCCGCCGCGTTCAAGACATTGTCCGCTGTAATGTTGTCAATCACTAATACCGGAGCTGGATTTACCAAATCTACAGTATACGTTTTTGCATCAGTCACGATAGCGCTGTTACCAGCCCCATCCGTTGTTTCAAAACTTCCGTCAACCGTCGTATCTCCATCGGCAACCAAAGCACTTCCCGGTATATCGATGCTATAAACACCTGCGGCATCCACCGTTCCGGTGTAGTCCGTGCCGTCAACCGTTAATGTTACGGTATCCCCAGTATTGAAGTCGCCTGTTACCGTGCCCGTTACCGCTACGTCCGCTCCCGCCTCCGTGGCGTTCAGAATGTTGTCGGCGGTGATATCATCTATTGAAAGTACAGGAACAGGACTTACCGTATCTACCGTATATGTTTTGTTTTCGGTTACCGTTGCACTGTTGCCCGCTACATCCGTTGTTACAAAACTCCCATCAACCGTGGTATCGCCATCAGCTGCCAAGGCACTTCCCGGGATATCGATGCTATAATCACCCAAAGCATCTACCGTTCCGGTGTAGTCCGTGCCGTCAACCGTTAATGTTACGGTATCCCCAGCATTGAAATCTCCGCTGACCGTGCCAGTTACCGCTACGTCTGCTCCCGCTTCCGTCGCATTCAGGATATTGTCGGCTGTGATATCGTTGATATTTAATGTGGGTACCGGAACGACTGCATCATGTTGAATATCTCTAGTTACCTGTGTTGCAGGATTACCTCCTAAATCACTTACATCTGCAGTGATAGTTTCGTTAGTACCCAATGCTTGGGCATCCAATGCTGGTATATCCAATGTCCATGCATTTCCTGCAACGGTAGCGAAATAATTTTGTCCATTCAAGGTCACCGTTACAGTCTGTCCATTCTCTACATTCGAAGTAGTACCTGATATAGTTACTGGACTATCATCTTCAGTAGCATTTATAATATCATCTAGTGCCACAACATTTATTGAAATAGCAGGGGATGCGGTGTCCACTGTGTACACTTGCGTATCCGTGGCCGTTCCCATATTGCCCGCCGTATCCGTTGTGGTTACACTACCATCTACCGTGGTATCCCCATCCGCAGCCAGTGCGCTGCCCGGCACATCGATACTGTAAACGCCAGCTACATCGACAGTTCCGATGTAATCCGTTGCGTCTACTGTTAAGGTTACTGTATCACCGGTAGTGAAATCACCGGATACTGTTCCCGTTACCGCTACGTCCGATCCCGCTTCCACTGCGTTCAGGATGTTATCCGCTGTGATATCGTCTATCTCTAATACTGGAACAGGCAATGTGGTATCTACCGAATACAGTTGTGTATCCGTAGCACTTGCAGAATTCCCGGCTGCATCCGTAGTGGTTACACTACCATCAACAGTTG
>NZ_RCNR01000088.1 GCF_009725985.1 Zobellia amurskyensis
AATGAAAAAAAGAATAGGGCCTAGAAAAAGTCCCGCTTTTTTACTGGATTCCATAGTTTTGAATTGGTGCTCCTAAAACTAGACTTTTTCTTTTTCTTTTGAAAATTAATATACGATAGTGTCAGACGCTATAGGTGGAAGTTGATAGTTGCCAAAGTCAATACTGATTTTTGGGTTATTTAGTTTTACGCTCTGTGGAGAGGCATCGGTACCATGTAAATAGAGTTGCTGTAATTTCTTGAACTTATTTAAAGCGGCTAAATGTTCTGTTTTAATGGTAGTGCTTGTTAGGTTGATGGATTTTAAATGTTCTAGTGAAGCCAGAAGAGACAAGTCCTTTCCGGTGATAGAGGTGTTGTCCAACAATAGTATGGTTAGGTTTGGGAGTTCGATTAATTTTGAAAAAATATCATCCGTAATTTGAGTTTGGCCCAGGTCAAGTCTGGAAATTTGTTCTTTGATAGGGAGTAGCACCTCAAAATCGGCATCTGTGAAAGTTGGTTTATTGATGCAAGAAGCACTTAGAAAATTAGAGGATTTACTAATTTGATCAATATGGATTCCAGTAGCTTCTATTGCTTTAATCTGTTCTTCAGATGCGGCGACTATTTCTATATTCGGGTGGTCAAAATCTTCTTTTTCAGGGAAGAAAGAAATAAAGAGTGATTTTTCAAGACCAGATTCGGCTATGGTTTTTTCAAAGGAACTGCCAGCATCAATCCACGCACGGACCAATTCTACTTCTTCTTTTGAAGGTTGAGTTTTACCTTCAGGAGGCATATGGTCGTCATTATCCATAGGAAGTATGAGCCTCGTAAATAGTTCGCTTTCCGAAGATTTTGAGGTCTCAATTACGAATCCGTTCTCACCTCCGTTTAGAATGCCTTCCTCCGAGTTAAGTAGAAGTTCGCCCTTAGCTTTTTTTGGATTGTGGCAACTCACACATTTGTTATTTAATATAGGTTTGATAACATCCTCGTAGAGTAGGGCATCTTGCCAATTTGCTTCGTTTAGGCTAATTTCTTTCTCTTCAAAAGTCTCAAAGCCTAAAGCTGATTTTATGGAATTGGGTAAAGGTTCAATTAAATATTCTTCACCATGGGTAATGTTTCCTCCTTGATGGCCGGTAAAGGAAATCAATATAAAAAGGAAAATTCCCCAACCGATTACAGGGAGTTTTGATAAAAAGACAAAAGCTTGAATCCCTTTCAACTTAGCATATATTAAAAAGGAAAATAGAGCTGTGGCAATACCCGACCACAAATGCCATTTTACCGTGTCAAAAGCATACCCTTCACCTAAATATTGTAAATAACCTGTAATGCAGGCAAGAGTTGCAGTAATACCCGCCCATAAGAAGATAATAGAAATTACAGGATTGTTTTCCTTTTTCTTTCGATCGTACCATTGCAAAAGGAGACCTATCATTATAAAGCCTATCGGCAAATGTACAATGAGAGGGTGTAACCTGCCAAGAAGTTGTTTAAGAACGTCCATGCTAATCGTTTAATCTATGTTGAAACGTTCTTTTAATAGCTTCATCATATAGATGTTCGCTTTCCATTGGTCGGCTACGGGCAGTTGGGAATAGGGTAACGTTGGCATATAATCTGCAGGGCCAAATTCGGTAGTAATCGTAAAAATGTCATTGGTCTCCCATTGTTTCCGGATGACTTTTTCCCAAATGTTCATATGGCGTTCTACTGCTTCTTTCCATTCAGGAGCCTCGGGGTCGTTTACTTGTGGACCTTCGGCATGACCTATACGTGCATGAATGTGATGCGAACGGTTAATGATTTCTTCTAAATGCGAATCTTGATTCTGCAATAGCGATTCGTGAACTACCATCCAGTGACTAATGTCCAACGTCAGTTTTAATTCGGGAATAGCAGCGAGGTATTTTTTGGTGTCGGGAAGATTGAAACTGAAGCGCCCGCGGTGAGTTTCGTGATAGATAGGAACGTTGTTTTCCTTGGCTATTTTGTTGGCGGCGTCTATAAAGGCTTTGTTCTTTTCAAAGGAGAAAAAATCATAGCCTGTATGACAATTGATGTACGTTGGGTTCCAGGATATCAGAATCTTAAAATGCGCTACATATTGTTTTAGACTTTCTTCAAAAGATACAGTTCTATTGGTTCCGTTTAAGAAACCAACTTTTAAATCGTGTTTCTTTAAAGCTAGTTTTAACTCGTTCTGGCTTTTCGGGTCTTTAGGAAGCCAGATTTCTATTCCGTCATAACCTGCGGCTTTTGTTTTTTCGCAAAAAGCATCATAAGAAATTTGTCTTCCCCAATCGGTCTGAAAGAATTGTAATTTTTTTTCTTGAGAGAAACCTAAGAACGAAGAAAAGAGTATTACTAAAGTAAGCGGTATTTTCATGGATGGTTTGTTTGGTATTCTTTATTGTTTAGTTGATTTTTAAAATGGTTCTTAGGATAAAATTTCTTTGATGATATTACCTTCTACATCTGTCAATCTAAATGGTCTTCCTTGAAATTCATATGTGTATTCTTCATGGTCAAAACCGAGTAAGTGTAAAATGGTAGCATGAACATCATGAACGGATACACGGCCTTCCACACCGGAAAAACCAATATCGTCCGTTTGGCCATGGGAAGCCCCTTTTTTAATTCCACCGCCTGCCATCCACATGGTAAAGGCGTCACCATGGTGATCACGCCCTTTGTATGGCATTTTTTTATTTCCTCTATTTTCTTGCATAGGTGTTCTGCCGAATTCACCTCCCCATACAATTAATGTGTCATCTAAAAGGCCACGTTGTTTTAAATCCATTATTAAAGCGGTTATGGGCCGATCTATTTGGGTGCATTTGTTTCGGAGACCTTTATCAATAGATCCCGAACGTACCACACCATGACTATCCCAACCCCAATCGAACAATTGAACGAAGCGAACACCGTCCTCAACCAATTTTCTGGCAAGCAGACAATTGTTGGCAAACGATTCTTTACCAGGTTCCACACCATACATTTCTTTAATATGTTCTGGCTCGTTATTGATATTCATGACCTCGGGAACCGCTATTTGCATGCGATAGGCCATTTCGTACTGGTTGATACGTGCCAGAATCTCCGGGTCTGCATATTTAGCATATTCCTCTTTATTGATTTTAGTAATAGCATCAATAGTACTTTTCTTTAAATCTCTAGAAACCCCATCTGGGTCTTCAAGATAAAGCACGGGGTCGCCTTTAGAGCGGCATTGAACACCTTGATAAACGGAGGGTAAAAATCCACTTCCCCAGACACTTTTTCCAGCATCCGGAGTATTGCCACCAGAGGTCAATACAACAAAACCGGGTAAGTTCTGATTCTCTGAGCCCAAGCCGTATGTGGCCCATGCACCAATGCTGGGGCGTCCCAAACGGGCGCTACCTGTGTGCATAAAAAGTTGTGCGGGACCATGGTTGAATTGATCGGTATGTACCGCCTTAAGAAAGGCCACATCATCTACTACCTTTTTAAAATGAGGCATAAAGTTCGATACCCAATTACCAGATTCTCCTTCTTGTTTAAATTCGGCCTGTGGGCCCATTAACTTTGGGGTACCTTTTATAAAAGCGAATTTTTTGCCTGCTAATAAAGATTCAGGACAATCTTGACCATCTAACTTATGAAGTTTGGGTTTGTAGTCGAACATTTCAAGTTGAGAAGGTGCCCCTGCCATGTGCAAGTAAATAACCGATTTAACTTTTGGCCCGTAATGAGGTGCCAGAGTCGCCAATGGGTTAAGGTCTCGCTCAGAAAAGGTAGACGCTGATTTTTTGCCCTGTTTTATTAACGGGTCACATCCCATAAAAATGGAACTTAAAGCTAATCCGCCCAGTCCTTGAGCACAGCTTTTTATGAAGTGCCTTCTGGTCTTTTCCTGTGCTTCTCTAGCCAAGTGTTCTTGAACGAGTCTTTCGATTTGGTCTTTCACGGCTTATACTTTCGTTAAAAATTCATCTAAGTTCATAATAGCATTCGCAACAATGGTGAGCGCACTAAGTTCTGCGGTAGGCTTCTCTTCAAATTGAAGAAACAGTTTTGAAGCTTCCTTGTTTTTACTGAATTCGGTAAAGGAGGTATCATACAAGGCTTTTAAAGCTTGGAGCCTATTGGGGCTGATTTCCTTGAACGTTGCTTTTTTATAACTCTGAGAAATACTTTTATCAATGTCATCTGGCTGGTAATTGTTTTTTGCCAAATGATATGCCGTTTCCAGATATACTGGATCGTTCAAAGTAACCAATGCTTGTAATGGCGTATTGGTCACTGTTCTTCTAATGGTAGCGACTTCGCGACTTCCTGCATCAAACGTGAGAAAAGAAGGGTAGGGGCTCGTTCGTTTCAGAAATGTATAGATACCTCTTCGGTAGCGGTCTTCGCCTTTGCTTTCAACCCATTGAGCATCACTATACACCGTTTGCCAAACACCATCCGGTTGAGGTGGCATTACCCCTGGGCCGTTCATCTTATTACTTAATAAGTTGGATACCGCCAAGGCTTGATCCCGGATTTGTTCTGCACCCAAACGTATTCTTGGTCCATGGGCGTAAAGTTCATTTTCAGGGTCTATTTCATACATTTCAGGAGTACTTTCCGAGCTTTGTTGGTAGGTGCCGGACATTACAATTTCTTTGATCAAACTCTTTACGCTCCAGTTGTGCTCGTTCATAAACCGTAATGAAAGCCAGTCTAGCATTGCAGGGTGCGAGGGTGCATCTGATTGTGAGCCAATATCTTCTACCGTAGATACAAGGCCTCTCCCGTAAATTTGGTGCCACACTCTATTGACTAATGTACGAGCAGTTAAAGGATTCTTTTTATCTACAATCCACTGGGCCAAGCCTAAGCGGTTTGCTGGCCAATCTGTATTCCAAGCGTTCAGGCTTTCAGGAGTGCCCGGCACTACAGTATCGGTTTTGGACATCCAACTGCCACGATCAAAAAGTTGCGTTGTGCGCTTCATATGGTCTGGATTCTCAACCATAATGGGTACAGTTGGGGTATTCCAATTAAGGGCTTCCATAAGATTGGAATTTATACTATTCCACTCTGGCTGGTCTTTTCCTGGTAAATCGGGAATGAACGCAACCCAATATAGGTTCATGAGGTTGGCTTCCTTTTTGGAATTCGCATTATTGGTTTCTATGTAAATATCGTTCTGACGGTCTGTTTTTTTAATCGGAAAGCGCGCCGTAGTATTCTGTTTTTGTTTGTTGATGGTGAACTCCCCTATAATTGGTCCTTCAGAATTTTTTTCGCGAATAATGATTTTTGTGCCATTATAGTGAGAACGGTAGTTGAGGTACACATAGCTGGCATTATTGGTATATCCGTTTTCTATAATGCAATTTCCCTTATCCCATAAAACCACCGATGCATGGTCATCATAAGAACCATTTTTGATTTCCTTGAAAAAATGTGATTTATAGACGGGTTCCGTAAATTGTAAAAAGTTCTTATAGGTTGTAACGGACTGTTCATTCCCGTATTCTTTGGCCCAATTAATTATTTGGTCAACTTTTTCTTGTTGTTCGGGCATGTAAAATTTGAGAACAGGAGATTCGCCGGGGGTATCCTCATCTCTTGAATTGTTAAAAAACGCCATCAGCTTATAATATTCCTCATGTTTAAAAGGGTCATAAGGATGACTATGGCATTGCACACAGCCCATAGTAGTACTCTGCCAAACCTCAAAAGTGGTGTTCAAACGATCTATGACAGTAGCCACCCGATATTCTTCATCATCGGTACCTCCTTCGTCATTGTTCATTGTATTTCTGTGGAAAGCTGTCGCTATGAGTTGATCGGGAGAAGGGTCGGGTAATAAATCACCCGCTAATTGTTCAATGGTAAATTGATCATAGGGAAGGTCTCGATTAAAAGCATCGATCACCCAATCACGGTACCGCCAAATAGTTCGGGCCAAATCTTTCTCATAGCCTTTGGAATCTGCATAGCGCGCGAGATCTAGCCACCAAGTGGCCCATTTTTCTCCGTAGGTCTTTTGATTCAAGAGATTGTCTACTAAACCTTCATAAGATAGTTCACCTGATTCAAAACGATTAAGTAATTTTTGACTGGGAGGCAGGCCCACAATATCTAATGCTAATCTTCTGGCGATTATGTTTTTTTCTGCGGAAGGGTTAGGTCGTAATTTTTTCTCGTCTAGCCGCGCAAGGATAAAGTGGTCAATATCATTTTTTACAAAGCCGGAAGCCTCTTCAGGAGCAAAACTTGCCTCCATATTAATTTTAGGGACCTTTACTTTTTCAGGAAGTGAATACGCCCAGTGTTGTCCCCAATGAGCACCTTCATCTATCCAACGGGTCAATAGGTCTATCTCTTCATTCGTAAGTTTGGGTTTTTCATAAGGCATGCGAAGTTCAGGGTCTTCTTCGTGAAGCCTTTTTATCATTTCACTACCAGCTGCATCACCTGGAATGATAGCGGCAATCCCTGATTCTGTTTTAGCGAAAGCTTCACTCTCAAACAGAAGGCTGAAACCACCACTCTTTTTTACGCCACCATGGCAAGTAATGCATTTGTTGTTAAGAATAGGTTTTATCTGCGTGCTAAAATCAACCGGAGGTGAAGACTGACAAGAACTCACCATAACTACACTAATTGCCGTGAAAAAATACCAGAGATAATTATGTAACATGTTTTTTTTCATAACGGTGTAATCTGTCCGGGTCAAATTAGTCTTCAATATAGAAAACTTTGAAAATTAAGGTCTTAAAAATCTACGCAACGTGTGCAACCTAGGTAACAGTCAGTTATAGGCTACGTAACAAGAAAACCCCTAAGCAACTTTGCAAACTGTTGAGAGCTAGCTATTGAAATCGATTAGTAACACTAATGATTAATATATAGCTATATCTGCTTATTAAGGTAGATATTTTTATTGAAAGAAAACTAATTTACTGGAAAACAAGGTAGTAGGGCAATCGAACTGTGAAACGGGTAATTCCGGAATGGTAAGAGGTATATAAAGTAAAAAAGCCATCATTTAATTGATT
>NZ_RCNR01000089.1 GCF_009725985.1 Zobellia amurskyensis
TTGTTCCGGCCTCATCAACCAAAGTGATGTTACCATCATTATTATCTTCGATGCGTACGATGCTCTCCTGGATGGAAACCGTAGTCCCGTCCTCTTTTTGGTATACACCGATTTCATTACCAGAGTTTGAAGTACCGGTGATATCCGTAATCGTCTCGTTAATATCTGTTGTTGACCCATCTGCCTCGGTTACGGTTGCAATGCGATTTCCAGCAACGATATTACCAATAGACATTCCGTTGGTATCAATGGTAACATTTGTTCCGTCTCCGTTTGTAAACTCATAAATACCGCCGCCTAGATCCGTGATATCCGATTTAGGAACAGTTACTTGAGCACCTGATTCATTTGTAAAGGTTACATTACCGTCACCTGCATCACTTATATCTGTTATTGTTTCATTAATCGTAACTAAATCGCCATTCTCATTTTCATAAACTCCAATTGCATTTCCTGTAGCAGCCGTTGCCGATAAGGTCGTAATGGTCTCTACCGGCAGGATAACTGATGCAGTACCTCCATTTTCAAGTGCAAGAGTAAGCTCTCCGCTTAGATTATCAAAAGTGAAGTTTTGAAGTTGCTGGTCATCAGAAGATGTCAACTCCCAAGAATCGCCATCCCAAAAATAAATAGTTCCGGTATCCGTATTCACGTAAATATCGCCGATATCCGCTCCTGCAGGAGTTGATAACCCAGGAGCCGTAACATCTGTACCGCTTAACACCTCACAATTACATTGGTCCGCTAAATTGACCGTAGTCTGTGCAAATGCTAATCCGGAGATTAGGAAAACTAAGATTATACTTATTTTTTTCATGACCATTACTTTACTTAAAACCGTATTGTTCAAAATCTTTATAATTACCGTGCGAACTAATCTTAGACGCAGTGTACTATTTATTCCAAAAAAATATATCTGAATTCCGCCCCCGGACATTGCACTTTAGAAGTGCATTTTGGTATGGTGAAGAGGATGATCGAACATCCTAAATGCCATTTGGTTTTTAAAAATAAAACCTATGTCAAAATTTGGTTAAGTTATTCAGTTTTTTGGGTTGTGTTGAACCAATCTTATTGAGAATGATCCAATTACACTTTACAAAATTAACCTTAGTGTTAGCAATTGAAAATAATTGTTGTATAAGTGTTAATTCCTATTGTATACGTACTAAAAAATGAGGTCTTGGTTTGTTTTTTTCCTGTGCTGATCGTCGATAAGTCCAATTATATCGCTGACTTACAAAGCATATAAAAACGGAGATTTGACGAAACAGAGCTATTTAACCCTAGAAAAAAGAGTTGATTTGAGACATACAAAAACGTTGAAATTTCACTCTAAAACAAGCTTGCAAATCGGAAGAAAAAAATCAATCCTTTTTAACTCTATGAGTTATTCTTCTATTGGTAATCACGGTTCTAATCTTAACGTATAAAAGTGCCGCATTTGAGGAAATTCTTGCACATGAAGTAGCGGAATTAAGAGCTAAAACTCTATATGAATACCCTTCTTTTTGTTTATCAACATTAATAACCGATAACGTGGAGGTCTGGGTACCCGAATGTTCTGCGTCGCTAACTAAATTGGTATAACTAACCCCATCAACACTGACTTGCCATTGATACGTATCCGCATTATTGATTGTTGCGGTGAATGTAGCATTTTCACCTGCAAATACGGTTTGATCTGTTGGTTGAGCTGTATACGTTACTACGGGTATTGTGTTGATTATATAGTCGCCTAAACTTACGGGACAGGCATTGTTACCCCACTTTACCCATAAAGGATAGGTTCCCGAAGGTAAATTTGAAAATGTATAACTCCCCACAGAATCACCTGAACTTACATAATTAGCCTCATCGTCTATACTGAATTTTATTCCGGTTCTATTGGGATGGTCCGGAAAGTTGAAAGTTATAGCTCCATTATCTATTCCACAGCTTGCATCTGTAGTGTTTATAGTTGCTGTTGGGTTAGAGTAAACCGTTACATTTACCGTATCCGTATCACTACATCCATTTGCATCCGTTACGGTTACCGTATAGGTTGCTGTTGTATTTGCATTAGGGTCTCCTGCTGGACTAACAGTTATTGTTGGTGTAGTTTCACCCGTATTCCAAACATAAGTATAGCCTGAACCACTGCCTCCCGAGGCAGATGCACTTAAGGTTGCAGAACCTCCATCACACATGGTTCTATTAGAACCCGCATTTGCTAAAGGCGGTGTGTTTTCCGTAACTGTTACAGGGGTTCTTGTTCCACTCACACAGCCAGTAGAAGTATTTTTTGCCTCTGCATAATACGTTCCCGCTGCTGTAGGTTGATAAGTTAGGCTATTGCCTTGCAATAGATTCCCCCCAGAAGAAGCATCATACCAATCTATAGTTTGCGTTCCTCCACTTGTACTTGCCGATATTTCGGGAACCGCATCTCCATTACAATACGCCTCGTTACCATCACTTGTGGGCGGGTCTACAACGGGACAAACACAATTTGGAGCAGTTACAGGCAAATCGCTACTACAATTTCCCTGGGTAGCCGTTACAACTATATCTGTTCCATCAGGTACATTTGCTATTCTCCAAACATTACCGGAAGGATTTGTTACCGTACCTGCTGTAGCGGTTACCGTGCCTCCACTTACCGTAACTTCTAAAGTATAGGTTGTAGGTTGGAACAGTCCGAAATTACAACTTGGCGAACTGGTTACCGTAATACTTGGCGTTGGCTCTACTATGACCCTAACTACATCTGAATCTGTACAGCCGTTACCGTCTGTTACGGTAACAGTGTAATCTACATTTACGTTCCCGCTTGTATTACCAGAAGGAGAAACTGAAATAGTTGGAGTTGTTGCACCTGTACTCCATTGATATGTGTAACCGCTACCACTACCTCCTGAAGCTGTAGCCGTAAGTGTGGCCGATTCGCCATCACATATGGTTTGATCAGCTCCTGCATTGGCAGTTGGTATCCGAACTCTTAACCTAGCTTCATTAGATGTAGTATTGTCACAGACATAAGAAGAATTGGAAACCACCACGCGATATCTATTATTGTGATCGGACAAAGTGGGGTTCGTAATCGTTAGCTCATCTGTATCCGTGCCATTATGTATTCCTGTATCGGATAAATCCGTCCAAGTGCCACTTATCAATTGCTGCCATTGGTATGTATTTCCTCCCGTATCTACCACGTTAAATATGGCAGAACCTCCAGGACAAGCATTTGTATTTGCAGGTTGCGTGGTTATAGTTGGAGCAGAACCAGCTTGCAAGAAGTCATAGCTACCGTTGGAATCCCCATCACTTGGCGTGGCATAAGAAGCAGCTATTACCGAACCATCCGGATTTACGGGTGGAGCTCCTGTGCCGTACATTCCGTTATTGTCCGCATCGGCAGTGACATCCGCATAGGCCTCATCAGCATCGTTACAACTATCTCCATCACTGTCATCATCTAAATGGTTAGGATTAGCATCTCCGTCTAAATTACCACTTCTACAAGCCGTAAAACCAAAAGCTACATCATCAAAAATTGAATAATTCTGTGCAGAATCATCTATTTGTCCATACACATAGAATCTAAAAGCGTACTCTGTGTTTGCATCTAAATAAACAGGAGTACTTCCTAGGTGTTGAAATGTGGCGTAGATACTACCGTTATCTGTATGCAGCACATCTGTAGATAGTGTTGTCCAAGCATTAGAGCCCACTTTTGCATAAACAGTTGCCGTACGATACGTATCTCCTAAATCCGGTCTGTACCAACCGGACCGTATCTGACTCAATAGGAAGGACGAAACCTCCGAACCTGTTGTAAAAGATACTTCTATATAATCTCCACTTGCCAGAGCATCCTCTTTGTTGGTAGCCGTTATAGGTTCTATCTCTAAATTACTCCCATTTGGGTTGAATATAGGGGTATTCAATATCATAGTTCCCGTACTATCCAATATCCAATCATTAATTTCCGGGGTGTAATCGGTATCCATATTAAGGTTCCCGGCCGGGGTATTCAAGGTCCAAGCAAACTCATTTGATACACTTTCCGTTGATTCATCACAATCTGAAATACCGTCATTATCATCATCTACATCACAACCATCCGGAACCCCATCATTATCACTATCTATGGCATCATCAAAATAGGGACATTTATCATTTGCGTTATTTACACCGTCACCATCATCATCACATAAATCTGAAGTAACCGTATAATCCGCAGCACTTCCTCTTGCTTGGCCTCCACTAATAGCAGTTGGAACTCCATTTGCATCAACAGCTCCAGAAATACTACCATCACCGTTTAAATCAGAAAAATCTAAACTACCTGCTCCTTCCAAAGCGTCAAAACAACCATCACCATCACTATCTAAATCGTATATATCGGTAATACCATCTTTATCAAGGTCGCCACAACCAGTATTTAACTCTACATTATCAATGTAAATTCTATCATGGTTGGTTTGTGTAGACACCCCATTAAAACGGAGCTCTACCGTATTGGAAGATGGTGTGAACGAGAACGAACGTGTATCCATATTTAACGTTGCGTTACCGTTCTGAGAACGTCCTCCGTTGTTTACTACAGTTTGATTTGAGGTTTCCGTAAATTGGACTACTCCGTCTATTAAAACGTTTAGAGTTACTTCTTTTCCGTAACTATTATCCGCTCCTATATCAAATATTATGGTGTTAACAGTTCCTGCGGCAACCGCTATTGTTTGATAAAAACTTGCGGTACCCGTACCGTTCCAATGCGGAAACCAAGCTCTATTGGCATCTTTATTCCATTGGTTGCCACTTCCCGTCCACCCCGGAGAATTGAAGATCCAATCCGTAAAATCTGAATTATCTATAGAACCAGAAGACTTCGAACATTCATCCGTATCTAAAATACCATCGTTATCATTATCTAAGTCACAAACGTCATTAATACCATCACCATCCGTATCAATACCAGTTGGGTCTGTACAAGGCTCAAAAATACGTACGGTTGCCGAATCATTTTTACCTAAAGAAGGGCATAGTGAATCTGTAGAGTCTGTAATCGTGTAATCAAAAGTAGTCTCACCCGGAAACGGTGTTGCTCCGCTATACGTGTAAGTTACAAGTCCATTTTCAGCATCATCAATAACAACTGAACCTACGGATGGCTGTGTAATATTTTCAATTGAAAAATTATCTCCGTCTGCATCGGAATCGTTCGTAAATAATTGTATCTGTACCGATACCGAGTTACCATATGCTACCTGAACCTCATCATCTTCTGCAATTGGCGCATTCGGGTTTTCTATTGCTTCTGCATCAGTAGTTGTTAATGTATAATGGTTGGTTCCTGCAATGGTACTTGGTTGCGCAATGGCCGTGGCTATTAATCTTGAAGTGCCAGTACCACTGGAAGAGTCATAAAAATTTGGATAATGAACTTCTATAATATACGTTTCGTCTTCACCTAAGGGCAGACCGAAATGTACTTCCTCCGGCTGCTGTGTACCATGACCATAAACCCCGTTTACTTGGCGTAAACCACTAACAATATTTCCCGAACAATCTCTAATCAATACATTTGTACCAATAGCAACTCTTCCTAAAAAACCTCCGGTAGAGCCATTTGCCCCTCTATCTTCCGTAACATCTATCAATAAGTGATTATTACGGTTTGCCGCCGGTAAATTGTTAATGTATAATTGGTTGCTATTGTTGTTTATATTGATGTAAATATCCAAATCGCCATCGTCATCTATATCTACCATGGTAGTTCCTTCTCCGTCTCTACCTGTGTTAAATTGTTGCGAATCTAAAGAGAAACTCATTGCAGCTCCACTCCCTATTGATCCTGGAGCTGGCGTAGGACTATTTAATTGATTTATGTACAAGTAACTTCTACTGTTACCTACCAAAATAATATCAATATCGCCATCATTATCTATATCGCCTCCAGACAAAGCGTCTATGCGGGCACTAGAACTCCCGCTATTTGTATTACCAGGTTGTGGTAAACCTGGAAAAACAGCGGCTCCTAGAGGTGTAAAAACCCCTCCTCCATCATTTCTGTGAATCTGAGTTATTCCGTTTTCTGTCCAAACCGCATCTAAATCCCCATCATTATCTAAATCCCAAAGACCATTACCCCCTTTGTTATTATTTTCAGCCTGACCTAAATCTGCTCCGTTAGAAAAAGTTCCCCCTTGATTCAGGAAAAAATCGTTTTCGTCACGTTTACGCATAAAAATATCTACCCAGCCATCATCATTAACATCGGCAGCAGTACCATAATCTCCATCTGTAGCAAATTGATTTAGCCCAAACTCTGTAACACCACTACCATTACCTGTTGTTATATGCGTAAACAATGCACTTGCAACGGGATTAGTTACAGTGTGATTTGTATGATCTATATAGTTGTTTCTTAAAATTTCTATACCAAAGTTATGATTGTCAAAAAAGATATCTAAATCACCATCTCCTTCAAAATCAAAAAAACCGGTACCTTCCGTATTAACTCCCGGTATGTTAATGGTAGCCCCTGTTCTTCCAATAGTAATAGGCGCGGGTCCTCCGGCCCCATCACCAAAAGTACCGTTCGTGTTCTGAATGAAGATTTGCATGGCTACCCTAGCAGTGGAATTACCAGAGGAATTGATCATAAAGTCCGGACGGCCATCATTATTTATATCTCCCCAAGCAGCCTGCCTCTCTGCCCAGTCACCCAGCATACCAGGCACTAGTGAAGGTTGTACATTGGTAAACGTATTGTTACCATTGTTACGCATTAAAAAGCTCTTTACATTGGCACTGTTATTATTCTCTAGGACAAGAACATCTAAATCGCCATCCTTGTCATAATCTGCCCAAGCATGACCGCCATCTTTACGCTGACCTAAATCTAACCCATAA
>NZ_RCNR01000090.1 GCF_009725985.1 Zobellia amurskyensis
TAATTTTGAAGCTGAAGTTTTTCTCAAGGATTAGTTAGTTAACAATTTTGATTTGTTGTACCAATATTTAGTTATTGATTAAGAATCTATTAAGATTTAGAAGAACAGATATTTATAATTTGTTTAATTTAATACCAGTCCAAGAATAATAATTTCAGTGTATTTTTCACTTTTTAAAGTATTAGAATTCATTATATGTTTACGTACTTTCATGAAAATATGCAATGAACCTGTTAGTGATTGCGGGTAACGGATTTTAAAAAGCAAACGAATATGAGTATTTTAAGACGAAATAATGTTAAGATTTTCGGCAAAGGGGAAAGGGTTCTTATGTTTGCTCATGGATTCGGATGTGATCAGGTTATGTGGAGATATATAACTCCTGCATTTGAGGAGAACTATAAAATTGTACTTTTCGACTATGTGGGATGTGGCAAATCAGAGATTGCCGCCTATGACGAAAACCGATATACTTCTTTACACGGATACGCATTGGATATCATTGAAATTTGTGAGGAGCTTCATTTAAGTAATATTATATTGGTTGGTCATTCCGTCAGTTCAATGATTGGAATACTAGCTTCTATTCAACGGCCTGACATATTTAATTCCTTAATTCTCGTATGTCCCTCCAGCTGTTACTTAAATAAGGATGATTATTCAGGAGGTTTTGATAGGAAAGATTTGGAGGAACTACTTCAGGTCATGGAGAATAATTATATAGGATGGTCAGATTATTTAGCTCCGATAGTGATGAAAAATTCAGAAAGACCTGAGCTTACGGAAGAATTAACGAATAGTTTTTGCTCTATGGACCATCAAATTACGAGGAATTTTGCGCGTGTTACTTTTTTCTCGGACAATCGTAAAGACCTTAGCAAAGTACGTGTGCCGAGCTTAATATTGCAATGTAGCCAAGATGATATTGCACCAGAGCGGGTTGGAAAGTTTATAAATGAACGTCTAAAAGAAAGTTCGATAATCTTTATGAAGGCTACAGGACACTGCCCACATATGAGTCATCCCGCTGAAACAATTCAATGTATGAAAGATTTTATAGCCCAAATAGCCAAGCCTAATAAATTACAAGAATTTTGATTGAAAACTTCCCCTGTTTTTATTTTTCCTATAAAATAGACAATTGTTTGACTTATGTTAACGAACTTATGTTGGGCGCGCTAGGTTATAATGATGATGAAATAATCAATACTTTAAGGTTCGAGGATGTTTTGACGGGGGGGAGTAGGATTCTATATAAAACACATTTCTCTCCCAAATTAATAATAGATAAAGACGTAGCGGAGATTTTCCTTTCTTTTCATTCAAAGAGTGGAGTAGAGCTCCCTGTCCTAATCAATCTGTCCCTCATAAAAGAAAATGGGTCGGAATATGTAGTAGGAGCTGCTATGAGAATGTCCAAACGAAACAATTTTGAAAAAGGCCTTTTAGAAGCAAAACGCGCAGCGGAAACCGCTCTTCAAGAAAATGCACTTTTAATTCGGACTAAAGCAGAGCTTGAACACAGTAGAACTGTTACGGAGAAGCAACTAAGAAATCTTACCCGCATTCATAGCGAGCAGATAGAATTCAACAAAATTCTTGCTCATGACCTGCAGGAGCCACTCCGAAAAATTCAAATATTTGCAAGTCGGCTTTTAGATTTTTTACCCCTTTCAGTTAGCGGTGGCAAAGAGCACGAGTATTTAAAGAAAGTCTTACAAATTTCTGAACGTAGTCATGGGCTTATTAAACGTTTGCAAATCTATCACGCACTTAATTATAAAACACTTAATTATGAGACCTGTGATTTTGAAAAGCTAATAGCGGAGGCTATTGTTAAGACCGGTCATATATCATTTAAGGCTACGTATGGCGAAATGGAAGTTCATGATGTGAATGGTGATAGTACATATTTAATCCTTCTTTTTACTGAACTTTTAAAAAATTCTTTTGAGTATAGAAGCCCAAATTTAGCTCCTGTAGTTACAATATCTACCAGCAGGGTTGTTGAAAACTATTATCAAAGTTTAAAGGGAGCCTATCGATATATGGAATTTGTACGAATAACTTATAGGGATAACTCTCTTGGTTTCAAGAATTATGACGGAACGGATGTTTTCCGTCCATTACAAAAATCCGATAGTAAATTTGGTAAAGGTATGGGTCTCGCATTTTGTAAAAAAATAATTGAATTACATAAGGGTCGAGTATCCTTGGTTCCCATGAATGATGGAGGGGCCGAATTTGTTATTCACATCCCTGTGGAGCAGCCATAAGTGATGATAAATATAGAATTAATAAAGCTTTTTGAATTTTTATAGGTTCTTCATTTCGTAACAACATCGTATTTTAAATTTAGGGTTTAAAATAGGAGTGTTGTTTTTTTAAATTTAATTATTAGAAGTGTTATTAAGGTCTAACTAAGAATTTTCCTTTCAATTTTAGTTTTATTAGATAAATTCTTGCCTTGATTATTCAAAGCCATAAGTGCACTGATTGAAGTATTCTATATTGCAGAGTTATACACTAAGGCGTAATATGCTCATTAGTTGTATCATATATTTCCTAATCAATAAGTTTATTTTATGAATGCACTCCCTGCTTTAATTTGTATACCGGACATCAGCGGTTTCACTCAATTTATGAGCCAAATTGATTTTGAGCTTAGTTCAAAAGTCATTCCTTCATTGCTGAACAATATTATATACTCAAATGAAATAGGACTTAAAGTGTCTGAAATTGAGGGTGATGCTGTTTTATTTTACAGAACCGGAGAATTACCGGACCTCAAGGATTTGATTGAACAATGTAAACTATTTTATACTGAATTTTATAAGCAGATTTCTCTGTTACAAAGGTCCAATGCGCATATGAGGGATTCTGCAAAAATACCGGACATACTCGGACTTAAAATTATACTTCATTTTGGGAAGCAAATTGGAGTAGTGCCGATTGGAAAGCGCTTCAAATTAATGGGGGAAGATGTTATTGTTGCGCATCGCTTATTAAAAAATAATATACCTTTTGATGAATATATATTAATCTCTAGCGATTTGCTTTCTCAGTATAGTAATACAACTAAAGACGAAATTTTTGAATGGGGTAATCTCAAAAGAAGTCAGATGGATGTGGAGCATATGGGGGCTAAGGAATTTTATTATATCAACTTGTTGCCATTGGTGGATGACGAGGATAAAAACCTTGAATAAACTAATAATTGACTGATTTCTGGAGGTATATTTTATTAATTGACAGACGAAAGGAGCATTTAAAT
This sequence comes from Zobellia amurskyensis, assembly GCF_009725985.1. Classification (GTDB taxonomy): domain Bacteria; phylum Bacteroidota; class Bacteroidia; order Flavobacteriales; family Flavobacteriaceae; genus Zobellia; species Zobellia amurskyensis. The sequence goes on from NZ_RCNR01000090.1 coordinate 3,275, forward strand.
AGGTAATAAATTACTAAGGTAGACACTCAAAACACTTTATTAATTTTGGAGATATTTCATTATCTTTAGACCCTTTCAAGGGTTTTGTTAGAGGTTGCCTTTGATTTAATACTTCCTTAAATTTTATTGCATATTCAACAAGCTCAGAGCGACGTTCAGCAATTTTTTCAATAATCTCTTCACCGTTCAAATCATATATTTCTCTGGGCCATACTTTAAAAGCCTCTATAATTGCTTTATCAGTTAGATTAGTTTGGAGATATTTTGCTTCTTGTATAAATATTTTTTCATCAATATTTCTTAAAAAATAGGTATCAAAGTCCATGACTAGTCCCGGTAGGTAATCTATATCTTTTTCGAAATTTTGAAGGTCCGGTATAAATGCCTTATTTGATATCACTGTTGGTACAAGACCTTCTATTTTAAAAAATGCATTATCTCGATCACAGGGTAGTGGAGAGGCTAATAATTTTCCGCTATTTTTTTGTATAATCCAACCCCACTGTTTGGCGTGTCGATCCCAGTCTCCAATTAGTAAATCAAATAATCTTGCTCTTACCAGAAAATTATATTCAACAGTTAAGTCTTTTCCATAATCCATTTTTAGGAGCTGTAGTTCCTCTGTGTCTACAACTTTCCATGCATTCGGTAGTTTTGTCCAATGTGCATTGCCAGAATCCTCTTGTTCTAACAAGTATAGGCGATTACCAAATTTTGAATTATAAGTATCAAGTCTAGATTGTTTAGGTAAAAACAATAATTGGGGCTGAGTTGAAAGAACTCCGGATTTTTGTGCTAATTCGGCCACAACTAAGGCTGCATAAGGATGCTGAGCGGATATCCCATCAACAATAATATTTTCAATACCAAGGGTTCGGGCAAATTCAGGAATCAATGGTTCGGGATTTTTGGTAACACTGCGTAATGTGTATACGGTTCCATTTTTCGCTTTTAATTTTAAAGAATGGGTTTGTTGACCACCACCTTCGTCAATTATTTGTAGGCCACCTTTCAGAGTGTCCAAAAAAGCAATTGGAGCTTTAATCGGGGTCTCCCAAACATCCCTGTATTGTTCACCTTGCACAATTTTTTTTATAGTATTTCCCTTATACAATATATTAGCTGCCACTAGAACTGAATCGTGATTATGAAAATCTACTGTGTCTAAATTAGCGATATTCAATATTTCGCAAGTTTTAAATTCTTGGTCAGTAGTAGATACAGATATATAAATGACCCCAATTAGTATAGCGAGGCTTAGAATGAAAATCAGGAATATTTTTTTTAACATGGTCACACTAATTTTAAAATAACCACACTACAGATGTCTGTAGAGAAATATATGGTGAGTTGGTTTACAATTAATATTTTGGTTAAGTCCTTTTACTGTGGTGATGGAGAATAACTTCTTGATTCGTACCATAAGTATATCAAAAATTCATATTTGATAACGAAGTTACCGTTGCGCTATTAGTCAAATATTGGCGTCTTTAAACTACTGCATTTTCATCTGCAAAGGAGAATTTATTGAAATAAATATTAACTCATTAGTAGCTGGGCTAATCTTCTACTCTCACATAATTAAGTTTAATCGTTAAAATTAAAAATGCCGCTCAAATTTTGAACGGCATTTTTAGAAATGTATTGGACTGATCAATTATGAAAAAATCTAATTAACCTCGTTAAAGTCTTGATTTTTTTTGAGGTCCATTTGTATTTTCTCGCGCTGCTCACTTAATAAAAAATGCAATCCTGCTGGTAATTTTTTGTAATGTAAAACATCTTCATATTCTTTAATAGCGGCCTTATCACCCCTAATAGCTTCTGCTAGCATTGATTCATCATCGCTTCCTGAAAATAGTGCTTTTACATCCATCCAAGCCCTATGAATTGTTCCGCTAAAGGACCCTGTCTCATCAAAATCACTATAAGCAATTTTAATTTCCGAAATTAACTTTTGATTGAAGATGCGACGTTCTCTAGATTTATTAGCAAAATAAGTTTTTAAATCAGGGCTTTCTGCGTTATTAGCGGCTTGATCGAAACCTTTCTCTGCGTCCTTATTTTTTGCTAATATTTCTCTAATTTCTAAATAGATTTTATCATTTGTCTCCATAACTTATATTGATTAGTACAATAAATAGTAAACTCGTATTTGATTTCTACATATAGAGAATCACTCATGAAATTAATCCATTGGAGTCTGAAATAATAACTCAAAAAAAAGAACTTTTACCATTAACAATTTTTGCGTTTTACGAGCTCTTTGTGGGAAAGATTTGGGCTATTTTCTATTTGTTAAAACATAGAGGTTCTTCTTTGTTGTAGGAGCACTTATAAATGTGTGATTAAAACTATTTCCGCAATCATTAATTAATTCTTGCCCAAGATTCAGGTCTAAGCGCTCTTAAATATTGAGCTTTACAAAATAACACAGGAAGATGGATTTCATAGAAAGAAGTGTTTGAAATGGAAAACTATCACAAGTATGCTACAGAAAATATGAATTTTAGTTATTTGTTCTTCGCTTCCCAATTTTGGAATTTCGTAAATTGGTCGTCCGAAAGTATAGCTTTCATTTGTCTTGAGCGCTCACTTTCTACGCTCCCCAGCATATCACCGTTGGCCATGTTCCTTTTTTTACTATTAAATTTTTCAATGGCCGTCTTGTAAGCACTTATTTGTTCATCCGTCATCCCTAAATCAGTAAACATTTGATTATCCATAGATGAACTTGACGAATTTGTTCGTAAACTATTTGTAACATTTCCATTACCAGTAGATGCCTGAACATTGTTCATGGCGCCAGTAGAACCATTTACTTGAGCTGCTACCCCTCCTGGTACTTCTTCGGAATCAACAGATGAATTCTCTTTGGACGTTAGAATAGTGCTAGTTTTTTGTTGCGCTGAAATGTCATTGTTGTTTTCATTAATGTTTGTAGACTTTTTAGTGCTTTTACACGATGTCAGGAAAATTGCCAACACCGCTATTGATAGTATATTTTTAATCATAATAAGATTTTTAAATTATGTAGTTTTAGTAAAGTTATATTGATGTTTGGGTAAGGAAGGTTGTAATCCAGAAGAATATTGACTCTGTTGAAATAAGAGTACAATTCAAGGACCATAATGTATTCTATGAAGATGAAGAGTTTTCATCAATAATATT
>NZ_RCNR01000091.1 GCF_009725985.1 Zobellia amurskyensis
GAATTAAAAAAGGGTCTTACATTTGCAGCCCGCTAAACAGGTATGAAGATGTTTGTTAGGTTAGGGTTAATAAAGAGTAAACGTTCCTTGTAAAGTATTGTTTTTGTTGTCGGGAAAAAAGATTTCGATTTTTTATCGAAAGAAAGTTGCCGGTTAGAAAAACAGTTGTATATTTGCAGCCGCTTAGAGAAACAGTAAGATGTATATCGGGCGTTACCGGGTGACCGGAGGGATATAGAAGTTCATTTGACATATTGTGGAGACAGCGTAAAAAGGGACGGAAAGGGAAACTTTTCTGTTCCGATAGAATTTACGAAACAACATACAGAGATTATATAAGATTTTTATTTTAGGATGAGAGTCGGGGCCGGGAATACATTCGGAGGTTGATAGACTTATAATATATAATGAAACAACGATGAAGAGTTTGATCCTGGCTCAGGATGAACGCTAGCGGCAGGCCTAACACATGCAAGTCGAGGGGTAACAAGTCTAGCTTGCTAGATGTTGACGACCGGCGCACGGGTGCGCAACGCGTATACAATCTACCCCCTACTGTGGGATAGCCCAGAGAAATTTGGATTAAGACCACATGGTACCATTTTACGGCATCGTATTAATGGTTAAAGGTTACGGTAGGGGATGAGTATGCGTCCCATTAGTTAGTTGGCGAGGTAACGGCTCACCAAGACCGCGATGGGTAGGGGCCCTGAGAGGGGGATCCCCCACACTGGTACTGAGACACGGACCAGACTCCTACGGGAGGCAGCAGTGAGGAATATTGGACAATGGGCGGGAGCCTGATCCAGCCATGCCGCGTGCAGGAAGAATGCCCTATGGGTAGTAAACTGCTTTTATACGGGAAGAAAAAGAGCTACGTGTAGCTTACTGACGGTACCGTAAGAATAAGGACCGGCTAACTCCGTGCCAGCAGCCGCGGTAATACGGAGGGTCCGAGCGTTATCCGGAATTATTGGGTTTAAAGGGTCCGTAGGCGGGCCGATAAGTCAGTGGTGAAAGTTTGCAGCTCAACTGTAAAATTGCCTTTGATACTGTCGGTCTTGAGTTATAGTGAAGTTGCCGGAATATGTAGTGTAGCGGTGAAATGCATAGATATTACATAGAACACCGATTGCGAAGGCAGGTGACTAACTATATACTGACGCTGATGGACGAAAGCGTGGGGAGCGAACAGGATTAGATACCCTGGTAGTCCACGCCGTAAACGATGGATACTAGCTGTCCGGGTCCTTGAGACCTGGGCGGCCAAGCGAAAGTGATAAGTATCCCACCTGGGGAGTACGTTCGCAAGAATGAAACTCAAAGGAATTGACGGGGGCCCGCACAAGCGGTGGAGCATGTGGTTTAATTCGATGATACGCGAGGAACCTTACCAGGGCTTAAATGCATTTTGACAGGGGTAGAGATACCTTTTCCTTCGGGCAATTTGCAAGGTGCTGCATGGTTGTCGTCAGCTCGTGCCGTGAGGTGTCAGGTTAAGTCCTATAACGAGCGCAACCCCTACCGTTAGTTGCCAGCGAGTCATGTCGGGGACTCTAACGGGACTGCCGGTGCAAACCGTGAGGAAGGTGGGGACGACGTCAAATCATCACGGCCCTTACGTCCTGGGCCACACACGTGCTACAATGGCCGGTACAGCGGGAAGCCATGCGGTAACGCAGAGCGGATCCACAAAACCGGTCACAGTTCGGATCGGGGTCTGCAACTCGACCCCGTGAAGCTGGAATCGCTAGTAATCGGATATCAGCCATGATCCGGTGAATACGTTCCCGGGCCTTGTACACACCGCCCGTCAAGCCATGGAAGCCGGGAGTGCCTGAAGTCCGTCACCGCAAGGAGCGGCCTAGGGCAAGATCGGTAACTAGGGCTAAGTCGTAACAAGGTAGCCGTACCGGAAGGTGCGGCTGGAACACCTCCTTTCTAGAGCGTCACCGCCGAAATATGGAAGGCCCCGACACCTCGTTCTAAATATTATATGTCCACTGTAGGTCGAATAAGCAAGTCTCCACATTAATAATATATAATACTTCTTTTGGTACGGAGTACTAAGAGTGGTAGGGACAGTCCCATAGCTCAGCTGGTTAGAGCGCTACACTGATAATGTAGAGGTCGGCAGTTCGAGTCTGCCTGGGACTACAAAAGGGCATCTTTGATTAGTTGCGCACGTTCATTGAGAATAAATACTGAATAGGAAATTCTAGAAGTTGGGTGGTAGTTAGTTTCTAACTACTGACTACTAATTACTAACGACTAGTAATTGGGGGATTAGCTCAGCTGGCTAGAGCGCCTGCCTTGCACGCAGGAGGTCATCGGTTCGACTCCGATATTCTCCACCAGGCAATGCCTAGGGATATTGATTTATCGCGACGTATTGCATGAGGAGCCACAAAGACGATTTTTGATTGTCGTTGGCGACTCGCCACAAGTTCATTGACATATTGGGACAGGACGTATATCTTTCGGGATATATGTACTGAAGAAAAAGAAAACACGAATTTTTTAAGTAAAGAGTACGAAATACGAATAGAACAAAAGGTCTGGCGACAAGCTAGATAAGGGCGTATGGGGAATGCCTAGGCTCTCAGAGGCGATGAAGGACGCGATAAGCTGCGAAAAGCTGCGGGGATCGGCACACACGATATGATCCGCAGGTATCCGAATGGGGCAACCCAGCATGTTGAAGACATGTTATCCGCAAGGAGGCAAACCCGGTGAACTGAAACATCTAAGTAGCCGGAGGAGGAGAAAACAAAAGTGATTCCGGGAGTAGCGGCGAGCGAAACTGGATTAGTCCAAACCGTACATGTTCCGGCATGTGCGGGGTTGTAGGACCGCGACATTCGAACAGTAATGAACTAGAACAAGTTGGAAAGCTTGGCCGAAGACGGTGATAGCCCGGTATAGGTAAAGACCTGCAAGATAGCGGTATCCTGAGTAGCGCGGGGCACGTGAAACCCTGTGTGAAACCGGCGGGACCATCCGCCAAGACTAAATACTCCTGAGAGACCGATAGTGAACCAGTACCGTGAGGGAAAGGTGAAAAGAACCGTGAACAACGGAGTGAAAAAGATCCTGAAACCATACGCTTACAAGCGGTCGGAGCCCTTCGGGGTGACGGCGTGCCTTTTGCATAATGAGCCTACGAGTTACTTTTACTAGCAAGGTTAAGGACTTCAGGTCCGGAGCCGTAGCGAAAGCGAGTCTGAACAGGGCGCCATAGTTAGTAGTAGTAGACGCGAAACCGTGCGATCTACCCATGGGCAGGTTGAAGCTGTGGTAACACATAGTGGAGGACCGAACCCGTTGACGTTGAAAAGTCTTGGGATGACCTGTGGGTAGGGGTGAAAGGCCAATCAAGCTCGGAAATAGCTCGTACTCCCCGAAATGCATTTAGGTGCAGCGTGTAGATAGTTTTATAGAGGTAGAGCTACTGATTGGATGCGGGGGCTTCACCGCCTACCAATTCCTGACAAACTCCGAATGCTATAAAACGTTTCTGCGCAGTGAGGGCATGGGTGCTAAGGTCCATGTCCGAGAGGGAAAGAACCCAGACCATCAGCTAAGGTCCCAAAATATATGCTAAGTTGAAAAAACGCGGTGGAACTGCATTGACAGCCAGGATGTTGGCTTGGAAGCAGCCATTCATTTAAAGAGTGCGTAACAGCTCACTGGTCGAGCGGTTCCGCATGGATAATGATCGGGCATAAGCATATTACCGAAGCTATGGCTTTACAGTTTACTGTAAGGGGTAGGGGAGCATTGTAGTGCCGTTGAAGGTGTACCTGCGAGGGATGCTGGAGGAGCTACAAACGAAAATGTAGGCATAAGTAACGATAATGCGGGCGAGAAACCCGCACGCCGAAAGACCAAGGTTTCCCCAGCTATGCTAATCAGCTGGGGGTCAGTCGGGACCTAACGCAGACCCGAAGGGGGAAGTGGATGGACAAGCAGTTAATATTCTGCTACCCGCACATCATTAAAAGCGACGGAGGCGAGAAGTTGGTGCGTGCAGACGGAATTGCACGTTGAAGCGAGTGGCAACACCGCGATAGTACACCGAGGCTACGGCCAAGGTGATAATCCAGCGTATCGACTTCCAAGAAAAGCGAGATGTGCGGCCCGTACCGTAAACCGACACAGGTGGTTGGGATGAGTATTCTAAGGCGCTCGAGAGATTCATGGCTAAGGAACTAGGCAAAATAGACCCGTAACTTCGGGAGAAGGGTCGCCCACAATTTATTGTGGGCCGCAGTGAAGAGGTCCAGGCGACTGTTTATCAAAAACACAGGGCTCTGCAAAATCGAGAGATGAAGTATAGGGCCTGACACCTGCCCGGTGCTGGAAGGTTAAGGGGAGATGTGAATCCTTCGGGAGGAAGCATTGAACTGAAGCCCCAGTAAACGGCGGCCGTAACTATAACGGTCCTAAGGTAGCGAAATTCCTTGTCGGGTAAGTTCCGACCTGCACGAATGGTGCAACGATCTGGACACTGTCTCGGCCATGAGCTCGGTGAAATTGTAGTATCGGTGAAGATGCCGGTTACCCGCAGTGGGACGAAAAGACCCCGTGCACCTTTACTATAGCTTCGTATTGACCTTGGTCAAGCAATGTGTAGGATAGCTGGGAGACTTTGAAGGCGCACCGCCAGGTGTGTTGGAGTCACCGTTGAAATACCAGCCTTTGCTTGTCCGGGGCCTAACCCTCCAAGAGGGAACAGTGCGTGGTGGGTAGTTTGACTGGGGTGGTCGCCTCCAAAAGAGTAACGGAGGCTTCTAAAGGTGCCCTCAGTACGGTCGGCAATCGTACGTAGAGTGCAATGGCACAAGGGCGCTTGACTGTGAGACATACAGGTCGAACAGGTTGGAAACAAGAGCATAGTGATCCGGTGGTTCCGCATGGAAGGGCCATCGCTCAAAGGATAAAAGGTACGCCGGGGATAACAGGCTGATCTCCCCCAAGAGCTCATATCGACGGGGGGGTTTGGCACCTCGATGTCGGCTCGTCACATCCTGGGGCTGGAGAAGGTCCCAAGGGTTGGGCTGTTCGCCCATTAAAGTGGCACGCGAGCTGGGTTCAGAACGTCGTGAGACAGTTCGGTCTCTATCTACTGCGGGCGTTAGAAATTCGAGCGGACCTGGCCCTAGTACGAGAGGACCGGGCCGGACCGACCGCTGGTGCACCGGTTGTCCCGCCAGGGGCATTGCCGGGTAGCTATGTCGGGATTGGATAAGCGCTGAAAGCATATAAGCGCGAAACCAACCGCAAGATGAGATTTCTTTAAAGGGCCGTGGGAGACTACCACGTTGATAGGCTATAGGTACAAGGGCAGTAATGTCCGTAGCCGAGTAGTACTAATTGCCCGTACGGCTTGCGCAATATAAGTCCCTTCCTTGCCTCGGTAAGGGAGGGCGACAACCTTTTCTCTATAAAATCCGTCCTTTTTACTTAAAGGAAGCGATGTTTTCTTTCTTCGACCTGTCCCATTATTTATGTCATACTTCGGCCCCTGCGATAGCAAAAAGGCCAAGTATTAAAATATTAAAGATTTAGGTGGCCATGGCGGCGGGGCCCACCCCTTTCCATTCCGAACAGGGAAGTTAAGCCCGCTAGCGCCGATGGTACTGCCAACAGGTGGGAGAGTAGGAAGCCGCCTTACTTCGAGGTCCCGATCAGTTTATTCTGGTCGGGACC
>NZ_RCNR01000092.1 GCF_009725985.1 Zobellia amurskyensis
ATTTTTAGGGAAGGCTACATTTTTAGGGAAGGCTACAATACCAACAAACCCACACCAACCACCACATCAACCACATTCCATAATTCCCTACCTAAAGCTATTTTATAGAAGGGTTGAAAGAGTAGGGCAAGGGTTATGTATATAAATACCTGCTCACTTTTATCTTTTTGACTAGCCTTAAAGGCTAAAAAACCAAAACCTACCAATGCTAGAAACCGTACTAATTGATAGTAACCATATGGCATGTTTAACAGGCATAGGAATAGGAGTAGAGATAGGGTTATTTTAACTATATTTTTCAAATGATGAACATTTTAGTTTGAAATGTAATAGGAGCTTGAATAAGTCCCGTTTAAACTTTCCCTACCTGCGTAATTACTAACTCTAGATGCGTTTACCGATGCAGTTACTCTATAGTCACCACTCTTTAAATTTACTTTTTGTACTGCATTAGGTGATATAATTAGACGATGGTTTTCAGGACCACTATATCGTAGAGTTAAGGTATATGAAGTTTTGTTTGTGATTTCAATATCTGAGTTGACATAATTAGCAGAACCCATTTGGTTTGATGTAGGTATTTCTCCATAGGTTCCATTAAAAATTTCATCAACCTCTAAACCAATTACTTTATCTTCTATTCTCTTCCTTTGTGGATGTTCTGGATACATAGCTACAAAAGCTTTCCACGCTGCTGCATTATTCTGTTCTAATGCATTGGCATATAATTCATCTTGTTTTTGTTCTAATAAGTCGGCTTGTCGCTTTTTTGCATTAGGTCTAAATTGTGGTAATCGGTTACTGTCCAAATAATGCTGAAGTAGCTCGGGGTCCATTGTAGTTGTTAATACTTCTTCAAGTCTAGATGTTGCACGTGTTTTAATTATCTCATTGTCATAATCTGTAACAAAAGTTATTAAGCTGTCTATATTTTGGAGTGTAAGAATCTTTTTTAGGGTATATATATTTTGTGCATCTTCTTTTAAGACGTAAGCATTCTCTACTTCATCATAAGTACCATAATTGTTGATAATTGAATCTAAAGTTTTAATGGCATCCGCCAATTGTTCATTTTCAATTTGAGACTTTGCTTGAGCTAAGAGACGCTTAATTTCCTGTCGTTCATTAGCTCTAGTTTGTTCTAGATTAAATTCGTTTTTAGCTTCAAACTTGCATGACTGAGTTGAAATAACAAGTAATATTAAACTAAAGAATAGTAAAGTTTTGTGTGCTAATGTATGCCTCATAGTAAAGTGTGGTTAATTTTAGTAGTAACAGGTTTATGGTTATCCAAAGTATGGGTCTTGTAAATACAGGTGAGTCTTTACCTATAAAATCGCTAAATAGCTTTGATAATAAATAGGAGATACCTAATGCGGCTATATTTAGTAAAATAATGATTGCACCAGAGGATAGAAAATTAAAGAAACTGGCTTCGTCACCTATTAAAAAAGTAACATAATTCATTACATTGTCATGCACGATAAACAAAGAACAAATTATATTAATATTAAGAGCTAGTACCATTTGAGCTGTTGTAGAAAAGCCATTGGAATCAATATTAGCTGGGTTTTTGAATTTATTTAGAACCCACTTATTTGCTGTGAACAATAAGATTAAATAGTAAAATAGGGCAATTGCAGTGGTGTATAGAATAAAGTCCATAAGGTCTAATTTAAGTTTATTTTCCAGTAATCAAGGTTAGCTATTTGCTTAGGCAAAAAACCAGGTTTGTAATTTTTCTCAGTCACTTCCCAGAGATGATATTTTTTGTTGTTAAGTATTTTAAAGTGAGGGCTTTGTATGTCAAGTGAAATCCCTAATATGGAATGGTTGTATTTTTGACTTCCGAAAATAGCAACATCATACCCAAATGTTTTTAGTAAGCCGTACAAAAACAACGTACGGGAATCGCAATCTCCTTTTAAATCTTTTAAAAATTCTGCTGGAGCCTTTATTCCGAATCTAACAAAAGGTTCACAAGGCTTTCGTAATAGAAGCTCCCTAATTGCTGGGTCTTGATAGCTATATGGATTACAAGATTCTTCTACAATTGCATAATAAGGAATGGATTGTACCATACTTACTATGACGTTTGCAAATTGCTTTTTATTAATTTCCTTTACTTTTTGTAGACTATCTAGTTTTTCCTTTACCCTTACATAATCATCAGCCATAGATGTCTGGTGTAAATTCTGAAGAAGTTTAGAATAAGCGGGTTCTGTATTTACAGACGGGTGATTATTCTTGAAATTAGTTGCTTTACTTACAAGATCACTGTTTATGATTAAATCCATTTCATATCGATTTTTGTCATAATCATTCCAAGCCAAATGATGTACATAATCAATTGTAGTATTCTCATTGTTTTTCTCGCTAGTCTCAATGTTAGAATTATTCACTGATTCTTTTTTATATTGATTATGACTCTTGTAATTTGCCATAATATTGATTAAACCAGTAATTATAAATGCAAACATTATAAATCCCAGAATCCATTGAACTCCACGCCAATTAAATATATAAGGAGAGATTAAATTAAGTAACCAAATCCCAAGTATAATTAAACCAATTACTAAAATGGCCTTTCCAAAAAGGACTATTAAAAGTATTAGAATAGCAGCATAAAAAAATGCTGAAAAAACCAGTCTTAAAAATTGCCAAAATCCTTGAACATCAATTCCCAAAGGTTCATTCTTAATGGATTTATCTTTCCAAGTTTCTTTTAGTTTTGCTAGGTATGTTCTGTTTCTTTCTTCAACAATCCTGTTGTAACCATTTTTAATGGTTTCTAATCTTTTTTTAGAAAATTGATTTTTATCACTAGAGTTTAAAATTGCTATGGCACTCTTTTCGGTAATAAAATCTGCTTCAATAATAATATCTTCTTCACCTACTAGAAATTCAAATTCTCGTTCACATTCTTCATAAGAACTTCTGTAGCCAGTAAATATAGATTTGTCGTTAGGTATGGCTTCTACTGTAACCCTTTCGCCAGTAGCATAACTAGCTTTTGAAGGAGATACTTCAATTTTTCCTGGCCCGTGAGGAATAACTGTTATTTCAAATTGATTTTCAGTTTCGGTCTGCTGTCTTTCAATTTTGATTAAACCATAAACCTTTATGGCAATAGTTGAACTTAATTCACTACCTACTTTTGTACTATTATATCTAGGACCCTTGATATTTTGATTATCATCTACATAGGAATCATCAACGATTATCTCATCATACTCAATTCCGTATGGTTTTGAATAATCACCATCTATAATTGTGGTGATTTTATCAGGTAAGGTTAAGGTTGATACCTTATTTTTATTAATGCCCGGTGGTAATTGTGGGGGGAGATATTTTTTTTCAACTTCTAAACGAACATGTGATATTCTATCAATAGAAAAATATTCCGCATGGAGTAAGTCATGTGTTTTTTGCCCATACGCTTTAAATTGAAGGACTCCCTCAACGTAATTGTAATCATCATATGTGATAATTTTTTCAATTACTTTCATTACACAGCCATTTTATAAACGCATCTTGCCCTAAGAGTTCTGGTTTGGATTTCCTTATAGTATTGTAAGGGGGGTCAACATATAACGTGGTCAAACTTAAATTTGCTTCTGGATATTTATCTAATAAGAGTTGGTTATATTTTTTTCTAAATGCCTTATAGTGAAGGTCTATAACCTTTGTCTGAACTCTCCTTTTAATTTGATAATATTCAGAAGAAATACTAATGAAAATTTTTAAAAGTACTGGTGTTATGAATATTAGAACTAGAAAAATAGTAACAAGCCATGAAAGAAGTACTAATAGTATATTTATGTCAAGTTGATTATTGGTATTGACTAAATGAAATAAAGTATTCTGAATGAGTATTTTACGAATAAAATAATTTCTCTCTTTTTGATTCTCTAACAGAGCTCTTATTTCTCTATTTTTAAGTCGATTGTTTTTTTCTATTTCTTTTAAAACAAGTGATTTTGATTTGAGGTATGGTCTTGCTTTACCAAGCTCTTCCGCATATTTAATATTCAATTTATGATTGTATTCTGAAACTTCTTGATTTTTAAAAGCAATCAACTCATTGTCAATACTCTTTTTGAAAATTAAATAATTTAAAGGTTGAGCAACAAGTATACCAAGAAGGATTAAAAAACCAATACGAATTGAATATGAAATTATTGTTCCAATCCGATCAGAACCATCATTTGGCAATACATTTCTACTTAACGTGTATAAAACGAATAAGTAAAGAATGAAAACGAACATAGCAAAGTATAGCCCTATAATAATATCAGCCATGGTAGAATTTAGAATTTGTTCCACTCCAAAAGCAATACCAGCTGCAGATATTAAACTTATTAATATAACAAGGATACCAATAAAGCTAAACTTCCTTCTTATGCCTTTAGAACATTGGCTTAAGATATAAGGGTCTTCACCGGCAAACCACCAGAGTTTTTTATTATCTAAGAATCTTAACATTAGGAGGAATATGAAATATAATCGTCAGGGTTTTGATTAATTTTTTCCTTTTCACGTTCCTCAAATTTAGAGATAGCATGTTTAGTTATTCTAAGCTGTGCGTCATGAAATTCACGCTTTTCCTCTATTTGCTTTTCAGCAGCTAAATAGCGAACCAATTCTCTTTGAATACCCTCCTTATCTTCATAATAATCTTCATCAACATAAATACCGTTCTCTGCTAATTCTATCTGCTTATAATTATCAGATAAATAGTCATAAGGAGACTTAATCAACATTAATTTAAAGAAGATAGGAGTAAGTTCTATGGCTAAAAATAATAAGGTCAAGAAATAGGATACGGCAGGGTAATTGTGTTCTGCGATTGTAATTCTTTCTGCCAAACCATCAAGCCCCGAAACGCTCTTTTTTATCTTCTCTTTTTCTAAGGCAATTTGTCTATCTAAATCCTCTATCTTTTTTTCGACCAGGCTTATTTTGGGTTCGTAGATTTGTCTTTGTCTATCCCTGTCATTTTGCCTGTCCTTCATTAAAATCTCTTTACGTTTAGCATCTGGACCATAGTTTGAGCTAGATCCAGCTGGACCTTCCTTAAGTTCAGCTTGAAACTCTCTTTCTGACTCTGTATACTGATCTTCGGAAACTTTTATTAAGTCTAAGAAACCTTCTTTTTCTATCGATAGTTTTTTTCTGATATCTTCAAATTTTGCATCAATAGCGTTTTCCTGTTCAGTTTTTAAAGCTTGCTGTTTAAGTTGCAGCTGTGTGTCTATCTCGCCTTTTAAAATTCGTATTTCTAAAGGTTTGGATATCGATATAGCAATAATGCAGCCCATGATGATTCTAGGTAAAGCACCTTTAAGTTCACCCCATGTAATTGCTTCTGTCCCATCTCCTTTACCTGTGCTCGTGACAATAAATCGATCAATATTATAAATGATTAAACCCCAAACTAGTCCAAAAACGATTGCAATTGCTGCTGTTGGCATATCGGTTGGCTCAGTAAAGCCGCTAAAGGCTCCATTATGGCTTGATATATATGCATTTAAAACATCGTCATATGATGGTTTGAAAA
>NZ_RCNR01000093.1 GCF_009725985.1 Zobellia amurskyensis
ACCTTGCGGGCCAGTCTCACCTTGGATTCCTTGTGGACCTTGGGCGCCATCGGTACCGTTTGCTCCGTCCGCTCCTGGTGCGCCAGCAGTTCCTGCTGGACCTTGTGGACCAGCTGGACCTTGTGGGCCTGTATCTGGGTCTACCCAAGAATATATACCTGTACCATCAGTTGAAAGTACTTGTCCGTTATTTCCTCCTGTTGGTAATTCTATTTCATTTGTTGGATCCGAATCTTCATCCCTAATATCTATTGTAGTATTTGTACCGTCGTTAATTTGTATTTCAACCGATTGGTTCGCTACAACAACTGCACTGGTAAGATTTTGATCATCTCTAAAATCTGTAAGATCAACCGTTGTATCTGCACCTGTACCATTATCTAGAGTGATAATATTTCCTGTAAGACTTATCTGCTGATTATCCGTATTTGCTAAGCTTGATAAATTTACCGTCTCAGAACTACCATCTTCTATACCTATTGTTAACGTAGTTCCCGAAAGACCTGACCCTTGTATACTTTGATTATCTGCTAAATCGGCTAGACTCACAGTGTCAGAACTTCCACCTTCAATCCCAACGGTTAAAGTAGTTCCTGAAAAAGTTAAATTCTGAATGCTTTGGTTATCCGTACCTGAATCATCTAAATGTGATAAATCTACAGTTTGGCTATTCCCGTCTTCAATACCCACAGTAAGCACATTTGAACTCGTATTTACTGCTAGACTTTCGATATTTTGATTATCACTACCGGCAGGGAAATTTACGGATAAATCATAATCATCTCCTGACGGAGTTAGCGTTACCGAACCATCTGTTGAAGTAATTGCTTGTATTTCATTAGTCGGGTCTGGATCCGCATCAGGACTTGCATTTCCACCTACTTGTTGCCATGATGTACCATCATAAACATACAGCTGTCCTGTTAAAGTATCTACGTAAGTTTCTCCAGTATTGGTGCCTGTAGTTCCTGTTGCGGCAGGTGTACCTGCATCAACAAAAGTAAGTTCGTTAGTAACATCTCCATCTACTTCCGTACCTGTAACCACGTAAGGATTACCAGATGTTCCGTCTCCTGTAACCGTATTAATACCAGCTCCGTTTACGATGGTCTCGGAACCATCCGCAGTAGGAATAGTGACTGTATTTCCACCGGTAATACTCAATTGATCTCCAGCTATTTCAAGGTCTTGGATTTCGTTTGAAGCGTCCGCATCGGCATCATCTACATTTAAATTAATTACATTTCCTTCGGATATACTAACGTTTCCAGGATTACCATCCGTACTTAGCGTTTGGTCATCACTAGCATTAGCGGCTAAATCTTCCAAAGCCTCTTGTACCGTAGTTTCGTTTACCGTATCGCCATCTACATCAATAGGCGTGTTCAAAGCTACTTCCGTGGCATCTTGAATCTCGTTCGTTGGGTCGGCATCCGCATCTTGAATGTTGATAGTTGTTGAACCACCTCGCTCTAAATCGATGTCCACTGTTTCATTTGCAGTTCCTACAGCACTGCTCACCTGTTGGTTATCGCTAGCGTTAGCGGCTAAATCCTCTAAAGCTTCTTGAACCGTAGTTTCATTTACCGTATCGCCATCAACATCAATAGGCGTGTTCAAAGCTACTTCCGTGGCATCTTGAATCTCGTTTGTTGGGTCAGCATCCGCATCTTGAATATTAATAGTAGTTGAGCCGCCGCGTTCCAAATCAATATCAACAGTTTCGTTCGGAGTTCCTACCGCACTGCTCACTTGCTGGTTGTCGCTTGCATTAGTCGCTAAATCCTCTAAAGCCTCTTGAACCGTAGTTTCATTTACCGTATCTCCATCAACATCAAAAGGAGCATCCAACGGAACTTCCGAAGCATTTTGCTCATCTAGATCTACACTGCTGATTTGATAAGGACTTCCTGCTGAACCATCTCCGGCTACCGTAACGTTTGCATTTCCAGATTGTACGATAGTCTCCGTACCATCGGCGGCAGCTACAGAAAGATTATAATCATCACCGGTTTGGGTTAAGGTTACAGAACCATCCGTTGAGGTTAAGGTTTGTATTTCGTTTGAAGCGTCCGCATCGGCATCGTCTACATTTAAATTAATTGCATTTCCTTCGGATATACTAACGTTTCCAGGATTACCATCCGTACTTAGCGTTTGGTCATCACTAGCATTAGCGGCTAAATCTTCCAAAGCCTCTTGAACCGTAATTTCGTTTACCGTATCACCATCCACGTCAAAAGGAGCATCCAACGGAACTTCCGAAGCATTTTGCTCATCTAAATCTACACTACTGATTTGGTATGGGTTTCCTGCTGAGCCATCTCCGGCTACCGTAACGTTTGCATTTCCAGATTCTACTATCGTCTCCGTACCATCGGCAGCAGCTACAGAAAGGTTATAATCGTTGCCTGAAGGCGTAACCGTTATAGAGCCGTCCGTAGAGGTAATGGTTTGAATTTCATTATTTGGGTCACCATCTAAATCTGGAGTAGCATTTCCGCCTACGGCATTCCATGTGGCACCATCATAAACATATAATTGTCCAGCAACCTCATCTACATAAGTAACCCCACTATTGCTTGGCGTAACCGTTGGAGAGCCATTGCCCAATAATGTAAGTTCGTTTGTTGGGTCGGCATCGGCATCTTGAATATTTATCAAAGTGGTACCACCGCGTTCCAAATCAATATTTAATGTTTCGTTGGCCGTTGCCACACTGCTTGAAATTTGCTGATCATCACTGGCATTGGCAGCTAAATCTTCTAATGCTTCTTGAACTGTAGTTTCGTTCACAGTATCGCCATCAACATCAAAAGGTGTATTTAAAGCTACCTCCGTAGCATCTTGAATTTCATTGGTTGGGTCAGCATCCGCATCTTGAATATTAATAGTAGTTGAGCCGCCGCGTTCCAAATCAATATCAACAGTTTCATTTGCAGTTCCTACAGCACTCGTTATTTGTTGGTCGTCACTGGCATTATTGGCCAAATCCTCCAAGGCTTCCTGAACCGTAGTTTCGTTTACAGTATCGCCATCAACATCAAAAGGCGTGTTCAAAGCCACCTCGGTAGCATCTTGAATTTCATTGGTTGGGTCGGCATCTGCATCTTGAATATTAATAGTAGTTGAGCCGCCGCGTTCCAAATCAATATCAACAGTTTCGTTCGGAGTTCCTACCGCACTGCTCACTTGCTGGTTGTCGCTTGCATTAGCCGCTAAATCCTCTAAAGCTTCCTGTACGTTGGTCTCGTTTACACTATCTCCGTCTACATCAAAAGGTGTATTAAGTGCCACTTCAGTAGCATCTTGAATCTCATTTGTTGCATCTGAATCCGCATCATCTACATTTAAATTGATGGCATTTCCTTCGGAGATACTAACATTACCAGGGTTACCATCCGTACTTAACGTTTGGTCATCACTACTATTTGCCGCTAAATCTTCTAATGCTTCTTGTACATTAGTCTCGTTAACCGTATCGCCATCTACATCAAACGGTGTATTTAAGGCTACTTCTGTGGCATCTTGAATTTCATTTGTTGGGTCGGCATCCGCATCTTGAATATTGATAGTAGTTGAGCCACCGCGTTCCAAATCGATATCTACAGTTTCGTTCGGAGTTCCTACGGTACTGCTCACCTGTTGGTTATCGCTAGCATTAGCGGCTAAATCTTCCAAAGCCTCTTGAACTGTAGTTTCATTTACCGTATCACCATCCACATCAAAAGGAGCATCCAATGGAACTTCCGAAGCATTTTGCTCATCTAAATCTACACTACTGATTTGATAAGGACTTCCCGCGGAACCATCTCCGGCTACAGTAACGTTTGCATTTCCAGACTGTACGATAGTTTCCGTACCATCCACGACAGCTACAGAAAGATCATAATCGTTTCCTGATGGAGTCAATGTTACCGAACCATCGGTTGACGTTAATGTTTGTAGTTCATTGTTTGGATCTGGATCTAAATCTGGGCTTGCACTACCCCCCACTTGATTCCAATTTGTTCCGTCAAAAACATATAATTGTCCTGCAACATCATCAACATACGTTACCCCTGCATTTGAAGGTGTTATGGCTGGTGCTCCACTATCTATTAATGTAAGCTCGTTAGTTTCATCTTCATCTGGATCCGTTGAATTAACCGTATAGTTACCATTACCGTCATCAGTTACCGAAATAGCTCCTGTACCGGCAATCACGGTTTCTACAAGAGATGATAAGTCTACATTTGCAGAACTACCTCTTTCAATATCTATTTGAAGTTGATTTGTTCCGCTTAAAGTAGCTCCGGTTAAATTTTGGTTATCGCTAGCATTGGCTGCCAAATCAATAATTGCTTCTTCCACCGTAGTTTCATCCACACTGTCTCCATCAACATCTAATGGATTCGCTAAATTAACTTCCGTTGCTTCTTGATCATCCGTACCATCAAAACTTGTTGAAGTATTATCTTCCGAAACATAAGTATAAGTTATATTATCAGCTGTAGATAATGTTGTAATGGTCTCGTCTATTTCAGTAATGGTACCATCGGCCTCCGTTACCGTAGCGATAAGGTTACCGGCAATGACATCCGTGATGGCGATTCCGTTCGTGTTGATATCAACGTCCGTGCCATCGCCATTGGTAAAACGATAAAGGCCGCCTCCCAAATCCGTGATATCCGATTTGGAAACCGTTACAC
>NZ_RCNR01000094.1 GCF_009725985.1 Zobellia amurskyensis
CTGGATTCAGTTTGGGCTTTCTATTCCAGTTGTTTTTTATGCTACTTGGATGTTCTTTGAACGTGCTTACCGTAGTATAAAAACATGGAACCTGAATATGTTCACACTCATTGGTATAGGTGCTGGTGTGGCTTGGCTGTTTAGTGTTTTTGGAATGTTGGTGCCGGACTTTTTTCCTCCACAGTTTAAAACGGAATCGGGTGCGGTACATGTTTATTTTGAGGCAGCAACGGTTATTCTTACACTAGTTTTAATGGGTCAGGTGCTTGAGGCTCGGGCACACAGCAAGACCAATTCTGCCGTAAAGGAGTTACTGAAACTTGCACCCAACAAAGCGGTTCGTGTTGTAGATGGTAATGAAGAGGAGGTGGCCATAGATCAAATACAAAAAGGGGACACGCTACGTGTGAAACCTGGCGATAAAATTCCGGTAGATGGGGTAATAACCGAAGGGCAAACCTCTGTTGATGAATCTATGATTTCGGGAGAACCTATTCCCGTTAGCAAAACGGTGGATGACAAGGTAAACAGCGGTACTATAAACGGGAATCAGTCTTTCTTAATGAAAGCCGAAAAAGTAGGTAGTGAAACCTTATTGTCCCAAATTATACAAATGGTAAATGACGCCAGTCGTAGTCGTGCCCCTATTCAGAAATTGGCAGATACCGTTTCCAGTTATTTTGTGCCAGTAGTGGTTATTATCTCGGTAATCACATTTGTGGCTTGGGCCATTTGGGGGCCAGAACCAGCTTATGTTTTTGCCTTGGTGAATGCTATTGCCGTTCTGATTATTGCTTGTCCTTGTGCTTTAGGTCTCGCAACACCTATGTCCATTATGGTGGGTGTGGGTAAAGGAGCCCAAAATGGCGTACTGGTCAAGAATGCCGAAGCTTTGGAGAAAATGTATAAGGTAGATACCTTGATCGTTGATAAAACAGGAACTATTACCGAAGGAAAACCAACGGTAGAAGCAATCGGTACCTCTAGGGGCGAGTATACAGAAAGTCAAGTATTACAATACATAGCTTCCCTGAACACTTCTAGTGAACACCCACTTGCTGAGGCAACGGTAAAATATGGGAAAGAACAAGGTGTGAAAACCCTGAAGACCGAGAATTTTAATGCCGTAACCGGAAAAGGGGTAGAAGGAAAAA
This sequence comes from Zobellia amurskyensis, assembly GCF_009725985.1. Lineage (GTDB taxonomy): Bacteria > Bacteroidota > Bacteroidia > Flavobacteriales > Flavobacteriaceae > Zobellia > Zobellia amurskyensis. Next base: position 1,155 of record NZ_RCNR01000094.1, read on the forward strand.
TCGAGGGAAAAAAGGTGGCTTTGGGGAATGTTAAGATGATGGAACATGTTCAAGCGGCCCTTATCGCGAACATTAGAAACGAGGCAAGTGAATACCAAAAAAAAGGTAAAACGGTGTCTTATTTATCCATTAATGAACAGGTTGTAGGCTTTGTGGTAATTGGCGATAAAATAAAGGAAACAAGTGCAAAAGCCATTAAAGCACTTCAAGACAAAGGAATAGCCGTTGTGATGCTTACAGGCGATAATCACGATACTGCACAAGCAGTGGCTCAGGAACTTGGTCTAACCGATTTTAAAGCAGGGATGCTCCCTGAAGACAAGCTGTCCGAAGTTAAAAAACTACAGGAACAAGGTCATGTAGTGGCCATGGCCGGTGATGGTATTAATGATGCGCCCGCTTTGGCAAAAAGTGATGTAGGTATAGCTATGGGAACCGGAACTGACGTAGCCATTGAGAGTGCCATGATAACCCTTGTAAAAGGCGATTTACATGGTATTGTGAAAGCAAGGAACTTAAGTGACACCGTCATGAAGAATATTAAGCAAAACTTATTTTTCGCTTTAATTTATAACACTATCGGTATTCCAATTGCAGCGGGAGTGTTGTATCCGGTTTTCGGACTCTTACTTTCGCCAATGATTGCGGCTCTTGCTATGAGTTTCAGCTCGGTATCGGTAATTGCAAATGCCCTTAGATTAAGAGCGGCCAAAATTGATTAACTAAAGAAAAATCGTCTTGTACATGATTTCATAAGGTGAAATTTATAGAGACTATAGAGGAATATGTTGAAGTGTAGAAATAGTTAAAAATCAATTTGTTAGAATTAATAAAGATGGATTAGGGACCTTAATTTTAGAAATGAGCTAATTACTAAACCAGAGAAGTAGCAGGTTTTTTTCGAAGTTAGAATTAACAATCTAAATCTAAAAATTATGGAGAACAAAGACAAAATGAATAAGGATAACTACACAAAATTCGTATTGATGTTAGTGGCTTCTTTTATTGCCATGTACATCACAATGTATTTAAATACCTATGCCATAGACCATGTGTATTTTAGTCTAACAAGGTTTTATATGAGTTGTTTGGGTATTTCGGCTATGGCTATAGTCATGTTCGTTGTCATGAGAAATATGTATAAAAACCAAAAGAAGAATATCGCGATTATATTGGGTAGTATTACTTTGTTCGTTACGGCCTTAACATTGGTGCGTACACAAGCGCCAATTGTAGGAGATGTGTTGTGGATGAAAGCGATGATTCCCCATCACTCAATTGCCATATTAACAAGTGAAAGAGCCGATATTCAAGATGCTGAAGTAAAAGCCTTGGCAGATGATATTATCAAAGCCCAAAAGAAAGAAATTGAAGAAATGAAGGCTATGATTAAACGCTTAGAGAACGAATAAGAAGTGAACAAAATGTTCTCGTGGTTGTGAGGGCAGGGTTAAATAGAAGTTATGAATAAAAACATTGTATACATTGGTATTGCCGTAGTAGTGGGGTTATTTTCGGGATGGCTGATTTTCGGAAATATACCTAATAACGGAGAAGCTAAAGCAGGGGTTCAGGTTTCTCCGGAAGAGCACGATCATTCGGGAGAAAGAGCTGATGAAATGTGGACCTGCTCAATGCATCCTCAAATCATGCGGTCGGAGCCGGGAGATTGTCCCATCTGTGGTATGGATTTAATTCCAGCAGAGGTAGGTGCAAATGGTCTCTTGGCCGATCAGTTTGCATTGTCTGAGAATGCCATGGCTTTGGCAAACATAGAAACAATTGTAGTTGGCGAAAGTAACAATACCTTGGAGGGTGGAGTTGTGCTATCCGGGAAAATTGAAATAAACGGAGATAAAACGGCCATACAACCAGCACATTTTGATGGAAGGATAGAAAAGCTATATATAACCTCTTTGGGCGAAAAGGTAAGGAAAGGTCAGGCAATAGCTAAGGTGTATTCGCCAGAACTAGTGGCGGCACAACAAGAATTGATTACAGCATATAAACTCAAGGAATCTCAGCCTCAGTTGTACAAAGCCGTACAGGCAAAATTCAAAAATTGGAAAGTTCATGGACCGGAATTAGATGAGGTGGTGAAAACCGGAAAGGCCAAAGCTAGTTTTACCATCTACTCTCATGTCTCTGGTGTCGTAACCGAAATTGCTGTGAGCGATGGCGCCCATATTATGGATGGGAAAGCAATTTTTAAGGTATCTAACCTAAATACGGTTTGGGCAGATTTTGATGTGTATGAAAATCAGATTTCCCAGTTCAAAAAAGGGGAGCAGATACAGGTAACTACTAATGCGTACCCTAATAAAGTCTTTAACGCCAAAGTATCTTATATAGACCCTATTCTCAATGCCCAAACTAGAACAGTAACGCTCAGGGCCGTATTGGATAATAAGGATGAAATCTTTAAGCCTGGCATGTTCGTTAAAGGTAAGATTGGGGCTGATACTATGGATGTGGAAAGTGAGACCACTATACCGGCATCGGCTGTTCTATGGACAGGAAAACGCTCATTGGTCTATGTAAAGTCAGATTTGGATAAACCTATTTTTGAAATGCGCGAGGTGACTATTGGTAATAGGAATGGAGAGAGCGTAACTATAATAAGCGGACTTGACAAAGGAGAGAAGATTGTCACCAATGGTACATTTACAGTTGATGCCGCTGCACAGTTGCAGGGGAAAAAATCAATGATGAATCGTAAGAGTAACAAGGAGGAAGTGAGAACCAATGAAATAGAAATAAAAGTGTCCGAAGCGTTTCAAAATGGTTTCCAAAATGTGGTGCAGCCGTATCTAGATATGAAAGATGCTTTTGTAGCCTCTGATGCTGGACAGGTTTCCCGTAGTGCAAAATTAACCGAGGAACAATTTAAAAACTTGAATACAACCGACTCGGAGAAGGCTTATGTTGCAGAAATACTTAAGTTATTGAATGCTATTCATGAGAATAAGATCATTGAAGATCAGCGTACCCATTTTGTAGTTTTAAATGAAATTCTGGTGCCTATGGCCAAAAACATACCATTATCCAAAAACTTGTTCGTGCAAAAGTGCCCCATGGCAAACAGCAATAAAGGTGCGTTTTGGCTGAGTGAAGAAAAGGAAATCCGCAACCCCTACTATGGACAAGAAATGATTTCCTGTGGCAGCATAATAGACGATTTAAAATAAGCTAATTTATGCTGAGGTTATGGCCTTATAAATTTAAGTTATCTTTGTTGCTCTCATTATTAGTGATTTGGATAAAAAACAAACGACTTTAAAAGATATTGCCGCGAAACTTAATGTTTCTATTTCTACTGTTTCCAGAGCATTACAGGGCAATACACGTATAAGCGCACAAACAAGGGAAAAAGTACTTGAATTGGCGCAGGAGTACAATTATTTTCAG
>NZ_RCNR01000095.1 GCF_009725985.1 Zobellia amurskyensis
TGACCCATATTCCTCAACCCTACCTAGAAATGAACAAGGTAGATGCCTATCTCCGAAAGTTAAAAGAAGGGGATATTGCAGTCATCAAGAGTAGAAGAGGTGAAGTACAAGTTAAGGTGAAAATCAATTTTGATATTCGCGAACGTGTCGTTTTTCTGCCGATGCATTGGGGAAAAGTCCTGAACAATGATTTTGGTAGGGCCAATAACCTTACAAATGATATTGTTGACCCAGTTTCCAAAGAACCAGATTTTAAATACTGTGCCGTTCAAGTGGAGAAGTTTGTAAAGCCGGTCCAAAAAATAATTGTTATCGGGGCAGGTGCGGCTGCATATCGGTTTATTCAATCCTATCGGGAGAAAAATAAAAAGGACGAATTGCATGTGTTTTCCAAAGAAAAGGACCCGTTTTATAATAGGGTGCTATTGCCGGAATACGTAAGCGATGAGCTTTCGTGGGAAGCGCTGGAGAAGCTAAAATCCGGAGAATTACAAAAGCTCAACGTAAACTTGCACTCCGGAATCGGAATCAGTGATGTAAATACATCTATGAAGCAGGTTACGGATAGTTACGGATTAATTCATTCGTATGATTTACTCATAATGGCCACAGGTAGCCGTGCTTTTGTACCAAGCGAAGTACAGATAGAATTGCCCGGCCGTTTTACGATGCGTGAACGCGGAGATGCCGATAAACTGAAACAATACCTCCAAAAAACGGGACTACCCGCAACCGAACAACATGTGGTAATCGTCGGTGGTGGTTTGCTAGGTTTGGAGTTGGCCGCTGCACTTAAAAAGATAGACATCAATATTAGTATCGTGCAAAGGGCGCCACGTTTAATGGAGCGTCAACTAGATCGGGTGGCAAGCCGACTTCTAGCAGAAGATGTCACCGAAAGGAACATCAACCTTTATTTTGATAATGAGGTCAGTACGGTGTTTGAGGAAAAAGAGAATCCGTTTAGGTTGTTGGTTAACCTAAAAACAGGTCGTACTATTCAGTGTAATGCCATAGTTTACGCTATAGGAACAAGACCGAATATTGAATTGGCAAAAAAAGCTGATTTAACTACAAGAAGGGGTGTTCTGGTAAATTCCTATTTGCAGACCAATAACCCATCTATTTTTGCCTTGGGCGAAATAGCGGAGTTCAATAACTCGCTTTTCGGAATTACATCGGCAGCGGAACAACAAGCGGATATTGCCGCCAACTATATTTTAGGCGATTACAGTAGTATTTATAATGGCTCCGTTCTTATGAATATCCTGAAGTTCGAAAACCTTGACCTGTGCAGTATTGGTATGGTAAACGCACCCTCGGATGATAGTAGCTACGAAGAGATTATTTTGATGGATGTGAGCAAGCGTTTCTACAAAAAATGCATTGTTAAGGATGATACGTTAAAAGGCGCCATATTAATGGGCGATAAAAATGAGTTTGCCGAATTCAAACGCCTGATAGAAGAAGAAATAGAACTATCCGAGAAGCGAAACGAACTGCTTAGAGGGGCAACAACTTCCGTTCCTTTAAAAGGAAAACTGGTCTGTTCTTGCAGTCAGGTTGGAGAGGGTAATGTCATTGATGCAATTGCAGGCGGCTGCTCAGATTTCAACACACTATGTTCGGAAACGGGAGCAGGATTAGGCTGTGGCAGCTGCAAACCGGAAGTAAAGGCCATATTGAACAAACAACTACAATTAGCAAATTAAAAAATCGGGATTATGAACGATGATCTGCACCGTATATTAATAAAAGGAGGGGTTACTTCGCCAGGGGAGCTCAAAGATATTATTGGTTTGTTGGAAGCTGCGGGCCTAAGTGAGGTCTACTTTGGTTCCAGACAGGATTTACTCTTTCCGTTAAAAGGCGTAGAAGAAGGTCAGCTTGAACGTATATCAAAGTTCAACACCAATATCATTACGGACAGAGCGTATCAGAATATTGTAAGCTCATACGTTTCTGCCGATATTTTTGATATGACCCATTGGTTAAAAGGTTCTACCTACCTCTATATTTTAGAGGGATTTGATTTCTCCCCGAAACTAAAAATCAATATTACCGACCCTAAACAAAGATTGGTTCCACTATTTAGCGGTAACCTTAATTTTATAGCTTCGGGAAATGAAGACTATTGGTACTTGAACGTGAAATTACCACATTGGAAAAATGATGCGTACTATCCGGTCCTGATTTACAGTTGGGATATTACCACTATTTCTAAAGCTATTGAGGATATTTATGAAGATATACAAGATGTAGACGAACTGTTCTTTGTATTGAACAAGAATCTGGATACGAACAACAAGACCATAGAAAAAGAGTTAAAAGTGCCCTATCTGACTTTTCCGTATTATGAGGGCATGAACCGTATGGGGTTAGATCAATATTGGTTAGGTCTATATTGGCGAAACAATCGATACGACCTTTCGTTTTTAAAAGAATTCTGTGGTTTTTGCTTGGACAACAGTATAGGTAAAATCTGTATTACCCCTTGGAAATCATTTGTGGTAAAAGGTATTCAAAAACAAAGCAGACCTGCTTTGGAGCGCTTTTTGGGGCAATGGGGTATTAATGTAAGGCATTCGCAGTTGGAAATGAACTGGCACTTGCCGGTAGATGATAATCAGGCATTGGAGCTTAAAAAATTCTTGGTGCGTAGTTTTGATCAAAATGATATTAGCACCTACGGGCTCACATTTGGAATAAGCAATGATGTGGGCAAGCGGTCCCATTTTGCTTCGGTAATAATAGAAAAAAATAGTTCGCCCACCATCGTAAAGGATTTTGATGTGCGACCAACCTATAATGTGCTTCACTTTGAAAATTTTGACCCCAATACCCAAAAATATTTGGCCTATGCCCAAGATGTAGATAAAATTGAACTTCCCGGTCTGTTAATGGAGCTCAGTAAAAAATATTTTAATCAATTAGGAAGAGAGGTAGAGGTGAACAAAACACCTAAAATAGTTGAGGAACAAGAAACCAAAACCATTCACCAGTGTCAATCCTGTTTTACGGTCTATGACCCTTTGTATGGCGATGTATCAGGTAATATTGCAAAAGGAACTCCATTTAAAGAGTTGCCCGAAACCTATATTTGTTCGGTATGTGAAGCACCAAAATCTCAGTTTCAAAAAACGGAACTGAATTTTTCGAGCTGATTTTTATTACATTTGGATAGTACCTAAAATACCTTCCAAATGAACATAAAGTATATTGGCCTGTTAAGTTGTATTCTACTATTTACGGCATGTAAGAACAACCCTGATAAAAAAGCGGAAGTAGAAAATCCGGTAGATGAGATTACCGTTCAAAAACCTACAATGAAATGGGAGCCGGTTGCGTCTGCAGATGGTAGTAAACCTGTGGCCCGCCATGAGGCCGCTTTTGTTCGGGTAGAGGATAAATTTTATTTGTTGGGAGGAAGAGGCATTCGCCCAGTGAGTATTTATGATACGAAGACTAAAGTTTGGTCAGAAGGTGCTGAACCACCTATTGAAATGCACCATTTTCAACCCGTAATTTATCAGAATAAAATATACCTTATTTCGGCATTAACGGGCAAATACCCAGCTGAAACCCCAACGGAGCATATTTATATTTATGACCCCTCTAATGATGAATGGTCAAAAGGCGATGAAATTCCTAAAGACAGAAGGCGTGGCTCTACAGGAAATGTGCTGCACGAAGGCAAAATTTATATTTCTTGTGGAATAAAGAATGGACATATTGGTGATCATAAAAAGTGGTTGGACAGTTACGATCCAAGTACAGGTGAGTGGAAGGTTTTAGCAGATGCACCCCGCGCACGAGATCATTTTCAAGCAGTTTTAGCTGATGGTAAAATTTATGCTCCTGCTGGTAGAAATACGGGTATTGAGCCAGATGCTCCTTTTGGAGGAACTATAGGCGAGGTTGATGTTTACGATATAAAGAGTGACACTTGGAAAACCCTACCAGAAAATATTCCGACAAAACGTGCCGGTAACGCCGCTATCCTTTACAATAACGAAGTGATGGTAGTAGGAGGAGAATCTCCAGTGCAGGAAAAAGCACATTCTGAAGTTGAGGTTTTGGATTTAAACACCCATAAATGGCACACGTTACCTACTATGGTAGAAGGTAGACATGGTAGTGGTCTTGTACTTTTTGAAGATGATGTATATATTGCTTCCGGGTGTGGAAATAGAGGAGGGTCTCCTGAACTAACTACTATGGAAAAATTTGGCGTAGAAGATTGATTTTCAGTCGAATAATTTTATAATTATTTTTTACATCGTGACCAAAAACATATTACATTTGGTAGGGAATTTCCCAATATCAAATTATATAAATGGATTTAAGAGACGGTG
>NZ_RCNR01000096.1 GCF_009725985.1 Zobellia amurskyensis
GACTTGTGTCTATTTCCTTATAGTGTTTTATACCATCAGCAGTACTTCGAGGTAGGGGGGCGGCTGTGTTTATTTTGGGTAATTCGTTCCAATTATCCAATAAATGGGCTAATGGTTTGGTATGGGCGAACGTGTGGTGTATACAAGGTTTAATACCGTGCGAAGCATAGTGAATGCCACCATGTAATAATCCGTTGTGGGTACAGCGTCTCAATAATTCGGTATATTTTACCGCGGCCGTGCCCAAAGCGGGGTTACGGTTGGCCATAAGTGCCAATGCAGGTTGACTGCCATCACAAGTGCGACTGCCCCAATAGGTCCATTTGAACATTCGTGTTCCCCAGCCGTTGTCCCACCCCCCATCAGGCAACATGAATTCTAAATGGGTGTTTAGGGATTTATTCAATAGTTCAAGAAGTTCGATGTCGTTCTCATGAACGGCATAAAGCACGATGTTGTTTAAAGATTCTTCTACATTATAGCCTAAATCTACTCCATGCAGTCCCTTGGCGCTTAATTTATGTGCACTTGGTTTTACCTCACCGTATAAAAAATTATTCGGTTTTGTGAAATATGTTTTGATGGTTTTCGCTAGTTCCTTACTACGGGATAGGTATTCTGGCTTATTGAGCATCTTTCCAATGAGGTTGAGAGCGTAAATGGTAGTGGCTCCATAGTTTACGTTGGTCACATCTATCGTTGGGAATTTCCTGTAAACAAAATCTGCGGCTCTGGCCAATCTATCCGTCCATCGTTCACGTCGTTCTTCGTCGAGCAAATCTCCATGGTACTGTAAAGCTTCGGCTAGCGAAATGGCACCAAATACCGTAATGCCGTTCCAAGATTTTGGATTAAGATCGTTGGACCACGCTCCACTAGGCAATGTTACATTTTCGGCCCACTCCATCACGGCAATACCTGAGTTGAGATATTTTTGTTCCCCCGTGTACTTTGCCATAGCCAGAAGAGGATATACGGCATCCATCATTCGTCCGTGGACCTTGTTGCATGCCGGACATTTGAACATACCATGTACTTCTGGGTTGTCCGTATTAATAATTTGTGTTCGGATAAGCCCGTCGCACCAATCTTTTAAAAGATCATAAACGAGTTTTTTGAACTCTAAAGAATGTTCTTTGGTAACCTTATTGGAACATGAATTGAACCATGGCCCCATAGATAGGGTAAGACCGGCGGAGCCTAGGCTGGAGAGTTGTAAAAATTCTTTTCGTTTCATAAGAGCCGATTTTTTTTTTTGGATTACCTTTTCTACTGACCCTTTACCATTTTGTAAATTTCGGAACCTGCACTTAAGAAAGCTCCAGTACCGTACACTTCCGTCTTGTCTGGGCTGGCGTTACCGGGAGCGGCACCAATGGGCTGAACATACCCCAGCATACCATTATCATCCACATAACTGGCCATGGCGTTCCATCCTTTGATTATGGCTTTTTTATAATTGTTGCCTTTTAATATTCCGTTATTGATGCCCCAGGTTAGACCATACACAAAAAAGGATGAACCACTGCTTTCTGGTGTTGGATAGAATTCTTGACCCAATAGGCTCATGGCCCAATGTCCTTCTGGAGTCTGTAATTCAAGGAGTTTTTTAGACATTTTTTTATAAATGTCCAAGAAGTATTCGTATTCCTTGGTTTGAGGTTTTAAATTCGATAGAATATCGGCTAGGCCAGCATAGACCCAACCATTCCCTCGTCCCCAAAATATTTTGGTCCCTTTATCTAGTTTTCCTTTAAACCTCTCATCACGATAATATAGGTGCTCCTCCTTATCAAACAAGAATTCGGTAGTAGCCTTGTATTCTTCAAACATGAAATCTAAGTATTTTTGTTCTCCGGTTATGTTGTACAAGTCGGCCCAAACTGGTGGAGACATAAAAAGGGCATCACACCAGTTCCAACGGTCTTGGTGGTAGGGTGTGGCCCAGTTCAATTTGGTATTGGCAGGGTGGTGCATAAGAAAGCTGAATTGTTCTATAGTGGGCTCCAACATCTCTTTTTGGTTATATTTTCTATACAATGCCGCATACATTCGGCCAACGGCATGGTCATCTGCATGATATTTGCGTTCATGTAATAGCCAGTTGTTTTGATTGCCGATTCCCTTCAACCAATTGTAGTAGGTGTCATCGTCGGCCATTTCTGCCCATTTGGCCATTCCTACATAAAGAGCTGCGTTTGTCCAATGTAAAGGATGATGAGGTTTTTTATTACTATAACTGTCATTGATGTGGTCCATTTGCCAGTCAGCCACCTTTTTCATGATGTCTTTGACTTCGTCAGGGATTATTTTTTGGGCATTACAGAAATGAATGGTGAAAAATGTGACGAGTAGTAATTTGATTGTTTTCATAGGATTGATTTTTTGATTTTATTCAAAACGCCCGATGTGATGCTTCAGTTCTCAAAAAGAAAAGAAAGCACAAATGGAATAACAATTTTAGTGGGGTTTTGGGGAATTTGCATCCTGTGCTATCCTGTCAGGCTGTACAATAGTGGAGCGTTTTAAGTAAAAAAGGGCAGCTCGATAGAACTGCCCTTTATCACAAAATAATAAAGTTAATTAGTGCGTATAGGACACCGTTCCCATTTCATCAATGGGGTAGGCCTACTTTTTGATATAATTGTTTTTAACTTTATCAAAGTAGTCTCGGTGAACTTTGGATTCGCTGTACCAAGCCTCAAAAATTTTGTTTTCTTCCGTTGTTAGGGTATTGTTAACTTTCTTTAGAATCAGTTTGAAATCCATTAGTGTGTGATTGTTTATATCACTAGCATAATCAAATTCTTAAAATGGGTGACAAAAAAAATGTAAAAAAAATTAAATTTAAACTTAGATATATGAGGATATGATGTTTTTAAAGTTGTTTTACTGTAGAGAAGATAATAGAACTGTTATAGAGGCGGTAAGTTCCCCAACTTGGCCTTGGCCCGTTTTAATTGGGTCTTTACGGTGTTTATAGAGACATTTAACTCGTCCGCTATTTCTTTATATCGATAGTTCTCCCTAAAAATGTAGTTCTATAATAGAGCGCATTCTTAATGGTAAATTCTTAATGATTACATGGCTTATTGATAACGAATATTTTATTCTTGCTTAAACGAACAATCTGGTACTTGATTAAATAATAAGTAAATCTGTGTTCAATCATAATATTTTCAAATGCACGATTAATGCTGAATTAATCTAGGGGTTTGAACGACTCCTTTGCCCTCTTCAAAACCGAAATAATCAATTGCATGATTTCTATTACTCAGTTCTAAATTCCACTTTTTTAAATAATAGTCCCTATGTTTAAAATTTTTATCACCAATTTCTTGCAGGGCCTTTTTGAGTTTAGCATCCAATTCTATATAAAGATTTTGAAAATTGTCATAGCCAATGAGGTTTTTCGTTTGGTATGGGTCATCAATATTATCAAAAAGCATGGTGGCATTATCAGGTGTGCGAACATAGGTATATTGCTTTGTTCGGATGGCCCTATACTCTTGATAAATGTATTCTTCGGCAATAGGACAGACGCTCATAACCAAGGCGGTTCGGTCAATCTCAGGGTTTGGGGACTTTATCAAGGATGAAAGATTTTCTCCTTCAATAGTTGATGGTATTTCAATTTCAGATAGGCCCAAAAGAGACGGAAGAATATCGGGGGTGTTTATCGGGGCATTTACAATAGCTCCCTTATTTTTCCCAATAGAAGGATAACTAATCAAAAATGGAACTTTAATAGATTCATCCCATGCCAATTGTTTGGCAAAAGGCCTAGCTCCATGAGAACCCATCATTTCACCATGGTCGGCCGAGAAGA
>NZ_RCNR01000097.1 GCF_009725985.1 Zobellia amurskyensis
GAATAAAAGGTTAAAGAAAATCACCCGTATAATAGATGAGCAACAACAGCAATTTGGTGTTGTTCTAGAAACTATTTTTAAGGAGTTGCTCAAACAGGATATTCATTTTTTAGCCGATGAAGCAATTACTGCCGAACAAATTTCTTATCTAAACACCTGTTTTGATAGTATTTCATCTGATTGTACAATCCTTAAAGCAGAAAAAAAACCTAAGTTGACGGATGGCGGATTGTATCTTTTCGTTGCATTGGTGGATAACGAGTATTATTTTGTAAAAATTCCTACTGATCAGCATGGACGCTTCATTAAAGTGCCTGGTAACGGTCATTCTTATGTTTTTCTAGACGACGTGGTTCGCATGAACTTGAACCGCTTATTTCCGGACGCAGAAGTTCAAGCCAGCTACTCCATAAAATTGTCTAGAGATGCCGAACTTTATTTGGAGGATGATTTTGGGGATACCCCATTGGCCGACCAAATTTATGATGCTTTGCATCAAAGGAAATCAGGTCAGCCTACTAGGTTGCTTTATAATGCGGAGATGCCGGATATGTACAAGGAAATCATCAAGAAAACTTTGGATATTGGTGATATTGACCTTTTTCCGGGTGGACGATACCACAACCTTTCCGATTTTTTCAGTTTTGAAAACCCTACGGATAATCCAGATTTAACATATAAGACTCAGAAACCTCTACCACATCCTATATTATCTAAAACAGAAGACTTTTTTGCTTCAATAGCGGAAAAGGACCAATTGGTGCATTTTCCATATCAGAGTTTTGATGTAGTGGAAAACTTTATCGCAGCGGCGGCAAAAGATGACAAGGTGGTACATATCAGAATCTCTTTGTATCGTATCGCTAAAGCCTCTGTCCTTACGGATGCGCTACTTCTGGCTCTTGATAATGGTAAAAAGGTGACCATTTTTGTAGAGGCCAAAGCTCGCTTTGATGAAAAGAATAATATTGAATGGGGCAAGATATTCCAAGATAAAGGAGCTAAGGTTTTCTTTAGTGTCCCTAATATCAAAGTTCATTCTAAAATCGCTTTAGTGGAACGTTTGGAAAGTAAGATCATAAAGCGGTACGCATATATAGGCACGGGAAATTTCAATGCTAAAACTTCAAGAATTTATTGTGATCACGGACTCTTTACCGCTCACCCTCAAGTTACTGAAGATTTAAGTCAAGTGTTTTTAACTTTAGAACGGCACCTGATTATTCCTAAACTGAAACGACTTCTGGTTTCGCCTTTTAACACAAGAAATGTATTCTTAAAATCTATAGAAACCGAAATAAAAAACAGTAAAAAAGGTCTGCCGGCAAAAATTACGGCAAAAATGAACAGTCTTGAAGATCAGACCATGATAGATGCTTTGTATCGTGCTAGCGAAGCAGGGGTTCAGGTGCGTCTTATTATTCGTGGTTTTTGCTGTCTCATTGCAAAACCGGCCAGTGACCTTCCTGTTGGAGCTGAACCCATTGTGATAACAAGTATTGTTGATCGTTATTTGGAGCATGGTCGTATTTATCTATTTCATAACAATGGAGATGAAAAGATGTATATGGGTTCTGCAGATTGGATGACGAGGAATTTAGACAGGCGTATAGAAGTACTGACCCCTATTCTAGACGATACTGTGTTTGCTCAATTACGTGATATTCTAGAGCTTCAATTAAACGATACCGTAAAAGCGCGTGTTCAAGATGCGGGAGACACGAATAGACCTGTGTCTCAAGAACAGCACGCTCCAATACGCTCACAATATGCTATTTATGAATATTTAAAAAATGTAAGCCATCCGGAGACCGATTAAAATAGACATCAGAGAACATCAGGTCAAAGCTGCTTATCGGTTTTACACCCTTGTTTTGGTCTAGTTTTTCTTAATTTTACACTTACAAGCAGAATACTATCCCTTATGAAAAAAGTACAAATAATAGGCGTTCCCGAACATTTTAACCTGCCATGGCATATGGCTATTGAAGAAGGTGCTTTTGAGGAAAGAGGCATCGACCTTCAATGGACCGATGTGCCGGAAGGAACAGGTAAAATGTGTCAAATGCTTCAAAATGAAGAAACGGATTTGGCAATTATCTTAACCGAAGGCCTTGTAAAGAGTATTACGGAAGGGAATCCTGCTAAGATCGTGCAAGAATATATCTCTACTCCTTTGCAATGGGGAATCCATGTAAGGGCTAAAAGCCAATACAAGACCATAGCCGACTTAAAAGGAACGAAAGCTGCCATTAGTCGTTTAGGAAGCGGAAGCCACTTAATGGCCTTCGTAAATGCCAAAAATGAAGGGTGGGCCACGGATTCCCTTCAATTTGAAATTATAAATAACCTAGACGGAGCGGTCGCTGCTTTAACCGATGGTGAGGCGGACTATTTTATGTGGGAACATTTTACGACCAAACCTTTGGTAGACCAAGGTGTTTTTAGGCGCTTGGGAGATTGCCCTACACCATGGCCTTGTTTTGTGGTTGCTGCAACACAGAAATTTTTGAACGAAGACAAGAGTACCTTGAAGCATATTCTAGAAGTAATCAACAATTACACTGCTGAATTTAAGCAGATTCCTAGTATAGACCGTAGTTTAGCAAATAGGTATGGTCAACAGTTAGAGGATATTAAAGAATGGTTGAAAATAACACGGTGGGGACAACATCAAATGGATTTGCAAACCATTGAAAAAGTGCAAGATACCCTCATTGACTTAAAGTTGATAAATAAAAAACTGAAGACAGAAGAACTTTTGCAAAGTTTTAGCAATTAACTACTTGACAAGCAGTTGTGTGTGTTTTAATTTTATAGGGAATTGGTGAAATCGAAGTTGAATTAATTCCTGATTAAAATGAAACCAAAACTACTTAGTACAGCTCCATTTCTTTCTGTGGTCTTATTTTTCTGGGGTATTCTTTTTGCCCAAGCACAGACATACTATGCTTTACAAATAGACCGAAACATCCGTGTGAAAGCTGAAGACATTACAGCGGAATATCAGCCGAGGTTGGTGATGGGTACGGAACAGGCATTGGAATTTAGGAATACAGTGGCCAAATATATAATCAAAAAAATGTCTGTAGAGAACAATCCAGACATTACCAAAGGGCAAAGGCGTTATCGGTTAAAGTTAATATCCAGTCATGAGAGTTCTGAAATGGGCAACGTGCTCTACCCCTACCAATGGCAGGAATACTTGCGCATCAAACCAAGAATTCAACCTTTATCCTATGAAGAATCGGGTTTTGATGATGCTATTGTAGACTATCAATCTACCAATTAATAGGTTTTAAGCCTTTGCTTTTTAGAATTTCGTTGACTTGACTAAAATGGCGGTTTCCAAACCAATAGCCGCGATTGGCACTTAAGGGAGATGGGTGTCCCGATGTTAAAATATGGTGTTTGTTCTCATCTATGAGTTTGACTTTCTTTTTGGCAAATCCGCCCCAAAGTAAAAAGATCAGGTCTTCCTTTTCTTCGGATAATTTTTTGATTACAGCATCGGTAAAAGTCTCCCAACCCTGTTTTTGGTGGCTCCCGGCTTCGTGTGCTCTTACGGTAAGGGTTGCGTTTAGAAGGAGAACCCC
>NZ_RCNR01000098.1 GCF_009725985.1 Zobellia amurskyensis
TTATACCTATACCGTTACGGCAACTTCGCCTTGTACAGTTGATGATATCTCAGAAGTTATCGTTTCCGAACAGGCTATCCCAAACGCAGGTACTGACGGAACTTTGACCATCTGCGAAGGTTCGATGGTTACAGAATCACAACTTTTCGCACAACTTGGCGGTACTCCTGATTCCGGTGGGACATGGTCACCAGCAATGGCAGGTGCCGGAACCTATACCTACACCGTTACAGCGACAGCTCCCTGTACCTTAGACAGCACATCAGAAGTAGTGGTCTCCGAACAGGCCGCTCCTGATGCAGGTACAGACGGAACGTTGACCATCTGTGAAGGGGCAACAGTAAATGAAACTCAACTTTTCGCTCAACTCGGCGGAACCCCTGATTCAGGAGGAACTTGGTCTCCAGCAATGGCAGGTGCCGGCACTTATACTTACACCGTTGCGGCGACTTCACCATGTACAATAAACAGCACATCGGAAGTAGTGGTCTCCGAACAGACCGCTCCCGATGCAGGTAACGACGGAACATTGACCATCTGCGAAGGTTCAACAGTAAACGAAACCCAACTTTTTGCTCAACTCGGTGGCACTCCCGATTCAGTGGGACTTGGTCACCTACTCCTTCGGGAGCAGGAACTTATACCTACACCGTTACGGCAACTTCACCATGTACAGTGACGGGACATCCGAGGTAGTGGTTTCCGAACAGGCAGCTCCCGATGCAGGTACAGACGGAACTTTGACCATCTGCGAAGGTTCAACAGTAAACGAATCACAACTTTTTAATCAACTCGGTGGCTCGCCCGATTCCGGTGGGACATGGTCACCGGCTATGGCTGGTGCCGGTACGTATACCTATACCGTTGCAGCAACTTCACCATGTACTGTTGATGATACTTCCGAATTGATTGTTTCAGATCAATCTGCTCCAAATGCAGGTACCGATGGAACATTGACCATTTGCGAAGGCGCGACGGTCAACGAAACTCAAATTTTTGCACAGCTTGGCGGTTCTCCCGATTCAGGGGGAGCCTGGTCACCAACTCTTTCCGGAGCCGGAACTTATACGTATACCGTTGCAGCAACATCCCCTTGTACTGCGGACGATACTTCTGAAGTAATTGTCTCAGAACAATCTGCTCCGTATGCCGGTACTGATGGAACATTGACCATCTGTGAAGGCGCGACAATTACCGAAACTCAACTTTTTTCACAACTCGGTGGAACCCCGAATTCAGGTGGAACTTGGTCGCCTACAATGGCCGGAGCAGGGACTTACACCTATACCATTGCGGCAACAGCGCCCTGTACGGTGGACGATACTTCCGAGGTTGTTGTTTCAGAACAATCTGCTCCAAACGCAGGCTCGGATGGAACTTTGACTATCTGTGAAGGTTCGACGGTTACAGAATCACAACTTTTTTCACAACTCGGCGGTTCTCCCGATTCAGGCGGGACTTGGTCGCCGGCAATGGCAGGTCCGGGAACCTATACGTACACCGTTACGGCAACTTCGCCTTGTACCGTTGATGATACCTCCGAAGTCGTTGTTTCAGAACAGGCAGCTTCAAATGCAGGCACGGACGGAACGTTGACCATCTGTGAAGGCGCGACAATTACCGAAACTCAACTTTTCGCACAACTCGGAGATACTCCCGATTCAGGCGGGACTTGGTCACCTACAATGGCCGGAGCAGGAACTTATACGTATACGGTTGCAGCGAATTCACCTTGTACTACTGATGACACCTCGGAAGTGATAGTTTCCGAACAGGCAGCTCCGAATGCAGGCACCGACGGAACTTTGACCATCTGTGAAGGAACAACAGTAACAGAAACTCAACTTTTCGCTCAACTAAGCGGTTCTCCCGATTCAGGAGGAACTTGGTCACCTACTCCTTCCGGGGCAGGGACTTACACCTATACCGTTGCGGCGAATTCACCTTGTACTACGGACGACACTTCTGAAGTAATTGTTTCCGAACAGGCAGCTCCAAATGCCGGTACCGACGGAACTTTGACCATCTGTGAAGGCGCGACGCTTACCGAAATTCAACTTTTCGCACAACTAAGCGGTTCTCCCGATTCAGGAGGAACTTGGTCACCTACTCCTTCCGGGGCAGGGACTTACACCTATACCATTGCGGCAACGTTGCCTTGTACCATGGACGATACCTCGGAGGTTGTTGTTTCAGAACAATCTGCTCCAAACGCAGGTACCGACGGAACTTTGACCATCTGTGAAGGAGCAACAGTAACAGAAACACAACTTTTCGCACAGCTTGGGGGTACTCCCGATTCAGGAGGGACTTGGTCTCCAGCAATGGCAGGAGCAGTTAAAGCTTGATAAGAATAAACATTTGTAATTCGAAGCAAAAAATAATTCTAAAGAGAATAAGTATATTCAATCGGCAACTTTGAATGGAAAGTCATTTGAATGAACATGGATTACTCATGATGAAATTGCCAAAGGTGGT
>NZ_RCNR01000099.1 GCF_009725985.1 Zobellia amurskyensis
AAAAACATATTCCTGCTATTCCAATTTTTGAAGGGGTATAGTCTAATAAATAGTTTCACGAGATTATCTTCACTTAACGTTCCTCTATCTAACCTGGATATTCCAATACTAATCCCGTATAATTTAAGCCGTGCACTGCACGAAAGTTTATCCCTAAAGAACACAGATAACTTATTCTCCATAATCAAATCAACTTATTAATACTATAAAATAATTGCTTGATACTACCAATATCTCAATTTGAGTCAAAAACCGATATCGTTTTTTGTCCCAACTATAAGAAAATTAATCATTTTGATTACCAAATCTTCCTTATACAGATTAATCAAGCATACCTAGTTAAAAATTAAAAGAACTAAGCAGTAATATCTATAACTATTTTAACTCCTAATAACCACATTAGAAATAACCCTAAATCAATAATATTGAATATTGATTCTATTTTAATATACAAATCCAAGAACAACTCACATACATTCATCCCCAGATATTAATAATTGACACCAGCAAGATATTGTAAAACCAGAAAAAACAATTACATCTATATATTTTATATCCATAACATCAATCAAGAAGAAAAAAGATTCTATAAGCATCAACTGAACTGCTAGAATGTTTAGTGCAACAAACCCATCTCTTTCTACTAATTGAGAATAATATATTAGACAAACAGCTTAAACATATAATGACGCATCTTATCTGAATAAAACTCACACAACTTTCTTCGAAAAAGTCCAGAGTTAACAGTTTCGGCTGACTATTAAATAAAAAACTGCAGTTAAAAAATTAGTTTGGAGAACAAAAGCTGACAATAAATAATTCATCAAACAAAGGGCCAATTATGCTATGCTCTAATTCAATAGACATAAGAGAAATCACTTAAAGAAAAGCTATTCTGTTTCTACATTATAATCTTATACGACCACTTAATTTTATAAAGAAGCCAAGAAGATGGATTAACCCACTTTCAACATACATA
The DNA here is from genome assembly GCF_009725985.1 of Zobellia amurskyensis. GTDB lineage: Bacteria > Bacteroidota > Bacteroidia > Flavobacteriales > Flavobacteriaceae > Zobellia > Zobellia amurskyensis. The sequence continues at coordinate 980 of NZ_RCNR01000099.1, forward strand.
AAGTAGATACTTTTTATCAAAAATTACATTCTACTAATTCAATAGAGAAAAATACATCTCTAAAATAGTTTATTGATGTGTCCATAATTCCGATTAAACCTATTTGACACCAAAATGCTATTCATCTATTACCAATAAAAACATAGAGTCTATAAATAAAAGTAAACTTATATTTTAAAATGAAGTCTATTATGTATATGTAACATTATACAATCTGTATAAGAAACAACTACTGTATAACCTGCCTAATTTATTACGAGTACTACACCCTAACTACAAAAAATCTTTCTAAGAAAAACGTTGACGGCTATAGTTTTACCCTATACCGAAGATGAATTTAATTTTAGCCGAGTATACCCACTTTGTACATCCCTTTTTATTATAAAGAAGAATTTAATATTTTTCTTGAATTATAAGGTATCGAGCATTAACCTGCTCCTCTAAGTAGTGTAAAAAAATAATTCCCTCCTCTGTATAGTGGATTTACATTTTGATGTGATGATTTTTCAGGTATATCGCTGGTAATTATCCACGGTAATCGAGGATGGATATCAGTTGGACGAAGCGCTCGGGTGTTCAAGAGATGCAGCCAACCGGGTATGACAAGGAATTTACTTAGTAGTTGTTGTTTTCAGGTCGCGGGG
>NZ_RCNR01000100.1 GCF_009725985.1 Zobellia amurskyensis
AGGATAACCGTCCGTTGTCCATATTTTTTTCATTGACTTTTCATTAGCAAAAACTCTCTTTTTTGTTTTAAATTTTTTCAATGTTCCATTGAAATAGTACAAATCTCTACCTCCGCTGCCGGATCCACTAGTCTGGCTCTCATATATTAAGACATCTTTGTTAAAGTACTCTGTAGGGTAAAAGGATGCATATAGCCATTTAAATTCCGAAAAATCGTGTAATAAACTATCTAATAGTCCAGAAAGCGCTAAAAAAACGACTATCCAACTAAAAACGTATTTTGTTCCATTGCTCATTGTAAGGCTCTATTAATTGTACTCTTTCATAAAATGGTTCGGATTCAAGTTTTAAACCGGCAAAAACCACATAAGCATTGGCATTAAAATCCATTTTTGGTGCAATTGTCAAATTATTCAACTTCATTTAGATTTTTGACAATTGCTTACAACGCTTGAGCTATGAACAGTACAGGAGCAAACTTGCGTTTGCTTTCCGCTATACATATAGCGAAATCTTTTGGTTTTCTTTTTTTCTTTGTCCCGCTAAAAAGCAAAATCCCAAAGATTTTGCGGACTTCATAAAAATACACAAACCCTAAGATTAAGCCCGAAGCCCCTTGAAGAGGTTTCTATGAATCCGTTTTTTTGACTTATCAATGGTTTGTGCAATGGTTACTTTTGTTTTGCGTAGTTATTTTTCCAAGGTTTTGTTCTCCAAACATGTTATCTTATAGTATTCGATAAACCTAGGTAAATCAGTTACAGTAATTCTTTTCTCTTTTAAGGCCCAAATCACATCAGGGCAATCACTGAATTTTTCTTGTGAATTTTTCAGAAACCGTTTGTTTTTTTCAACCCGTAATAGTTCCGAAGTCCTATCTTTTAAAATATAATATCTTAAGGTAGGTGATACGCCAGAAGCTAGGCCATAACTATAATTGTAATAATATGAATATCGAATTGGGATGGCTAATTTTTTTCCGTTTGGTAATTCCAGGGTGTCCGATTTTTTAAGGCGTCCGGTACCGCCTTGGAATCTGGTTTGTGCCATTATTTCTGGAATGCTTTGTCTGTCAAAGTCCGAGTAAAAAAGTTCATCGGCATCTGTTAAACTAATATAGATGCTCAAAACGTCGGAATAAATAAGTTCAGTAAAAATCTTGAATTTATTGTAATTATGATTTAAATATTGAAATGTCCGTTCATTTTCTGTATCTGGATTGGTAACTATCATTTTTACTTTTTCATAGTCGATTTTCCTTTCCTTGTCGTTCTTGTTTTTCTTGAAACGTAATTTAAAGACGGAACTGGCCAACCTCAAAAGTCCTTCGTCAGAGGTACTGTCTTTATACACAATTTTACTTTCGATGAACGGGGTAATCCTCAACTCAAAATCTTGTGTAAAACCTTTGGACAAAAAAGAGAACAAAATTAGAAATGTGAATATTTTCATTAGTGTTTGGTTCTTAATTGTTGCCAACGTTTT
>NZ_RCNR01000101.1 GCF_009725985.1 Zobellia amurskyensis
AAGCGGAAAGGTAAACCCAATTGTAGGCCTTCCATCTGATGGCTCCATTCTGTGTAACTTTTAAGACTTTCATTTTGGAATCGTAATCATAGTGGGGGATTCTTTCGGGGAACGGTCTTGTTGAAAATTCATGTACCGAAGCGGGTGTTTTCATGTTCAATGCTTCATGTGGCCTTAAGTTGTTATATTCTTTTACAAAGCTGTTTAAACGTCTTTGCTGAGCTTTTAGGTCATAAGCTGAAGGATTGGCACAGGCGGCCTTTAAATCGCGGTGCATACGTTCATGCCGTCCGTTCTGTTGTGGGTGTGCCGGGTCGGAAAACACGGGCATGATTCCCAGTTCGATGAACCAATAGGATAATCTGGTAAATCGTTGTATTGCGGCCACGGAACCAAATGGACTTCCATTATCCGTATGGATTTGTCCGGGGATGCCGAATTTTCTAAAAACCCTTTTAAACTCTGCTTTGGCCGATGCAAGGTTTTCTTTGTAATGTCCTTTTGCGGTAAATACAAATCGGCTCTTCGAGTCGGCGATCGTAAGGGGATGGCAATAGATTTTATTGCCCATAAGAAACTTGCCTTTGTAGTCGGCACTCCATACTTGGTTACAATGTTCTGGGTCGAAAACGGGGTGTATGGGCTTGACTCTCCTAAGCCGTTTTTGAGGCGACACCAAACCATGTTTTTTAAGGATGTTGTGCACGGTCAAGACCGTTGGGATTATTTCCTCAGAGAAATCGTTATACAATAGGGCATGCAATTTTTTAGCGCCCCAGAGCTTGTGTTTTTCTTTTAGAGAAAGGATGCGCTCCACCACTTTTTCGTCGGTCGCGTTCGGGTGCGGTCTTCGAGGTTTTCTAGATAGTTCCCTTAGCCCTTCGTAGCCTTCATTTTCAAACCGCGAGATGATTTTATAGGCCGTTGGTCTTGAAACATCAAAACATTTACAAAGCTCGGTGATGGTATA
>NZ_RCNR01000102.1 GCF_009725985.1 Zobellia amurskyensis
GTTCTGCATCGGCTTGCCCGGTTGTATGAACCTTAGTTCCACCCTTTTTCTTTTGCACCACACCGACAAGGTCTTCGAGATGAACTCGGGGCCATTGTCACAGCGTATGGTCTTAGGAAGCCCTATTTCCTCTTCAAGATGCCCCAAGGTCTCCACGACCTTTCTTGCCGGGTAGTTTAGGCCAACGTCCATGGCCAGGGCTTCTCGGTTGCAATCGTCCATTACGTTGAACACCCTTACTTTTCTTCCATCTGAGAGAACGTCCGCCATGAAGTCCATGCTCCAGACCTCATTGAGCGACATCGGTGCTTCCAACGGGTTCTTCACCCTCGATGGCAGTCTCTTTTTGTGCTTTCTCCTCAGCTTTAGCCCCATCGACCGATAGACCCGAAGTACACGTTTTCTGTTCCATTTATGGCCTTCGCGACGCAGCCGCTTATAATACACTTCGAAACCTCTGGTGGGTAGTTCCTGCGCCAACCTCGATAGCGCATCCACCACTTCGGTATCGTCCTTTTTGGCATGGTAGTACCACATCGAACGGGCAAGCCCGATCACTTCGCAGGAACGTGACACGCAGACCGAATAGGCCTCTTGAAGGTACTTTGCACGGTGCTTCTTGTCGGAAGGCCCTAGAACTTTTTTGACAGTACGTCCTTGAGCATGCGAACATCCAGACTTACATCGGCGTACATCTGTTTAAGCTTGCGGTTCTCCTCTTCGAGTTCCTTTAGACGTTTTATATGGGCGACTTCCATACCGCCGTATTTCTTGCGCCAATAATAGAAGGTGCTCTTGTCGATGCCAAGCTCACGGGATATATCCCCGACGCTACGGCCCTGTTCGTTCTCTTTCAATGCCTTGATGATCTGGCTCTCTGTAAACTTGCTTTTTTTCATGTGACAGTTAAAATTTAAAGTTAGAAAATTCTAATTTTATACTGTCCTATTTTTAGGGAAGGCTAC
>NZ_RCNR01000103.1 GCF_009725985.1 Zobellia amurskyensis
CCGGAACGGTAGGGGGAGATTTCAATACCGGCGATACGGTCACCTTAACAGTAGACGGTACGGATTATACGGGAACGGTAGACGCATTAGGCGACTATAGTATCGATATACCGGGCAGCGCATTGGCTGCAGATGCAGATACAACTGTGGATGGTAGTGTAACCACTACGGACGCAGCTGGTAATTCTGCCAGTGCCACGGATACGCAACTGTATTCTGTGAATACCACTGCTCCTGCAATCGTAATTAATGTAGTAGCTGTAGACGATATCATCAATGCCACGGAAGATGATAATGATGTCACCATTAACGGTACAACAACAAATGTCGAAGATGGACAGACTGTAACGGTAACCTTAAATGGAGAAACCTATACAACAACAGTTACAGGAAATACGTGGACATTGGATGTTCCTGCAGCAGATGCCCAGGCATTGGATTCCACGGAAACGATTACTGCAGATGTAAGTGACCTAGGAGGTAACCCTGCAACACAGGCGACTCGAGATATCGAGCATGATGCAATAGCTCCAGTACCAGTATTAGAGATAGACGATATCACAGCGGATAACATCCTGAACGCCACGGAAGCGGGAGCGGACGTAGCGGTAACGGGAACTGTAACTGGTGATTTCAATACGGGAGATACGATCACCTTAACGGTAGACGGCACGGATTACACAGGAACCGTGGACGCCTTGGGTGACTACAGTATCGATATACCTGGAAGTGCTTTGGCGGCCGATGGCGATACCACGGTTGATGGGAGTGTAACCACTACGGATACGGCAGGAAACAGTGCTACCGTAACAGATGCAAAAACGTATACTGTAGATACTACGTTGCCTATTCCAGTATTAGAGATAGACGATATCACAGCGGATAACATCCTGAACGCAGCGGAAGCCGGTGCCGATGTTGCCGTAA
>NZ_RCNR01000104.1 GCF_009725985.1 Zobellia amurskyensis
GTTCCGCCCTGCCATTGCTGGCGACCAAGTCCCACCGGAATCGGGTGTACCACCGAGTTGTGAAAAAGTTGAGTTTCCGGTAATTGTCGCGCCTTCACAGATGGTCAAAGTTCCGTCAGTACCTGCGTTTGGGGTAGCCTGTTCGGAAACGATAACTTCTGAGATATCATCAACGGTACAAGGCGCTGTCGCCGCAACAGTGTAGGTATAGGTTCCTGCGCCTGATATTGCTGGAGACCATGTTCCACCAGAATCGGGTGTACCACCGAGTTGTGAAAAAAGTTGAGTTTCGGTAATTGTCGCGCCTTCACAGATGGTCAAAGTTCCGTCGGTACCTGCGTTTGGAGCAGATTGTTCGGAAACTATCACTTCCGAGGTGTCATCAGTAGTACAAGGTGAATTCGCCGCAACGGTATAGGTATAAGTTCCTGCTCCGGCCATTGTAGGCGACCAAGTCCCGCCTGAATCGGGAGAACCGCTTAGTTGTGCAAAAAGTTGAGTTTCGGTCATTGTCGCGCCTTCACAGATGGTCAAAGTTCCGTCGGTACCGGCATTTGGAGCTGTTTGTTCTGAGACGACCACTTCGGCAGTATCGTCTAACAACAAGTAAATAATAACCGTGCATTAACAGAAGGAGAAGCACCTGCCATATACACGCAACAATCAGCAAATACAGATTGGCAAGATTTAATTTACACAACTGGTAGTACTTCTAATCACCAGCTTTCTTTTTCTGGCGGCACAGAAAAAACTGAACTTCTATGCTTCCGGTAACTATTTTAAACCAAGATGGTATCTTAGTTAATTCTGGTTTCGAAAGGGCTACATTCTTAACAAACCTAGACGCGCAAGTAACT
>NZ_RCNR01000105.1 GCF_009725985.1 Zobellia amurskyensis
AGCTTGGGGGTACTCCCGATTCAGGAGGGACTTGGTCTCCAGCAATGGCAGGAGCAGGAACTTATACCTATACCGTTGCAGCTACATCCCCTTGTACGGTGGACGATACTTCCGAAGTGGTGGTTTCCGAACAGGCGATTCCCGATGCAGGCACCGACGGAACTTTGACCATCTGTGAAGGCGCGACTGTAACCGAAACTCAACTTTTTTCACAACTCGGTGGAACCCCGAATCCAGGCGGGACTTGGTCGCCTACAATGGCCGGCGCAGGAACCTATACGTATACGGTTGCAGCAACGTTGCCTTGTACCGTGGACAATACCTCGGAAGTTGTTGTTTCAGAACAGGCGGCTCCCGATGCCGGTACCGACGGAACTTTGACTATCTGTGAAGGAGCAACAGTGACAGAAACACAACTTTTCGCACAACTGGGCGGTACTCCCGATTCAGGGGGGACTTGGTCACCGGCAATGGCAGGAACAGGAACCTATACGTATACGGTTGCAGCAACGTTGCCTTGTACTGTGGACGATACTGCCGAAGTGGTCGTTTCCGAACAATCTGCTCCAAACGCAGGTACCGACGGAACTTTGACCATCTGCGAGGGCTCGACGGTTACAGAATCACAACTTTTTTCACAACTCGGCGGTTCTCCCGATTCAGGGGGACTTGGTCTCCAGCGAATGGCAGGGGCGGGAACTTATACCTATACCGTTACGGCAACTTCGCCTTGTACCGTTGATGATATCTCAGAAGTTATCGTTTCGGAACAGGCAGCTCCCGATGCAGGCACGGACGGAACTTTGACCATCTGTGAAGGCTCGACGGTTACA
>NZ_RCNR01000106.1 GCF_009725985.1 Zobellia amurskyensis
TGTGGACCTTTCCGCATTGGAAGAATCCGCAGATATCTCCGCCGTGCAAAAACGACGTTGACCAAAACGAAACTGATGCAGACAACGCAATCGCAGCAGTACAATCTGACGTGAACCAAAACGAGGCCGATGCCGATGCAGCCATCGCACTAAAAGAAAATGCCGCAAACAAATCCGACGACGTAAACCTTGCCGATGCAACCAATACCAAGTTCCCTACCGAACTGGCCGTAAAGACCTATGTGGACGGACAAATCGCAGCAACCGCGGATGACGATATTACAGGTGCTTCTATTGATGGTTCCAGTGTTCTGAAAATCGATGAAGGTACTTCTTCAGTGACCGTGGACCTTTCCGCTCTGGAAGAATCCGCAGATATCACAGCCGTGCAAAACGATGTGGACCAAAACGAAACTGACGCTGATAACGCAATACTAGCTGAAACCAACAGAGCGACTGCAGCCGAAACTACCATCCAAAATGATGTCGACCAAAATGAGGCCGATGCGGATGCAGCGATTGCCTTAAAGGAGGATTACCGCAAACAAATCCGACGACGTAAACCTTGCGGATGCAACCAATACCAAGTTCCCAACGGAACTCGCCGTAAAAACCTATGTGGACGGACAAATCACAGCAACCGCTGATGACGATATTACTGGTGCTTCAATAGACGCTTCAAGTGTTCTGAAAATCGATGAAGGTACTTCTTCGGTAACCGTAGACCTTTCCGCTTTGGAGGAATCCGCAGATATCACAGCGGTACAAAACGATGTGGACCAGAATGAAGCCGACGCAGACGCCGC
>NZ_RCNR01000107.1 GCF_009725985.1 Zobellia amurskyensis
AGTTTCTTTTAACGTCAATGGCTGCATCAGCATCGGCTTCATTCTGGTCAACGTCATTTTGGATGGTAGTTTCAGCAGCAGTTGCCCTGTTGGTTTCTGCAAGAATCGCGGCGTCTGCGTCAGTTCGTTTGGTCTACATCCGATTGTACAGCTGTGATATCTGCGGACTCTTCCAATGCGGAAAGGTCCACGGTCACGGAAGAAGTGCCTTCATCGATTTTCAGAACACTGGAACCATCAATCGAGGCACCAGTAATATCGTCATCCGCGGTTGCTATGATTTGTCCGTCCACATAGGTCTTTACGGCCAGTTCCGTTGGGAATTTGGTATTGGTTGCATCGGCAAGGTTTACGTCATCCGATTTGTTCGCGGAATCTTCCTTTAACGCAATGGCAGCATCTGCATCAGCCTCATTTTGGTCGATGTCATTTTGGATTGTAGTTTCCGTTGCAGTTGCTCTATTGGTTTCGGCAAGAATTGCTGCATCGGCGTCTGTCTCATTCTGGTCAACGTCATTTTGGATGGTAGTTTCCGCTGCAGTTGCTCTGTTGGTTTCAGCTAGTATTGCTGCGTCTGCGTCAGCTTCATTCTGGTCCACATCGTTTTGTACCGCTGTGATATCTGCGGATTCTTCCAATGCGGAAAGGTCCACTGTTACGGAAGAAGCGCCTTCATCGATCTTCAATACGCTGGAACCATCAATCGAAGCACCTGTAATATCGTCATCCGCGGTTGCTGTGATTTGTCCGTCCACATAGGTCTTT
>NZ_RCNR01000108.1 GCF_009725985.1 Zobellia amurskyensis
GCTGTGATATCGTCAATAGCTAATACAGGAATAGGCAATGTAGTATCTACCGAATACAGTTGCGTATCCGTAGCACTTGCAGAATTCCCAGCTGCGTCCGTTGTGGTTACACTACCATCTACCGTGGTATCCCCATCGGCCGCCAAAGCACTTCCAGGTACATCGATACTGTAGGCACCCAAGGCGTCCACGGTTCCCGTATAATCCGTACCGTCTACTGTTAAAGTGACCGTATCGCCGGTATTGAAATCACCGCTGACCGTGCCCGTTACCGCTACGTCCGCTCCCGCTTCCGTCGCGTTCAGGATATTGTCCGCTGTGATATCATCAATCTCTAATACTGGAATAGGCAATGTAGTATCTACCGAATACAGTTGTGTATCCGTAGCACTTGCAGAGTTTCCAGCTGCATCCGTAGTGGTAACACTTCCGTCTACCGTGGTATCCGCGTCGGCCGCCAAAGCACTTCCAGGTATATCGATACTGTAGTCACCCAATGCGTCCACGGTTCCGGTGTAATCCGTACCGTCAACCGTTAAAGTAACCGTATCACCGGTAGTGAAATCACCACTTACAATACCTGTTACGGCAACATCGGCACCGGCTTCCGCTGCGTTCAGGATGTTATCCGCTGTGATATCGTCTATCTCTAATACTGGAATAGGCAATGTTGTATCTACCGAATACAGTTGTGTATCCGTGGCACTTGCAGAATTCCCGGCTGCGTCCGTTGTGGTCACGCTACCATCTACCGTGG
>NZ_RCNR01000109.1 GCF_009725985.1 Zobellia amurskyensis
TGATAACATCTTGAACGCGACAGAAGCAGGAGCGGATGTAGCGGTAACAGGAACCGTATCCGGTGATTTCAATACAGGCGATACGGTAACCTTAACAGTAGATGGTACGGATTATACGGGAACCGTGGACGCATTGGGCGACTATAGTATCGATATACCTGGAAGTGCTTTGGCGGCCGACGCGGATACCACGGTAGACGGAAGTGTTACCACAACGGACACGGCGGGCAATATAGGAACGGCAACTGATACGCAAGTATATAGTGTAGATGTAGTAGCGCCAATTCCAACATTGGCCATCGACGATATCACGGCCGATAACATCCTGAACGCCACGGAAGCGGGAGCGGACGTAGCGGTAACGGGTACGGTAGGAGGAGATTTCAATACAGGCGATACAGTAACCTTAACAGTAGATGGTACGGATTATACGGGAACCGTGGACGCATTGGGCGACTATAGCATCGATGTACCTGGAAGTGCTTTGGCTGCCGATGGGGATACCACGGTAGATGGTAGTGTAACCACTACGGACGCAGCCGGGAATTCTGCAAGTGCAACGGATACACAACTGTATTCGGTAGATACTACATTGCCTATTCCAGTATTAGAGATAGATGATATCACAGCGGATAACATCCTGAACGCAGCGGAAGCCGGT
>NZ_RCNR01000110.1 GCF_009725985.1 Zobellia amurskyensis
GCTGCATCAGCGTCAGTTTCGTTTTGGTCGACATCGTTTTGCACGGCAAGAATTGCTGCATCAGAATCAGATTCGTTTTGGTCAACATCGTTTTGTACCGCTGTGATATCTGCGGACTCTTCCAATGCGGAAAGGTCCACGGTCACCGAAGAAGTACCTTCATCGATTTTCAGAACACTTGAACCATCAATCGAGGCACCAGTAATATCGTCATCCGCGGTCGCTGTGATTTGTCCGTCTACATAGGTCTTTACGGCCAGTTCGGTAGGGAACTTGGTATTGGTTGCATCGGCAAGGGTTACGTCATCGGATTTGTTTGCGGCATTTTCTTTTAACGCAATGGCAGCATCCGCATCGGCCTCGTTCTGATCAACATCATTTTGGATTGTAGTTTCGGCTGCAGTTGCTCTGTTGGTTTCAGCTAGTATTGCTGCATCAGCGTCAGTTTCGTTTTGGTCGACATCGTTTTGTACAGCTGCGATTGCGTTGTCTGCATCTGTTTCGTTTTGGTCAACATCGTTTTGCACTGCAAGAATCGCGGCGTCTGCATCAGCCTCGTTTTGGTCGAC
>NZ_RCNR01000111.1 GCF_009725985.1 Zobellia amurskyensis
CTCTCTACAGTCTTCGGGGGATGCATGTGCGCCATCTGTTATCAAATCACATAAATCATTCAAATTATACTCTTTGAAACTTTGCGAGTCAATCTCAAAAGGATCTCTTTTTGAAAACGTTAAAACTCTTCTACTAAAAACCCGACCAGAAACAGCTTCAAGATACTTTGCAATATTATGCTGAGTTTTTATCTCACTCTCAATCACCTCATCCATAGCCCAAAGTAGTTCAGCAAGTTGGGCTTGTTGGTCTTTTGGGGGGGAGAGGATTTCATAGGGTTTACAGCATGTAACCCCATAGATTTAGCTTTGGCTATACGTTTTCGTTCACCTCTGAAATAATAACATTGGCCCCCATATCTTTGGCAACCATTGCTACTAAAAGCCTATTGGTCCGCCTCTAAACACAGCAGTTCACCAGCACCAATCCGCTTCACGACATCATGCGT
>NZ_RCNR01000112.1 GCF_009725985.1 Zobellia amurskyensis
CCTTCCGGGGCAGGAACTTACACCTATACCGTTGCAGCTACATCGCCCTGTACCGTTGATGATATTTCCAAAGTCGTTGTTTCAGATCAATCTGCTCCAAATGCAGGTACCGATGGAACATTGACCATCTGCGAAGTCGCAACAGTAAACGAAACCCAACTTTTTGCGCAGCTTAGCGGTACTCCCGATTCAGGCGGAACATGGTCGCCAGCAATGGCAGGAACAGGAACCTATACGTATACGGTTGCAGCAACGTTGCCTTGTACAGTGGACGATACTGCCGAAGTGGTCGTCTCAGAACAAACAGCTCCAAATGCCGGTACCGACGGAACTTTGACCATCTGTGAAGGCGCGACAATGACCGAAACTCAACTTTTTGCACAACTAAGCGGTTCTCCC
>NZ_RCNR01000113.1 GCF_009725985.1 Zobellia amurskyensis
GGCTAAAGCTTATTGTTTTGCTTTTTCTTTTTTTCAAAGCTAAATCCATAAGATTTAGCGGACTTCATAAAAATACACAAACCCTAAGATTAAGCCCGAAGCCCCTTGAAGAGGCTTATCTCAATCCGATCCGTGGAGAATCAACGGCTTGTGTAACGGTTACTTTTGTTGTAAGCAGTTATTTATTAGTTAAAATTTTCTAAGATTTTTTTTTTGCGTTTTTGTATTTGATAATGAATTATATACCATATACAAGGCAGTAAGAGTATCCACGTTGTAATATTGACATAAGCTTTAATTTGCCCTATTGAATATGGTTTGGGAAATTTTTCGGAAGTTCTTATTGAAATTGCACCGTCCATAGTATTGTACCATACGGGGATTTTAAGCTCATTTTC
>NZ_RCNR01000114.1 GCF_009725985.1 Zobellia amurskyensis
AGATTGAAGAGGAAGTTGTAGTCGAAGAAGAAATACCAGCTGAAGAAATAGACCCTATTGTAGAAGAAGAAGTTTTGGAATCTGAGCCCGAGCCTGTATCGGAAGAGATTGAAGAGGAAGTAGTTGTCGAAGAAGAAATACCTGTTGAAGAAGTAGATCCTATAGTAGAAGAAGAAGTTTTGGAACCCGAGCCAGAGCCTGTATCGGAAGAGATTGAAGAGGAAGTAGTTGTCGAAGAAGAAATACCAGCTGAAGAAATAGACCCTATTGTAGAAGAAGAAGTTTTGGAGCCTGAGCCAGAGCCTGTATCGGAAGAGATTGAAGAGGAAGTTGTAGTCGAAGAAGAAATACCTCTTGAAGAAGTAGACCCTATT
>NZ_RCNR01000115.1 GCF_009725985.1 Zobellia amurskyensis
AATTCTTGCTGAAACCAACAGAGCAACTGCTGCTGAAACTACTATCCAAAATGACGTCGACCAAAACGAGGCTGATGCAGACGCCGCGATTCTTGCAGTGCAAAACGATGTTGACCAAAACGAAACAGATGCAGACAACGCAATCGCAGCTGTACAAAACGATGTCGACCAAAACGAAACTGACGCTGATGCAGCAATACTAGCTGAAACCAACAGAGCGACTGCAGCCGAAACTACCATCCAAAATGATGTCGACCAGAACGAGGCCGATGCCGATACAGCCATCGCTTTAAAAGAAAACGCTGCTAACAAATCCGATGACGTAAACCTTGCGGATGCCACGAATACCAAGTTCCCAACGGAACTTGCAGT
>NZ_RCNR01000116.1 GCF_009725985.1 Zobellia amurskyensis
GACAGCGAGTTCCGTTGGGAACTTGGTGTTTGTGGCATCCGCAAGGTTTACGTCATCCGATTTGTTTGCGGAATCTTCCTTTAAAGCGATGGCAGCATCTGCATCGGCCTCGTTTTGGTCGACATCATTTTGGATAGTAGTTTCTGCTGCAGTTGCTCTGTTGGTTTCTGCAAGAATCGCGGCGTCTGCATCAGCCTCGTTTTGGTCGACGTCATTTTGGATAGTAGTTTCAGCTGCAGTTGCCCTGTTGGTTTCGGCAAGAATTGCGGCATCTGCGTCGGCCTCGTTTTGGTTCACGTCAGATTGTACAGCTGCGATTGCGTTGTCGCGTC
>NZ_RCNR01000117.1 GCF_009725985.1 Zobellia amurskyensis
GTGGACCAGAATGAAGCTGACGCTGATGCAGCAATACTAGCTGAAACCAACAGAGCAACTACAGCGGAAACTACTATCCAGAATGACGTTGACCAAAATGAAGCTGATGCAGACGCCGCGATTCTTGCAGTGCAAAACGATGTGGACCAAAACGAAACAGATGCAGACAACGCAATCGCAGCTGTACAAAACGATGTCGACAAACGAGCTGATGCAGACGCGCGATTCTTGCAGTGCAAAACGTNTGTACGACCAAACGAACAGATGCAGACAACGCAATCACAG
>NZ_RCNR01000118.1 GCF_009725985.1 Zobellia amurskyensis
TTTCACCAATGGCGACGGGACGGACGTTGACATCAACACGAATGGAATCGCCATCACGGATGTCATTGCCGGTAATTTGATCGCTACGGTAACGGAAGCCGATGGTACGGTAACGGAAATAGATGAGACGGTTACGGACATCACCGGAACCTCAACTAGTGGAAATGAAATCGGTGTATACCAAAAGGAAGACGGGACTACGGTTTCCATTCAGGAGAGCATCGTACGTATAGAAGATAACAATGATGGTAACATCACTTTGGTTGATGAGGCCGGAACAA
>NZ_RCNR01000119.1 GCF_009725985.1 Zobellia amurskyensis
AAATTTGGTCAAGTGTCTAGTGAAGCAGAAGCACCTCCTCTCTTTATTGATTTAATGCACGAGTTGGGCATTGATGCTGTTACCCTTGGCAAACGCTCCAAACGGCATTGAAGGAGATTTTGCACAATTATGCTTTTTTTTGATATTTCTACAATTGATAAGTTTACCCACAGACTAATACGAACCTTTGCTAAAGACCTAAAATTGCCCCAGAATTTTGAGGTAGTTTTAGATACTGATTTATTGCTGGATGAAGCTGTAGCCAAATTGGTTCATAAGCT
>NZ_RCNR01000120.1 GCF_009725985.1 Zobellia amurskyensis
GTTACTTTGGGTTATTCCTTGGTTATTCATTAACAAGGCGAAACCAGAAAAGCATCCGTGGATAACTGAAGAAGAGCAAAAATTGATTCTTGCGGATAAAATTGCCTTTTCCGAAACCGACGATACTGAAAAAGAGAAAGGATTATCCGTAGCTAAAATATTAAGCTACAAAGAGTCTTGGGGCGTATTGATGTCTCGCTTTTTTATAGAGCCTATATGGTGGCTTTTTGTAGGCTGGATGCCACTCTATCTAAATTCTAAA